>DASRZL010000076.1:0-2740 GCA_035686425.1 Thermoleophilia bacterium
CTACCCACTGCCGCAGCGCGGCGACCTGGCCGCGACGGGCGAGACCTGCGAGACCTGCGGCGCCCCGATGGTCGTCGTGACGACGAACCGCGGCCCTTGGAGGGTCTGCATCGATCCGGAGTGTCCGGCGCGGCCGCCGCGCACGAACGCCAGAGGTAAGGCCGCCGCAAAGCCCAAGGCCACGACCAGGGCGAAGGCCAAGCCGGCGGCCAAGGCCAAAGCCAAGCCCAAGGCCAAGCCCAAGGCCAAGGCCAAGCCGACGGCCAAGCCCAAGGCCAAGCCCAAGGTGAAGGCTGACTCCGAGGGGCGCGCCTAGCTCCGAGAGCGCTTCCCCGGCGCGGCTGCCGCGCCCCAGGACGAAGCGGAGCCGCCCGCTCCGCGTCGCCACCGGCGACCGCTCTGTCCGACCTTGGCAGTAGCATCGCTGCGGTGGCCCCCTCGTGGGCCTCCTGTCCACGCGGCGATCCCGGAGGCCGGGCATGACCGATTCGATTGTGTGGCTGCTGCTGCTTCTCGGCGCGGCGAACGTCGTGCTGCTCGTCGTGCTGCTCGTGCGCTCGGGGGCGGGCACCCAGGGTCGCGCGGACGTGCGCGCGGAGCTGCGCGCGGCGCGCGAAGAGGCGGAGCGCTCGTCGCGCGCCTCCCGTGAAGAGCTCACTCGCGGCCTCGCCTCGGGCAACGAGATGCTCGCCAAGACCCTGGGCAGCATGGCCGAGGTGCAGCGCGCGCAGCTGGACGGCGTCTCCAAGCGATTGGCGGAGCTCAGCACCTCCAATCAGACGGCGCTGGACGGCATCCGCACGACCATCGACACGCGGGTCATCGAGCTGCAGGCGGGCAACGAGAAGAAGCTCGAGCAGATGCGCACCACCGTCGACGAGAAGCTCCAGTCCACGCTCGAGAAGCGTCTCGGCGAGTCGTTCAAGCTGGTCAGCGACCAGCTCGAGTCGGTGCAGAAGGGGTTGGGGGAGATGCAGACCCTGGCCACCGGCGTCGGCGACCTCAAGCGCGTGCTCACCAACGTCAAGGCGCGCGGCACCTGGGCAGAGGTCCAGCTGGGCGCGCTGCTCGAGGAGATCCTCGCGCCCGGGCAGTTCGAGCGCAACGTGCACGTGGAGCCGGGCTCACGTGAGATGGTGGAGTACGCGGTCAAGCTGCCCGGCCCCAAGGACGAGCGCGGCAGCTGCGTGTGGCTGCCCATCGACTCCAAGCTGCCGCAGGAGGATTACGTGCGCATCCAGGACGCCGCCGACGTCGCCGACGCGGAGGCGACGCTGCGCGCGACCGACGCGCTCGCGCGGGCGGTTCGCGTAGAGGCGCAGTCCATCCACGACAAGTACGTCAAACCGCCGCACACCACCGACTTCGGCATCATGTTCCTGGCCACCGAGGGGCTCTACGCGGAGGTCGTGCGCCAGCCGGCGCTGGTCGAGGACCTACAGCAGCGGTTCCGCGTTGTCGTCGCCGGGCCCACGACACTGGCGGCTCTGCTCAGCAGTCTGCGCATGGGTTTCCAGACGCTGGCGATCGAGCAGCAGGCGGTCGAGGTCTGGCGCGTGCTCGGCGCGGTCAAGACGGAGTTCGGCAAGTTCGGCGATGTGCTCGCCAAGGTCAAGCGGCAGCTCGACACCGCCGGCCGCACCATCGACGAGACCGGCGTGCGCACGCGCGCCATGGAGCGCAAGCTTCGCGCGGTCGAGGAGTTGCCGGACGCCGAGGCCGAGCTGGTGCTCGACCTCGTGGACGCGGGCGCGGTCGCGGACGATGCTGACGACACCGTGGCTGGGTTCGCGCCGGGCGACGTCGCCGCCGGCCTCGAGCCCGACGACGTCACGTCGTAGCCGCTCTCGCGTGCACCGGCAGCGCCTCGCCGGCCGGCACGGCTCGCTAGTCCTGCCGGCGCTCCACGGCGTGCCGCAGCTCGCCGACGAGCGACGCCAGCGCGCCGATCGGGTCGCGCCCCTCCCGGGCCGCGCCCTCGAGCGTCTGGAACGCGGCCTTCCCGACGGCCACGCCGTCGGCGAACGTGGCCGCCAGCGCGGCCTGAGCCGGCGTGCCCACGCCGGCGCCGATGAAGACAGGCGCGCCGGATGCGGTGCGCACGGCATCCAGGAAGTTCGCGACCTCGTCGAAGACGCCGGGGTCCGTGGGCGGGCTCGTCGTGACGCCGATGGCGTAGGCGAACGCCGGGCCGTTGCCGCAGATCGCTTTGAGCGCCTCCGGCGTCTGCTCCGGAGAGACGAACGGGATGTGAGCAAGGTCCTCGCCGCAGGCGCGGGCGAACGCCTCCGCGTGCGCGCTCACCACGGGCGCCGCCACGCCCGCGACGCCGGTTTCGACGCAGGCCGGAACGAGGCGCCACGGCTGAGCCTCCGTGAGCGCGAAGTCGCGCACCACGTTGACATCCGTCCACAGAAGGCAGGGCGCTCCCACCTCCCCCGCCACGGCGCCGAGGATCTCGACCACCACCGCGGGGTGGCGAGGATACCGCACCTGGACCTCGAGGAGGTCCGCGCCGGCCGCGGTGCACGCCCGCGCGGCCGCGACGAGCCACGAGGTCGGCTGGGCGGACGGCAGGCATACGAGAAGCGCGGCGCGACCCTCCGCCTGCGCCGCGTCGATGACGGCCTGGATCCTCTGCGGGCCGGTGAGCATGGCCTCACTGTACCGGACCGGTCGGGCGGCGACTCGGGGGCGCAACGGTTTCCCGCGGCCCGGGGCGCGGGAAGCGCTGACGTGA
>DASRZL010000077.1:0-21898 GCA_035686425.1 Thermoleophilia bacterium
GGCATCCCCGAGCAGTTCCTCGAGCAGCTCTTCGCGGGCCTGCGTCGCGCCGGACTGGTGAGCGGCCGTCGCGGCGTCGGCGGCGGGTTCACCTTCGTCCGCAGGCCCGACCAGCTCACGGTCCTGGACATCGTCGAGGCCCTGGACGGCGTCGGCGACGTTGCGGCGTGTGCGCCCGCAGAGTGCGAGTCCGAGGAGCTCAACGGTTCCCGTGCCGTGTGGCGGGCGGCCGGCGCGGCGTATGACGGAGTACTCGCCCGTACCACCATCAGCGATCTCGCCCTGCGCGAGCGCCGGCTCCGGTCCGGCGAGCCCATGTACGAGATCTGACCGCCCCGTGCGCCGATCGCGAGCCGGCGGAGGCGTCCGCGAGCAGGTGACGCGATGCGGCCGTGGTGGGCTCGCAGCGGCCGCGCGGCGCTGCCTCGCTAGGCCAGCATGCGCTCCACGGCCTGGAGGGCCTTGACGCGAGTCTGCTCCGGCACCGTCACTTCGTGATCGAGCACGTCGTCCCACTCGTCACCGAGGGTGGCGATGCACCGCTCGAGCGTCGTGAGCTTCATGTTGGGGCAGATGGCCTTGTTCGAGGCCGGGATGAACCGCTTGTCCGGATACAGGATGCCAAGCCGGTAGAGGAGCCCCGTCTCGGTGGCGACGACGAAGGTCTTGGCGTCGCTCGTGCCCGGGTAGCGCAGCATCCCGGACGTGCTGGTGACGACGTCGGCGATATCGAGCACCTCGCGCCGGCTCTCCGGATGCGCCATGAGCACCGAACCCGGGTTGGCGGCGCGGATCTCGTCGATCTCGGCGGCGCGGAAGTCGTCGTGCACGTGGCACCAGCCCTGCCAGAGGATCATCGTCTCCTCGCGACCCGTCTGGCGGGCGACGTAGTCCCCCAGGTTCCTGTCGGGCACGAAGATGATCTTCTGGTCCTTGGGGAACCGGTCCACGATCTGGACGGCGTTGGCGCTCGTGCAGCAGACGTCGGTCTCTGCCTTGATGTCTGCCGACGTGTTCACGTAGGCGACCACGACGGCGTCCGGGTGCTTCTTCTTGAGCTCGCGCAGCCCGTGCACCGTGACCATGTCGGCCATGGGGCAGCCGGCGCGCTTGTCGGGCATGAGGACCGTCTTCTGCGGCGAGAGGATGCAGGCCGTCTCGGCCATGAAATGGACGCCGCAGAAGAGGATCACCTCGTGCGGGTCCTTCTGTGCGATGCGCGAGAGCTCGAGGGAGTCGCCCGTATAGTCTGCTGCGTCCTGGACCTCGGGGCGCTGGTAGTTGTGGGCGAGGATCACGACGTCACGCGCGGCGGCGAGGCGGCGGAGCTCCTGCTGGAGTTGGTTCAGCTCGGGCACGGGGTCACCACGGCGGGTCGGTTGGCGTGGCCCCCGATTATACGCCGGGACGCGAGGCGAGGCTCCCACGCCGCTCCTCGATCTCCCGGTTGAGCTCCACGCCGACGAGCAGCGCGAGATTCATGATCCATGCCCACACGAGGAAGGCCACGCCGGCGCCCAGCGTGCCGTAGACGCGGTTGTATGAGGCGAAGTGATCGAGGTAGACGCTGAAGCCCGCGGAGGCGAGGATCCAAAGGCCGACACCGGCTGCAGCGCCGGGCAGAAGCTTCCAGAGGGCGGGCTGGCGCCTCGACGGGGTGAACCTGTACAACACGGTGAAGAGCAGCAAGCCGAGCCCGATGAGGAGCGGCCACTTGATCCACGCCCACAGCTGAAGCGGACCGGTGCCGATGCCGGTGAGGTCGACGAGCCACTCGCCGAAAGGGCCGACCAGGGCGATGACGGCTGTGCCCACAGTCAGCAATGCGAGCAGGAGAAGGGCCAGTGCGACGCGCAGCGGCAGGCCCTTCCAGAACGGCAGTCGCCGGGTGACCCCGTAGATCGTGTCGGACGCCCAGGTGAAGGCGCCGACGTAGGCGGAGGCCGCCCAGAGCGACCCCAGGAGGCTGATGATCAGCACCACCCCCGAGCTCTGCGAGGTGACCACCGAATCGAGGGCATCGGAGATGAACTCCGCCGCCCAGGGTGCGCCGGCATCGCCGAGCGTGTCCAACAAGGTGTGCACCGCGTCGGACGAGAGCCCGATGATACCGAGGAGCGCGACCACGACGATGAGCGCCGGGAGCAGCGAGAGCACCGTGAAGTAGGTGAGAGAGGCGGCGACCTTGGGCAGATTGTGGGCGAGTACGATCTGCGCCAGATCGACCGCCTTGCGCCACAATCGAGCCACCGTTCCCTCGTTCGACTCCACCCGTCCTCCCCGATCGTGGATCGCGGCAAGCCTACCGCACAGAGAACGCGTCACGGCTGCTGCGTGCGGCGAAAGAGCCGCCAGGGATGACGGCGGAGCCGGCCGCACCGCCGCCGATTACTTGAGGTACTCGCCCGCCTGTGCCCTGATGGCTGTGATCACGCGGTTCGAGTTGCGGCGCGTGATGTGCACGCCGTCGTAGAACCAGCCCGACTTGCCGTTGAAACTCTGGATGCGGGTGAAGTCGAGTACCTTGATGTCGAGCGTCTCGCCGAGCTCCGCCAGGTACTGGCGGAGCGCCTCCCTTGAGCCGCCCATGCCGTGCGCCTTCATGACGCGCAACACTCGCGGGTGTATCGGCATGAGCACGAGGACCGGCGTGGTGCCGTGCTCGTTGAGCAGCTGGATCGTCTGCTCGAAGTAGACGCGGGCTCGCGTGTCCGGGCCCACCGCCTCGCGCGGCTGGCGGAGCATCTTCGCGATGTATGCGTCGAGCGACTGGTTGAGCGTGTAGCCCTTGGCGCGGCGACGGTCGTACGTGCTCCAAAGCAGCATGCCTAGCGAAGAATAGCGGTTGCGCATGTAGCCGTAGGCGCGCGGCATCTCGGCCACCGAGTCGGGCAGACGTTGGCGCTGGCTGGCGAGGAGGTCGTCCGGGAAGTACCGGTAGAAGCGCCGGGCCTGGAGCAGGGCGGGATCGAGGTCGCGGTCGCGCAGCATGCCGACCTGCATGCCCCAGACCCAGCGGACGTTCGCGTCGGGCCAGCGCCGGTAGAACCAGTTGAGGTAGCCCCACGCCGATTCAGGCCTGGCGTTGCTCTGCGAGATGTTGACCGACCGCAGGCGCAAACGCTGGCGTGCGAAGATCGGGTCGAATCGCTGGCTGCGTGAGCCGCCGAAGAAGACCAGCTGCGGCGACCTCTTGAGGTTGCGCTGGACGAGGTTCGCCTTGAAGCGCATCTCCGACTTGACGATGAGCTTTGACGGGTACGGCGGGTACGTTGCCGCGGCGGCGCTCGAGGGAGCCGCGGTGAAGCAGGTCGCGGCGAGTGCGGCCGCCGTCACGACGACGGTCGCGATGCGGCGCAGGTTGCTCAACTGCATTGTCCCGGGCTCCCTCCTCGGTGAGCTGTGCGGTCGCGCGCAGCGGTCGATCGCGCACTGGATCACTTGCAGAGTATACCGTCCGCGGCGACCGGCTCAGTCCAGCGTGATCAGGCCGGTCCGGATCGCGTACTTGACCACCTCGGTGACGTCGTGAAGATCGAGCTTGCGCATCGCGTTGGAACGATGGCTGTCGACGGTCTTGCGGCTGAGTCCGAGTTGCTCGGCGATCGCGTGATTCGTGTGGCCGTCGGCGATGAGCTTGAGGACCTCGCGCTCCCTCGCCGTGAGCGGCTCGCCCGGCCCGTTTCGGCGCTCGCCCTTGGTCACCTTGAGGTAGTCGCCGATGAGCTTGGCGGCGATGGGCGGGTAGAGGAACGACCCTCCGGCGTGCACCTCGTGGATGGCTCGCACGAGGTCCTCCGTGACCACGCGTTTCAGCACGTACCCGGAAGCGCCAGCCTGGATGATCTGTACGACGTACTCGTGATCGTCGTACATGCTGAGGATGAGAACGCGCGACTTCGGATGACGTTCCGCGATGAGGCGGGTCGCTTCGAGCCCGTTCATGCGCGGCATGACGATGTCCATGATGACGACGTCGGGCTTGAGCCGGGGCACTTGCTCGAGCGCCTCCTGCCCGTCGCCCGCCTCGCCGACCACCAAGATGTCCGGCTCGCGAGCAAGCAGCGCATGCACGCCCTCGCGCAGGATCGCGTGGTCGTCGACCAGCAGGACCTTGATCTGCTCCCGACCCCTGCCAGCGTTCATCTCTTCTCCTCACTGGAATCGTCGTCGGTCAATGGGATGACCACGTACAGCCGAGTCCCCCGGCCGACCGCGGACTCGATGGTGACGGTGCCGCCCGAGAGCTCGACGCGCTCCTTGATCGAGAGCAACCCGACCCCGGCTCGCGCGTCCCCGCGCGACCTGGCGCCGGCGTCGAACCCCTTGCCGTTGTCGATGATCGCAAGGCTGACGAACCCCGGCTTGGCGATCAGACGCACGTGGATCTTGGTCGCGTCGGAGTGGCGCACCGCGTTGGCCAACGCCTCCTGCGTGATGCGGTACAGCGCCGTCTCGATGTCGCCGGGCAGACGCATCTCGGCCTCGTCGAAGTCAGTGACGATCGCGGGGCCGGCGCCCTGGAGGTGCGACTTGATGTACCAGCGAAGCGTGGGCACGAGGCCGAAGTCGTCGAGCATGACCGGCCGCAGATCGTATACGATCAGCTTGAGTTCCTCGATGGTGTGGGCGATCAGCGTCTTGCAGTTGACGACCTGGGCGTGCGCCTCCGGAGCATCATGATCCTGGAGTGCCTGGTCGCAGAGGTCGAGGCGGACCAGGGTGGCGGTCAGGGTCTGGCTGGTCTCGTCGTGCAGCTCCCGGCCGATGCGCCGACGTTCCTCTTCGACGCTGCCGAGCTGTCGCTCGGCATACGAGAGCGACTCCTCTCCGAGGCGTCTGCACATGGCGTTGAACGAGGCGGAGAGCCGGCGCAGGTCGCCGTCCCTCCAGCGGTCTTCGACTTGGCAGTCGAGCTCGCCCTTGTGGATCGTCTCCATGGCTCGCGTGAGGGCGGTCAGGAGTATGCGAGCCGGCCCGACGATCAGGTGATTGACGAGGACGGCGGCGCCGATGCCCGCCGCCGCGACCACCGCGACGATCAGGGCTTCCCGGCGCGTGTCGGCGCCACCGAGTGCTAAGGTGCAGCCGGCCGTGACGGCCGCGACGAGGATCGCGTTGACGAGGACGACCCGGCCCACGAGAGGTCGTCCTCGACCTGGCGCCCGCGTGTGGTCGTCCGCGGGGGCGACAGGCGCCGGCTCACGCCTCGCAGGCACGCCGGTGGTCGTCTCGGGTCTGGCGGACATCATCCCTCCGGAGGCCGGAGTGGCTGCGCCAGCTCGAAGGCGAACTCAGCCCACTCTCCCGGTTCCGAGCGCGCCCTGATGCGTCCGTTGTGCAGCTGAATGATCCTCCAGGAACTGTACAGCCCGACGCCGGTGCCACGCTTGTTCTCCCCGTGCGGGGACCGAAGTCGCGAGAACCGCTGGAAGAGCTTGCTCCGTTCCTCCGGCATGAATCCGGGTCCCTCGTTCCAGACCGAGACCTCCAGACGCTCGGGGTCGCGGACGACGCGGAGACGGATCTCGCCTTCTGCGCGACCGTACTTCGCGGCGTTGCCGAGGAGGTTGACCAGCACGATTCGGATGAGCGACGGATCGCACTCCGCTGTCACCTGTCCGGGAGGCAGACCTAGCTGGAGGCGCATGCCCGCCTGGTCGATCTGGGGCCGTACGAGCTCGATCGAGGGCGTGATGACCTCCTCGACGACGTTCACGTCCTCGCGACTCGACAGCTCCAGCCCGCCGCCGTCGATCCTCGCCAGGTCGAGGTAATCCTGGACGAGGTCGAGCAGGTACTGCCCCTTCGCGATCACTCGCTCCATCTTCTCGACCTGCTGCGGTTCGAGCGGCCCGAGATAGCCGTCGGCCAGCAGGCGCGAATCGGTGACCAGCGAGGCGATCGGATTCTTGATCTCGTGGCTGACGAACGCGAGCATCTCGAGGTAGGCGTGGTTCGCGGCGGTGAGTTGCTCGATGCGCCAGGCTTTCTCCACTGCCTGGCTGAGACGCTCCGAGATCGCCATCTCGAGCTGCACGTGGTGGCTGTCAAACGCATCCGGGCGGCAGGCGTCCCGGAACAGGAAGCCGACGACGCGGCCCTCGACGACGAGTGGACAGGTGAGGCTCGAGCGGACGCCCTCGCGCACGAGCAGTCCGGACGCGTGGCTGGTGGGGTTCTCCCGCGCGTGGGCCTCGAGGTCGTCGATGATGCGCGGCTCGCCGCTCTTGATCACGTGCTCGAGCGAGCCGCCTCCGAGGTCGGCGACGTAGCCCTTTGTCAGCCGCAGCGGCTGGTAGTTGGCGCGCGCATAGTGAGCAACGAGGCGCCGTTCGCTCTCGTCCACGAACGCCAGCCCGATGCGGTCGCAAGGGATGAGCTCGCGTGTGCGCTCGAACAGGAAGTCGGCGAGGTCGTTCAGCGACTGCTTGGCCGCCACCTTCTGGTTGATCATGCGAAGGGTGGCGCGCTCGTCCTCGCTGATGCGACGACGAGCGGCTCGTCCGCGAAACGGGTCCAGATAGCGAAGCGTCGATTGCAGGTTCAAGACCGCCCCTCCAGCGGATGGCTGCCTCGGTGACCTCTTCCGAGGCAGCGCTAGGATACCCACCCTAGACGACCACGCATGTGACCTCCATCACGATATCTCCCCGGAATGGCCCAGGCAATACCTCACAGGCTCGCTACGGTGGTCCCGCAGGCTCAGGGGGTGGCCGCCAGGGACGGGTGCGAGCGTACTCTGGTGGCCGCGTCTAGGGTGTTCACCCCATTTGTGCGCGGAATCACTTGACGCGAAGTAGGGTGTGGATAGTATCGATCAGCAGGGCGTGCGGACGGACGACGGCGGCGTTCCTCGGGACCACCCGGGCTGCGACCGCGGTGATGGAGGAGCTGATGAGGATCGGGGTCTACATCTGCCGGGTCGGCGTCGAGACCGGCGACGGCGCCAATCTTGAGGCGGTGGGTCACTATATGGCGAACCTGCCGCTGGTCGAGTCCGTGCGTTCACTCGGCCTTCTGCCGCGCATCGATCCGGAGGCGATGGCCGACGAGATCGCCGCCGACGAGCTGGACAGGATCGTCATCGCCGGCGACTCGCCGGGGTTCTTCAAGCCGGCCTTCACGCGAGCCATGTCTTTGGCTGGGCGCGAGCCTGACGAAGTACGGCTCGCATCGTTCCGCGAGCACGGCGTGAGCGGCGACGGCGCCACGGAGCGCGCCAAGGCCATCGCCGCCTGCGCGGTCTACGGCGTCCCGTTCACGCTCGCGGCGCGGCCGATGGACACGAAGTGGAACCCGGCCACGCTCGTGATCGGGGGAGGCATCGCCGGTATCCAGGCAGCGCTCGAGATCGCCGACGGGGGCAAGAGGGTCTATCTTGTTGAGCGCACCGGCACGATCGGCGGCCACATGGCGATGTTCGACAAGACCTTTCCCACCCTCGACTGCGCCGCCTGCATCTTGACGCCCAAGATGGTCGCCGTCGGCCAGCACCCAATGATCGAGTTGCTCAGCTACTCTGAGGTGGAGTCGATCAGCGGTGTCGCCGGGGCGTATCGAGCGACGGTGCTGCGCCACGCTCGGCGCGTCAAGGAGGACGCCTGCGTCGCCTGCGGGATCTGCAGCGATGTGTGTCCGGTGAAGGTGCCGAGCGAGTTCGATGCTGGAATCGCCGACCGCAAGGCGATCTACATCCCCTTCCCCCAGGCAGTGCCGAACGCCTACATCGTGGATGAGGCGTCCTGCACGTTCGTGCAGACCAACGGGCAGAAGTGCGGCGCATGCGCCAAGAAGTGTCCCAAGGAGTGCATCGACCTCGATGCCCGTGGCGAGGTACTGCAGCTGGAGGTGGGCAGCGTCATCGTGGCGACGGGTTACGAGGTGCTCGACGCCTCGCGGCTCGAGCGCTACGGCTATGGCGTACAGCCCAACGTACTGACCGCCCTCGAGTTCGAACGCCTGACCAACGCCTCTGGTCCCACAGGCGGGAGGATCGTCACCAAGTCCCTCCGGCACAACAAGCGCAAGAAGGTCGACGAGTGGGTGTTGGACCCCGAAGGGGAGTCGCCGAAGAGCGTCGCCATCATCCACTGTGTCGGTTCGCGGGACGCGAACTACAACGCCTACTGCTCGCGCGTCTGCTGCATGTACTCCCTCAAGTTCGCGCACCTCGTGAAGGAGAAGCTGCCGGGCGCCGCCTGCTACGAGTTCTACATCGACATGCGCGCCTTCGGGAAGGGCTATGAAGCCTTCTTCGAACGCATCCAGGATGAGGGCACCTTCATCGTCCGTGGCCGGTCGGCGACGGTGACCGACCATGCTGGCCAAATGGTCATCAAGGGCGAGGACATCCTGAGTGACAGCGTCGTGGAATTCCCCGTCGACATGGTGCTGCTGGCCGTCGGGCTCGTCCCCGCGGAACGATCGGACGAGCTCGCGCGCATGCTCGGCGTGCCTCGGGACGAGTACGGATGGTTCACAGAGGCCGACTACAACGGCGATCCCACGGGCACCGAGCGCGGCGGCGTGTACGTGGCGGGCGTCTGCCAGGGGCCAAAGGACATCCCCGACACCGTGGCCCAAGCGTCGGCGGTGGCCGCACGGGCCCTCGAGGGCGCCATGACCGGGCGCGGACTCCAGAGTCTCGCGAGCCTGAGTCTTTCCGACATCGAGGCTCGCGCAAAGAACCTCGTCCCAGCGTCTTAGGAGGTGGCGATGGCGATCAGGGCCAACCCCAAGCTGATCGAGGAGCTCGAGCCCTACGGGGCCGAGGACGTGATGAAGTGCTACCACTGCGGCAACTGTTCCGCGGTGTGCCCCTTCTCGCAGGACCCATACGTCTTCCCGCGCAAACCGATGCGCAACCTGCAGTTGGGCCTCGAGGAGAAGCTCGAGGGGGACCTCGACCCGTGGCTGTGCTACTACTGCGGCGAGTGCTCGGATCAGTGCCCGCGCGATGCCGAGCCGGGCGAGACGATGATGAGCCTGCGGCGCTGGCTCACGTCGCGCTACGACTGGACGGGCATCTCACGCCTCTTCTACCGCTCGTGGCGCTGGGAGTTGGGCGCCATCATTCTGGTGGCGGTGATCACGGCGATCGCCTTCTCGCTGTTCGGGCTGTCACAAGGCAGTCTCGCAGACTACGACGGGCCCAACGCCTTCCTGCCCAGCTCGGCCATCCACATCTTCGACTGGGCGCTCGCCGTCGTGCTGCTGGTGCTCCTGCTCAGCAACGCGACTCGCATGTGGTGGTTCACCATGGGCCGAGACAAGACACTGCGGACGAGCTTGGGCGGCTATGTCCGCAGTCTCTGGATGCTGCCCGCCCACTTCCTCACGCAGATCCGCTACAGCCAGTGTGATCGCAAAGCCCCGTGGGTGACTCACCTCGCGCTCATGCTCAGCTACGTGGTGATGCTCGTGCTGATCATGTTCTTCCTCGCCGAGATGGCGAGCGGGCCGAGCATCGACTGGAGAGTCCACGTGCTTGGCTATCTCGCGACCGCCGGACTCGTCGTCTCCACGATCCTCTTTCTCCGCAACCGTACGAAGAAGTCGGCGCCGCAGTACCAGCACTCGCACGAGTCCGATTGGATCTTCCTCGTTCTGATCCTGGTGGTAGCGCTGACCGGGATCCTGCAGCACATCCTGCACCGCAGCGGTCTCGACGTGGCCGCCAACGTGACCTATATCGTGCACCTCTCGCTGGTCGTCCCGATGCTCGCCCTCGAGGTGCCCTTCAGCAAGTGGTCGCACCTGGCGTACCGCCCGCTGGCCATCTACCTGGCCCACGTCCGGGCGATCGCCCTGGCGCGCTCGCGCCAGGGCGACGAAGCGGCGCGCCGAGGCGCCGAACCGGCCACGCCGCTCCGCGCGGCCTGAGGAGGTGGGCGTAATGGCTGAGCCGCGAACGGGCGTGTTCATCTGCAACTGCGGCACCAACATCGCCAAGATGGTCGACTGCGACGCCGTCGCTGAAGCCGCGTCGTCCATGCCCGGTGTCGCGGTGTCGCGCTCCTACAAGTACATGTGTTCCAACCCTGGGCAGGAGATGATCGCCCAGGACATCGCCGACCACGGGCTCGAGCGCGTGGTGGTCGCCGCCTGCAGCCCGCGCATGCACGAGCCCACGTTCCGTCGCGCTGCCGAGACGGCCGGCCTCAACCCGTATCTGGTCGAGATGGCCAACATCCGCGAGCAGTGCAGCTGGGTGCACGACGATGCGGTCGCGGCGACGGAGAAGGCCGAAGACCTGGTGCGCGCGGCGGTCCTCCGGGTCGCGCACCATGAACCTCTCGAGCGGCTCACCGTCGACATGTGCCCCAACACCCTGGTCATCGGCGGCGGCATCGCCGGTACGACGGCCGCCCTTGAGCTCGCCGACGCAGGCGAGCTCGTCTACCTCGTCGAGCGCCAGCCGGGCCTCGGCGGCAACGTCGGCCGCGTCGATCTCACGGCCCCTTACCTGGACTCGGCGCGCGACATGCTCACCGACCGGATCACTCGGGTCGTCGAACACCCGGACGTCGACGTGATGGTGAACAGCGAGCTGAAGCGCTTGGACGGATTCGTCGGCAACTTCAAGGCGACGATCGCCGTTCACGGGCCGGACGGTGCCGAGGAGGAGCGGCAGGTCGACGTCGGCAGTGTCATCGTCTGCACGGGGTATCGCGAGTTCGACGCGGCGCGCGCGACTCACTTCGGGTACGGCAAGCTGCCGAACGTCGTCACGTCCTTCGAGTTCGAGCGTATGCTCCGTGCGGGACGGATCGAGACCAAGGAGGGGGGTCTGCCCCAGTACGTCGCGGTGGTCCACTGCGTCGGCAGTCGCAGCGAGGAGTTCAACGGCTACTGCTCCCGCGTCTGCTGCATGACCGCGCTCAAGTACGCGCACGAGGTCAAGTCCGCTCTGCCTGCCAGCTACGTCTCCGACGTGTACGTGGACATGCACGCGTTCGGCAAGGGCTGTGAGGACTTCTACCGCCGCAGCGCTGAGGTCAAGACGCTGTTCCTCATGTACGGCAAGGGCGAGCATCCGGTGGTCAGGCGAGCTGACCCCGGCGACGACTGCGAGATGCTCATCACCGTCGACGAGCAGCTCTCCGGGGAGACTATCGAGCTGCCCGCCGATCTCATCATCCTCATGGTCGGCATGGAGCCGCGCGAGGACGCGGAATCGGTCGCGCATCTCGTCAACATCAGCCAGGACAAGGACGGGTGGTTCATTGAAAGCCATCCCAAGCTTGACCCGGTGGCGACCACGACCGACGGGGTCTACATCGCCGGCGCCTGCCAGGCGCCCAAGGACATCCCGGACTCGGTCGCGCAGGCTCGCGCCGCGGCAGGCCGGATCCTCGGCAAGATCTCCAAGGGCAAGCTCGAGATTGACGCCATGTTCGCCGAGGTGGACGAGGACCGCTGCTCGGGCTGCCGCGTGTGCAACGAGATCTGTCCGTACTCCGCCATCGAGTTCGATGCGGCCGAGCGCCGCAGCCACGTGATCAGCGCGTTGTGCAAAGCGTGCGGCGCCTGCGTCGCCACCTGCCCATCGGCGGCGATCAAGGCCAGGCACTTCACCGACGCGCAGATCTTCGCCGAGATAGCGGGGGTGCTGGGATGACGTTCGAACCGAAGATCGTCGGCTTCCTCTGCAACTGGTGCTCGTACTCCGGGGCCGACCTCGCCGGCACCAGTCGTATCCACTACGCGCCGAACATCCGCGTGATCCGCGTGATGTGCTCGGCGCGCATAGACCCGACCTTCGTCATCAAGGCGCTCGCCGACGGCGCCGACGGTGTGCTCGTCTGCGGCTGCCACCCAGGCGACTGCCACTATTCTGAGGGCAACTACAAGACGATGCGGCGCATGCCGCTGCTCAAGCGCATGCTCGCCGACTTCGGCATCGAGGAGGAGCGCGTGCGCCTCGAGTGGGTCAGCGCCAGCGAGGGCAAGCGCTTCGCCGACATCGTCGACGACATGACCGAGCGTCTCCGGGAGCTGGGTCCGAGCCCGGTGAAGATGGCGCTCGCCGGCGACGCAGGAGAGAGGTGACCCGTGGCCAGTGACAAACTGCAGATCGCCCTCTACTGGGCCGCGGCTTGTGGCGGCTGCGACGTCGCCGTCCTCGACACCGACGAGTTCATCCTCGACGTCGCCGCCGCGGCCGACATCCGCCTCTGGCCCATAGCCGTGGACGGCAAGTACGCCGACATCGAGGCGATGGAGGACGGCGAGCTCGACCTCACCATCTTCAACGGGGCGGTGCGCAACTCGGAGAACGAGCACCTCGCCAAGCTGCTGCGCGCCAAGAGTAAGCTGCTCGTAGCGTTCGGCTCGTGCGCCCACCTCGGGGGCATCCCGGGGCTCGCCAACCTGACGTCGCGCGATGAGATTCTGAGTACGGCGTACCTTCACAACCCGACCATCGAGAGGGGCAACAAGACGTTGCCGCTGCCGGAGAGCGGCGTCAACGGCAGCACGCTGACGATCCCCGGCTTCTACAAGCACGTTTACAAGCTGGACGACATCGTGCCGGTCGACTACTACGTCCCTGGTTGTCCGCCGGCCGCCGACCAGGTCAAGGCCGTTCTGCAGGCCGTGGTGGCCGGCGACCTGCCGGCGGTCGGCTCCGTGGTTGGCGCGTCGGACAGGGCCCTGTGCGAGGACTGCGCCCGCGTCAAGAGCGAGAAACGGATCAAGCACTTCTACCGGCCCTGGCAGATCATGATCGACCCCGAGGCCTGCCTGCTCGAGCAAGGGATCCTATGCGCCGGCCCCGCGACGCGGTCCGGCTGCGGGGCGCGGTGTCCATCGAGCGGTATCCCTTGTCGCGGCTGCTACGGACCGCTTCCAGGCGTCGTCGATCAGGGTGCGAAGCTGCTCTCGGCCGTCGTCTCGGTGATCGACAGCACCGATCCGGCCGAGATCGAGCGCATCGTCGACGGCCTGCCTGACTTCGTCGGCTTCGCCTATCGTTTCGGCATGCCGGCCTCACTGCTGCAAAGGAGCGTCCGGCAATGAGCAGGAAGATCAGCATCGACCCCATCACCAGGCTCGAGGGCCACGGCAAGATCGAGATCTTCCTGGACGACGACGGGGCCGTGGAGGACTGCTACTTCCAGATCCCCGAGCTGCGCGGCTTCGAGCGCTTCGTCGTGGGGCGGCCGATCGAAGAGTTGCCGCGCCTGGTCACGCGTATCTGCGGGGTCTGCCCGGCCAGCCACCACATGGCGAGCGCCAAGGCCGTGGACGGCTGCTTCGGCGGGGAGGTCGCGCCGCTGGCCGTGAAGCTGCGCCGCATGTACTACAACGCCCACTACATCCACAGCCACATCGCCCACTTCTACGCCCTGGCGGCGCCCGACTTCGTGCTCGGGCCCGACGCGGACCCCGCCATCCGCAACGTCCTTGGCGTGGTGGCCAAGGTCGGCCTCGAGATCGGCGGAGCCGTGATCGCCTCGCGCTCCAAGGCGCAGGAGATCCAGCGCATCATCGGCGGTCGCTCCACGCAGGACATCTGGTGCATCCCCGGCGGCGTCGCCAAGGGGCTCAAGCTGGAGGAGCTCCTGGAGATCAGGCCGATGGTGGCGGATCTGTTGGAGTTCACGCAGTTCTCGCTGCAACTCTTCCGCGACATCGTGCTCGCGAACCCGACGTATCTCGACGTCATCGCCAACGGCCCCTACACGCTCGACGTCCACAACATGGGTCTCGTCGACGGGAACAACGCTCCGGACTTCTACGACGGGCAGGTGCGCGTCGTCGACTTCGAGGGCAAGGAGCTGCATCGCTACGAAGCCGGGGACTACGCCGAGTACGTGGCGGAGCACGTGGAGCCGTGGACGTACCTCAAGTTCCCGTATCTCAAGCAGCGCGGCTGGAAAGGCTTCAAGGAGGGCATCGACACCTCGATCTACTGTGCGACGCCCCTGGCTCGTCTCAACGTGGCGGATCGCATGGCGACGCCTAGGGCCCAGGAGGCGTTCGAGGAGATGTTCGCCACCCTCGGCGCGCACCCGAGCCGGCTGCTGCTGGCGCAGCACTGGGCCCGGCTCGTGGAGATGGTGCAGAACGCGGAGACCCTGCAGATGTACTGCGACGATCCGGAGATCATCGGCGATCAGTTCCGCGTGATCCCGCAGCGGGTCACCGGGGAGGGCATCGGGATCGTGGAGGCCATGCGCGGCACGCTGACCCACCACTACACGTGCGACGCGAACGCCATCTGCACCAGCGCCAACCTGATCGTCGGGACAACCAACAACAACGCGCCGATCCAGATGGTCACCCGGAAGGTCGCCGAGACGCTGATCGAACCGGGAACCGACCCCGATCAGGGGATCCTCAACATGATCGAGATGGCCTTCCGCGCCTTTGACCCGTGCTACAGCTGCGCGACGCACAGCATGCCTGGTCAGATGCCGCTCAGGGTGCGCGTGCGTCGCGGCGGCGAGGTGACGCATGAGTTCCGCCGCGGCTGCTAGCCGGGACTCCAGGCCGGCCGGCGCCTCGTTCGACGGGGCACCGGCCGTGACGACACTGCTCCTCGGCATGGGCAACCCGATCTTGGGCGACGACGCCGTCGGCATCCGCGTCGCCCAGCACCTCAGCCGGAGGCTGGGGCCGGTCCCGGGGCTCACCATCCGCGAGGAGTGCTGCGCTGGGGGGCTCGAGCTGCTCGAGGTGGTCGAAGGGTTCGACCGCCTCATCGTCCTGGATTCGATCAAGACTCGTGAGGGGCGTCCCGGCGACTGGTATCGATTCGACGGCGACGCGCTGCGCGAGACCATGCACCTGAACAACGTGCACGACGCGAATTTCGCCACCGCCATGGAGCTCGGCCGGCAGCTGGGCGGCCACGTGCCGCGCGACGAGGACATCCACGTCCTCGCCGTGGAGATCAGCGACAACCTCACGTTCAGCGACCACCTCAGTCCGGAGCTTCAGGACGCGATGCCGGAGCTCGTGGACGAGATGCGCGGAGAGATCCTGGCTCTCCTCGACACCACCTTCAGAGAGGGGTCCCGGTCACAGGCGTCTGTGGTTGACGAGTCGACGACGTGACCGGGAGCGACAGATTGCGACTCTCCTCCATCCTCCCGTCTGGTGAACGCAAGAGACGGCGCAGCCTCTCCCCATCCTCGCGGACGGTCGCGGCGCGACTTCGGGCGCGCGGTGTGGTGCAGGGCGTCGGCTTTCGGCCGTTCGTCTATTCGCTGGCCCAACGCCACGGCCTCGCCGGCTGGGTGCGCAATACGTCCGCCGGCGTGGAGATCCACATCGAGGGCCCCGAAGACGAAGTCGAGGCCTTCGTGGCCGCCTTGCCGGGTGAGGCGCCGCCACGGTCGCACATCGCCGTCCTCACGCGCGGGCCGGCGGAGCCGGAGGGCGTCACCGGCTTCGCGATCTTCGAGAGCGCCGCCGCGACCGGGGAGTATCAGCTCGTGTCGCCGGACATCGCGACCTGCGACGATTGCCGCCGGGAGTTGCTCGACCGGCACGACCGGCGCTACGCTTACCCCTTCACCAACTGCACCAACTGTGGCCCCCGTTTCACCATCATCGAGGACCTGCCCTACGACCGAGGGCGCACGACGATGCGGCGCTTCCCGATGTGTCCCGCGTGCCGCCGTGAGTACTTGGATCCGCTCGACCGCCGCTTCCATGCCGAGCCCACCGCATGCCCGGTGTGCGGCCCGCGGACTGAGTTGCTGAGCCGCGCTCAGGACGGCGCACTCGTGGTGCGAGCGTTTGGCGCGCCCGAGGATCCGGCCGCGCCCGTCCGTGAGGCTGCCGCCCTGCTGCGCGGTGGCGCGATCGTTGCCGTCGAAGGCCTCGGCGGCTTCCATCTCGCCTGCGATGCCACCGACGGCGACGCCGTGGGGCGCCTGAAGTCGCGCAAGCGACGCCCCCACAAGCCGTTGGCCGTGATGGTGTCCGGTGTCGACGAGTTGCGCCGGCACTGCCGTGTGACGGCGCCGGAGGAGGAACTCCTGGTGTCGCCGGAGCACCCGATCGTGCTCCTCGAATGGCGGGACATCGGGCTCGCCGGGGAGCTGGGACCGGAGGTCGGTGACCCAGCCGGGGCCGGCCCGTCGATGGCGGCAGCCGGCCCGGGACCAGCGGCGACCATCGATCCCGAGGTCGCCGTCGGCCAGCGGTACCTCGGAGTCATGCTGCCCTACACGCCGCTCCACATCCTGTTGCTGCGAGAGTCCGCGCGCCCCCTCGTCATGACCAGCGGCAATCTGGCGGATGAGCCGATGGTCATGGATCGGGACGAGATCTGCCGCCTTGACGGCGTCGCCGACGCGTACCTGATGCATGATCGAGCGATCGCCGCGCGCTGTGACGACTCGGTCGTCCAGGTGCGCGGCGGGCAGCCGCGGCTCTTGCGCCGGGCCCGGGGCTACGCTCCTTTCCCCGTGCCCCTCCCGCGGCCCCTCCCCCAGGTGCTTGCCTGCGGCGCTGAGCTCAAGAACACGTTCTGCCTGACGCGCGACGCCAACGCTTTCCTCAGCCACCACATCGGCGACCTCGAGAACCTGGAGACGCTGGAGAGCTTCGAGGAGGGCATTCGGGCCTATCGACAGCTCTTCCGCATCGACCCCGAGGTGGTAGCTCACGATCTGCACCCGGAATACCTCGGGACCAAGTACGCGCTGGCGCTGCCCGACGAGAAGGTGGCGGTGCAGCACCATCACGCCCACGTGGCTGCGACGATGGTGGAAGCGGGACTGGAGAGTCCCGTGATCGGCGTGAGCATGGACGGTCTCGGGTACGGCGACGACGGCGTGCTCTGGGGCGGCGAAGTGCTGGTGTGCGACCTCGCGGGCTACCGGCGAGTCGCCCATCTCGAGGAGCTGCCGCTTCCCGGTGGCGCCCTGGCTATCCGCAGACCTTGGCGCACCGCACTCGGCTGGTCGTTCGTCACGCTCGGTCAAGCCGGTCTCGAGCGCGCGACGTCGCTGCTGCGCTCCAACACCTGTTTCCTGGAGGATCAGCCTGACGAGGAGGCCATCGCGGCGCTGGTGAGACAGGTGGAGACTCGCACCAACGCCCCCCTCACGACGAGCTGCGGTCGGCTCTTCGACGCGGTCGCGGCGCTCGCCGGCGTACGCCTCGCAGTCAGCTACGAGGGACAGGCGGCCATTGAACTGGAGATGCGCTCGCGGCGGGGCTCGATGCCCTACGAGTACGTCCTCGAAGGAGACCCCCGTGTGGCCGCCGCCGCGCCGATTCTGCCGGCGTCCGACCACGTCGAGGAGAACGGCCGCGGGGTCGGCGCCCGGCCGGCCGTCGTTCGCCTGGCGCCCTTGCTCGACGGTGTCCTCACTGATTTGGAGGCCGGGCGGCCCGCAGGCGTGGTCGGGGGTCGCCTGCACGCGACGCTGGAGGCATTGGTGGCGGACTTGTGCCGCGGGGTGCGCGCCTCGAACGGTCTGGCGGTCGTGGCGCTGAGCGGCGGCGTCTTCCAGAACCGGCTTCTCGCCGAGCTCTGTGAGGACACCCTGCAAGGGGAGGGCTTTCGCGTCATCAGCGGGGGCCTCGTCCCGGTCAATGACGGCGGGGTCTCTCTGGGGCAGGCTGCGGTGGCGGGCTATACTGCGCTCAGACGGCGCGGCGAGCTCTAGACGACGGCCCCGGCAGATCGGACCAGGCATGTGCCTCGCTCTTCCCATGCGCGTCCTCTCCATCGACGGCCAGATGGCGACGATCGCTGCTGAAGGCCTGGAACAGCGCGCCAGCTTGGCCCTGGTGCCGGACGCGGGCGTGGGGGACTGGGTGCTCGTGCACGCGGGCTACGCGATCAACGTCCTCGCCGAGCATGAGGCCCGCGAGACGCTCGCCCTGCTGGCCGAGCTCGGGGACTTGTCGGATCGTCCGGACGACGATGAGGGCTGAGGCACTGCTTCGCCTCGCCGCCGACCTCGCCGCCGAGGTCGGCGCCGGCAGCACGTTCATGGAAGTCTGCGGCACCCACACCATGGCCATCGCGCGCTACGGGCTGCGCGACCTCCTGCCGCCGGACGTTCGTCTCGTCTCCGGGCCCGGGTGTCCGGTGTGCGTGACCGCGATGCACGATCTCGACGCGGTGATCGCGCTCTGCGGCTTGCCTGAAGTCACGGTGGCAACGTTTGGCGACCTCATCCGGGTGCCGGCTTCGTGCACCTCCCTGGCCGCCGCGCGCGCTGCCGGGGCCGACGTGCGCGTGGTCTACTCGGCGCGCGACGCCGTGGAGCTGGCCGCCGCCCAGCCGTCGCGTGAGGTGGTCTTCGTCGGCATCGGCTTCGAGACCACCGCGCCCACGACGGCCGCCTCCATCCTGGAGGCACGCCGACGGGGCGTGCGCAACTTCTCGGTCCTCGCGGTGCACAAGACCATGCCGCCCGCGCTCAGGGCTTTGCTCGACCTGGGTGAGACGCCGATCGCCGGGTTCCTGCTGCCAGGGCATGTGAGCGTGATCACTGGTTCCGCGTGCTTCGACTTTCTGGCCGCGGACTATGGAGTCGCTGGCGTGGTCGCCGGCTTCGAACCGGGCGACATCCTGGAGGCGCTCCTCATGCTGGCGCGCCAGACCACGCCGGCCGTCGAGAATCAGTACACGAGGGCCGTGCAGCCATGGGGCAACACGGTGGCGCGGGACCTGATGCAGCGGGTCTACGAGCCGCGCGATGCGGACTGGCGCGGCCTGGGCGTGATCCCCGGCTCCGGTCTGGGTCTGCGCGCCGAGTTCGCCGACCACGATGCGGCGCTGCGGTTCCTCGTGGATACCGGGGAATCATTCGAGCCGGTCGGGTGCCGCTGCGGCGAGGTCTTGCGCGGCGTCACCGACCCGACGGACTGCGCCCTCTTCGGGCGGCGCTGCACGCCGCAGGAGCCGGTCGGCGCCTGTATGGTGAGCAGCGAGGGCGCCTGCGCCGCTCGCTACAGATTCCGGGGTCTCGATGACTGACGACCATGGCGACCGCATCCTGCTCGGGCACGGCAGCGGGGGGAGGCTCTACCGCGATCTGGTCAACGATGTCTTCGTCGCGGCCTTCAGGAACCCGGTGCTCGCACGACTCGACGACGCGGCCGTGCTCTCGTCGTCCGGCCGCATCGCCTTCACCACCGACAGCCACGTGGTGCGGCCGTTGCGCTTTCCCGGCGGCGACATCGGCCGCCTGGCGGTCGCCGGTACGGTGAACGATCTGGCGACAGCGGCGGCGCGACCGCTGGCTCTGGCCGCCGCCTTCGTCATCGAAGAAGGCTTCCTGCTCGGCGAGCTGCGCCTGCTGTGTCAGTCCATGGCTGCCACGGCGGCAGAGGCGGGCGTGTTGATCGTCACCGGCGACACCAAAGTGGTCGAGCGTGGCGCCTGCGACGGCCTGTTCATCACCGTGACCGGAGTGGGCGAGGTCGTGGTGCGCCACGAGCTGGGTGCGGCGGCCGTGCGGGAGGGCGACGCCGTCATCCTCAGCGGCGGCGTCGGCGACCATGCCGTGGCGGTGCTCGCCGCTCGCGGCGAGTTCCACTTCCGCACCCCTGTGGAGAGCGATTGCGCCCCCCTGTGGGATCTCGTTGAGGCGGCCGTCGACGCTGCGGGCTCGGGAGTCCGCTTTCTGCGCGACCCAACGCGCGGCGGCCTCACCACCGTGCTCGCCGAGGTCGCCGAGGAGTCGGGTCTGGGCATTGAGATCGACGAGGAGGCCATCCCAGTCACTCCCGGCGTGCGTTCGGTGTGCGAGCTCTTGGGTCTCGACCCGCTGACGCTCGCGAACGAGGGCAAGATGGTCCTCGTCACCGCGGCAGAGACGGCAGACGCCGTGGTCGCCGCCTGGCGCGCGGCGCCGTACGGCGCGCAGGCGACACGCATCGGCACCGTCACCTCCGCGCACGGAGGCCGCGTGGCGCTCCGCACACGACTCGGCACCCGGAGGGTGCTGGACATGCCGGTCGGCGAGCTGCTGCCGCGGATCTGTTAGGGCCGTGACGAGGGTGAGCGAGAAGTGGCCGGGCGCAAGCGCGTTCTGCGAGTGCGGAAAGAAACGGTCCAGAGGCTCTGTCTGGGAGAAGGGGGACGTCGTGCATGAACTGGGCATCACGCAAGGAATCATCGACCGCGCGCGCGACGCGGCCGTGGAAAACGACGCGAAGAAGGTCACGGACGTGTACGTCGTCATGACGCCCGCCGCAGATTTCGCCGAGGACTCTATCGACATGTACTTCACGATGCTCACCCAGGACGACGAGCTCTTCCTCGGCGCGGCGCTGCACGTGGAGCACAGGCCGGTCTCGGGCGTGTGTCTGGATTGCAGCGACGAGTTCAGTGTGGACGCGCCTCAGCCGGTTTGCCCGCAGTGCGGGTCGTACAACGTGCGCCTGGACCCGGAGGCTCCGAGGATCCAGCTGACGGACGTCGCCATCGACGAGTGAGTCGAGGCGGCGAGAACGGCAAGGACGACGCAGGCGCAGGCGGCGTAGCCGCTCCTGCGCCGGCCTCACGGCCAGCCCCAGAAGGCAGGAGGGCCGGGTGGAGCGACGCTCCACCCGGCCCTCTGCGTTCGGCGTGACCCCGTGCGTGCCGCTTCGGCGGCGGTTTCAGTCCTCGCCGGCCTCGGATGTCGCGCTCTCGCCGCGCACGGCGGCGAGCCGCTGCTTGAAGCCCGTCTCCTCGAAGATGGTCTGCACTTCGATGACGACGTCGTCGGGCGGGAAGAGATCGCCCAGGCCGAGTTCTTCGCGGATCTCGAGCAGGTGCTCCATGTAGCCGGTCCACTTCTCCCCCCAGGCCTCGCCGATGGCCGGGAACATCAGGTGGGGGTCGCCGCCCATGCCCTTCTCGTAGAAGTTGCCGCACCACTCGGCGAACATCTCGACGTGCCGCCGGCCGCGGCCGTTCTCGACCTGGATGCCGCGCACCACCTGGTTGATGACGGCCACGCTGTTGTGGCGCGGGCAGCGGCTCTGGCAGGTGTAGCAGTAGTAGCAGTACCAGAGACTGTCGTCCTCGAGCAGGGTGACGTCGCCGTCGAGGGCGCGACGGGCCGTCTCCCGCGGCGAGTACTCGGTGAACCGCGCCGCGGGGCAGCCGGAGGTGCAGACGCCGCACTGGATGCAGCTCTGGAAGCCGTCCTTGTGGTCGTGCATGCGCGGGTCGTCCAGGATGCGCTCGACCAGCTTGGGGTCACGCCTCGGGGCGGCCGTGAACGTGTCCTCCGCGAGGTGCGCGTACGGGTTGTCCCTGGCGTCAGTCATCGGTGGACTCCCTGGAATCGTTGGGCACGGCCTTGAAGTACTCGGGCCAGAGGTGGACGGGGACGTCGAGCTTGAGCTCGCGCGTTGCCGAGCGGAGGTTGTCGCGGCAGAGCACGCAGGTCGTGACCACCGGCGTGTCCTGCTCCTGGGCGAACTCCAGGAGCCACGCGCTGGACTTGGTGGCGCCCCGGTACATGCCGCCGAGGGCGCCGCAGCAGCCGTTGTGCAGGGTCGGGTAGTCGACGACCATGCGCGCGCCGGCCTGCTCGGCCGCGTCGCCGAGCGCAGCCAGGGCAGCGTCGCGGTCCGCGAGGCAGCCGACATACGGGACGAAGCGCTCGGTGGCTGCCCGCAGGGCGATCGCGGAGCTGCGGCCGGCGCGCTCGGTGAGCGCGTCCCAAAGCGGGACCGCTTCGACGCCGCTCTCGGCGAGGCTCGCGTCACAGGCCGGGCACGCCGTGCAGACGCGCTGACCGGTCTCGTAGAGGCTCTCCACCGTGCCGCGGCTCGGGTGGCCGCAGCAGCCGGCGTCCGCGGCCTCGTCGAGGCGGACGCCGAAGCCCGCGGCCACCTCGTGTACCAGGCCGTGAAGGTCGTGGTCCTGGGGGATCGCGCAGCCGGCGTAGAAGGGCAGCGTGACGGCGCCGGCCGGGAG
>DASRZL010000078.1:0-2025 GCA_035686425.1 Thermoleophilia bacterium
GGCGGCGACCCTGAACATCGTCGGCCCGGGCCTCGGTGAGATCGGCGCCACCGATTCCTTCACCGGGATCCCCGAGGGCGGCAGGGTGGTGGGCGCACTGCTGATGTTGACCGGGCGCCTGGAGATCTTCACGGTCGTCGCATTGCTCGCCCCTCTGTTCGGGATGCGGAAGGGACGCGCTTGAGCGCCGCTGCCGATCGCCGCGCCGCGCGGCTCTCGCTGCTCGCCCTGGTGACCTCCGGCGTACTCGTCGCCTGCGGCCTCGGGATGCTCGTCTCCGATGCGGTCGGCGAGATCAGCGAGCGCGGCCCGGCTGTGCCGCTCCTCCTCCCCGGGCTGATTGCGCTGATCGCCGGCAGCCTCGGGCTCTACAGCGTTCCCCGCCCGCGGGGCGCGCAGATCGATCTCACCACCGGATTCGGCGCGGTCACGCTCGGCTGGGTGGCGGCGGCAATCATCGGCGCCGTCCCCTACCTGCTCGCCGGCACGTTCAACTCGCCCGTCGATGCTCTGTTCGAGTCGATGAGCGGCTTCACGACGACCGGCGCGACATTGATCGACCAGGTCGAGGCCCAGTCGGACGAGATCCTGCTCTGGCGCAGCCTCACACAGTGGCTCGGCGGCGTCGGGATCGTGCTGCTCGTGGTCGCGGTCGCGCCACTGGCGAAGGTCGGCCTGCAGAAGGTCTTCTACGCCGAGGTGACCGGGATCACCAGCGATCGTCTGACGCCGCGGATCAGCGACACGGCCAAGATCATCGCCGGGATCTACGTCACCTTGACCGTTGCCGCCGGCATCGCCTACGCGGCCGCCGGAATGGGAGCATTCGACGCGGTCAATCACGCTCTGACGACACTCGCTACCGGCGGCTTCTCAACCCGAACCAGCTCGCTCGCCGGCTACGAATCCGGGGCGATCGAGGCGGTTGCCGTCGTCTTCATGGCACTCGCCGGCGTCAACTTCGCCGTCTACTGGCGGATCGTCAAGCGGCAGGGGGCGGGCTCACCGATCGCCGAGACGATCGCCTACGCCGCGATTCTGATCGCCGCGATAGCGGCGGTCGCGATCAGCCTCGAGCTGGCTGCCGACGTCGGCTCGTTCGGACGCGGGGTCCGCGACGCCACCTTCACGGTGGTCAGCGTGATGACGACCACAGGCTTCACCACGGCCGATTTCGACACGTGGAACGAGTTCGCGCGGTACGCCCTGCTCGGGTTGATGGTGATCGGCGCCTGCGCCGGCTCGACCGGCGGTGGCATCAAGGTGATCCGGGCCGTGCTGCTCGCGAAGGCCGGCTGGCACGAGCTGCAGAAGCAGACGCGGCCGAATGCGGTCCGTGTACTGCGCTTCGGCGGGCGAACATTCGGCGAGGAGGTCCGGACCAGGGTGCTCGGATTCATGCTGGTCTACACGGTTGTCTTCGCCCTCGGGACCGCCGCGTTTGCCGTCTGCGGGCTGGAGCCTGCCTCGTCGTTCAGTGCGACGGCAGCGACGCTGAACAACATCGGCCCGGGGCTGGGTGACATCGGTGCGCTCGAGAACTTCGCGGCGCTACCGCTCGGCGGCAGGCTCGTGGCGATCTTCCTGATGCTCGCCGGGCGGCTCGAGATCTTCACCGTGCTCGCCCTGATCGTCGCCGGAGTCGGTCTCGTGACGCGGCGATGAACGGCGGGCAGGGGCGTCGAGGAAGCCCGCCGCGGCCACCGGCTACTGAAGCAGCCGCGGGTCGTTACTGCAGATCCCGTTGACCCCGAGCGCCCGCAGCTCCGCGATTCGGTCCGTGTCGTCAACCGTCCAGGCGATCAGCTCGATGCCGAGCTCCGCCGTCCTCGCGGCAAGTGCGGCGGTAATCAACGGGTGAAAGACCCAGACCGCTGCGGCGCTCAACTGCGGCGTGCGACGCGCGACGAGTCCCGGCAGTCGAGCCCGCATGGCCGCCATGGCGGCTAGTACCGCGGGTCGCGCCCAGGGCCTGCGATTCCAGGGCTTGGTCACCTTTGGATAGGTCCAGCCGCGGCGAAGATC
>DASRZL010000079.1:0-40991 GCA_035686425.1 Thermoleophilia bacterium
ACGCGGTCGAGACCGACCAGGTGGCCCACGCGTACATCTACGCGGGACCGCGCGGCACCGGGAAGACGAGCACCGCGCGCATCCTCGCCAAAACGCTCAACTGCGTCGGCGCGGACGGGACCCAGGACAGGCCGACGGCCAAGCCGTGCGGGGTCTGCCGCCACTGCATCGCGATCGCCGACGGTATCTCGCTCGACGTGATCGAGATGGACGCCGCCTCCAACCGCAGCATCGACGACGTGCGCGATCTGCGCGATAAGATCGCCTTCGCGCCCGTCGACGGCCGCTTCAAGGTCTACATCGTGGACGAGGTCCACATGCTCACGCGCGAAGCCTTCAACGCGCTGCTCAAGACACTGGAGGAGCCGCCCGACAACGTCGTCTTCGTGCTCGCGACGACCGAGCCGCACAAGATCCCCGAGACCATCGTCTCGCGCTGCCAGCGCTTCGACTTCCACCGTCCCCAGGTCACCGACATCGTGCGCCTGCTGGCCGGCATCGTGGAACGCGAGAACGCGCGTCCCGACTCCGAGCGCGGCGGACCGCCCATCGACATCCAGGACGAGGCGCTGCACATCATCGCGCGTCACTCCCAAGGCGGCTTTCGCGACGCTATCGGCACGCTCGACAAGCTCGTTACCTACGCCGAGGGCGCCATCACCTCGACGGACGTGCTCGAGGCCCTCGGCGTCACCAGCAGCGACCTGCTCTTCGAGATCACCGACGTCGTCACCGAGCGCCGCACCGCCGAGGCCCTGCAGTTCGTCCAGCGACTCGCCAACGAGGGCACCGACTACTCGCAGTTCATCCGTGATCTGCTGCGGCACCTGCGCCAGCTCTTCCTCCTCCAGCACCTCGGGGAGGCGGCAAGCGATGAGGCGACCCTGCGCACGCTCGGACAGACGGTCGAGCTCGACGGCGAACTCTTTCGTGAACAGCTCCAGCGCGCCGGCCAGGTCTCACCCCGCGAGGTGGTCTTCTTCATCGAGACGCTCGGCCAGGCCCAGCGCGAGATCCGCGACGGCCTCGACCCACGGCTGCAGCTCGAGCTCGCGCTCGTCAAGGTGACTCGCCCCGATCTCGACCACACGGAGGCTGCCCTCGAGGAGCGCCTGCGGCGCCTCGAGTCGGCGGCGGGTGGCGGCGCGATGCCGGCGGCAACGCGATCGGTCGCGCCGCCGCAGGGCGCACCACACAAGGATGCCGAGGCCCCGCCATCTGCACGGGAGGGTGCGGCCGCCACGGAGGGGCGACCGGCTCGACCGGCCGCCACGACCGCGCCGCGGCCCGTCGCCACAGCCGCGGCCGACCCGGAGACGTCACCACCGGAGCAGACCACCGGAGCAGCCAGCGGCGGCTCCCCGGCCGCCGAACCCTCCCAGGAGCTCACGCTCGAACGCGTCAAGCGTGCCTGGGAGCTCGTCCTGCAGCGCGTCCAGGCAGCGCGGGTGCCGCTCTACGGCTTCCTGCGTGACGGCCGGCCGGCCGCGCTCGAGGGCGACACGCTCACCGTGGTCCTGCCCTCCGACTTCGCCCTGCGCAACGCGGCGCAGGGCGACAACGCCGACGTACTCGCCGCCGCCGTCGAGGGCGTCCTCGGACGCCCCGTCACGGCGCGCTTCGAGCTCGCCTCCGGAGCTTCCCCCGCGGCCGCTTCGGAGGCGACCCCGGCCGCCGCGCCGAGCAGACCGGCGGCTCCACTCCCCGACTTCACCGACCAGATCCGTGCCGCGCAGGCCAAGCTCGACGCCGAGCTGCTGCCCGACGATTCCTAAGGAGGATGCTTTGGCGAACCCCCAGTACAACAAGATGATGAAGCAGGTCCAGGAGATGCAGCGCAAGATGGCGGAGGCCCAGGAAGAGCTGGCCGTCGAGACCGTCGAGGCCAGCGCCGGCGGCGGCATCATCACCGTCGTCGTCACCGGATCGCTCGAGGTCAAGGAGGTGCGCATCAAGCCGGAGGCCGTCGACCCCGACGACGTCGAGATGCTCCAGGACCTCGTGGTCGCGGCCACCAACGAGGCTCTTCGCGCCGCCCAGGACCTCGCCAGCACCAAACTCGGCGGCGCCACCGGCGGCGTCGACCTGCCCAACATTCCCGGGCTCTTCTGAGCGCCGCCGGCGGTTCCGCCGGCGGACGCGTACCCGCACCCGCCCCGGGCTTGGGAACGCGCGGATAGAACGTGCATACAGGAGTGCATAACTCCTGTATGGACTCCGACGAGCGCTTCGCCCGGGCGCTCCGCACCGAGTCGCCGCCGGGCGACGTCCGGCTGGGCGGATCTCCGTTTGGCATGGTGCTCCCGGCCTCCGATGCGTTGCCGCTCCCGTCACAAGAGAGTAGACTGTCAAATTGGTCTGCGGGCGCCGGAGACGGCGCCCGAGTTCTGCATGCACATTGCATAGCGAGCCACGGTCTGCGGGAGTCAATTGGGAATCTATGCACCACCGGTCGAGCGCCTGATCGCCGAGCTCTCCAAGCTCCCGGGTGTCGGTCCCCGCACCGCCCAGCGCCTGACCTTCCATCTGCTCCGGCAGCGCCCGGAAGACGTGCTGCCGCTGGCCGCGGCGATCACCGAGGTCAAGGCGAAGATCGGCTTCTGTTCCCGCTGCTTCAACCTGGCCGAGGGCGACCTCTGCACCATCTGCGCCGATCCCCGGCGCGACCCGCATGTGCTGTGCGTGGTCGAGCAGCCGTTCGACGTGGTGACCATCGAGCGTACGCGTGAGTACCACGGCTACTACCACGTTCTCGGCGGGGCGCTCAGCCCCATCGACGGCGTCGACCCGGAGCACCTGCACATGGCGGAGCTCCTGGCGCGCGTCGACGACGAGGTGCAGGAAGTGATCGTGGCGACCAATCCGACCATGACCGGTGAGGCGACGGCGATGTACATCGCCGACCTGCTGCCGAAGCGCGCGCGCGTCACGCGCCTCGCCAGCGGCCTGCCCGTGGGCGGCGACCTTGAGTATGCCGATGAGCTGACACTGGGCCGCGCCCTCGCTGGGCGTCGCGACGTGCGGCACGGAGAGGAGTGAGCATGGCGACGACGACCGGCAAGAGCGTGGCGGCTCCGGCCCTGACCGAGATCCGATGGCATGGCCGCGGCGGTCAGGGAGCCGTGACCGCGGCCAAGATGGTGGCCGAGCTGGCCCTCGGTGAGGGCAAGTACTTCCAGGCCTTCCCTGAGTACGGACCCGAGCGCTCGGGCGCGCCGATCGTCGCGTTCACGCGCGTCAGCGACGCGCCCGTCCAGGTGTACTCCGGCATCGAGCACCCGCAGATCGTCGTCGTGCTCGACTCGTCGCTGATGCGCATCGTCGACGTCACCAAGGGCGCGCCCGACGACGCCATCGTGCTCGTCAACAGCGAGCGCTCCCCCGCCAGGCTGCGCAAGGACACCGGACTCGAGGGCAACAGGCTCTTCACCGTCGCCGCGACCCGCATCGCGATCGAGACCATCAAGCGCCCCATCCCGAACACGCCGATGGTCGGCGCGCTCACGCGGATCACGGGGCTGTTCGACATCGACGACGTGGTCACGTTCCTGCGCGAGGATTTCGGCAAGAAGTTCCCGCCCAAGGTCGTCGAGGGCAACATCGCCGCGATCACGCGAAGCTACGAGGAGGTCCAGGGCGAATGACCGTGGACAAGAAAGCAGGCGCCAAGAGGCCGGCGCCGCTCAAGAAGCCCGCCGCGCGCAAGACGCCGGTCAAGAAGAAGCCCACCTGGGACATCGGCGACGTCGACCAGTGGGGCCCCGACCGCCACGAACTCGGCGCCGTGATCGTCGAGGCCGGCAACTCGGTCTACAACGAGACCGGCGGCTGGCGCTCGCTCGTCCCCGAGATCGACGTCGCCAAGTGCGACGGCTGCATGCTGTGCTTCTTCTACTGCCCCGACGCCTCGATCCTCGTCGAGAACAACAGGGCGGTCGGCATCGACCTCGAGCACTGCAAGGGCTGCGGCATCTGCGCCAAGGAGTGCCCGACCAAGGCCATCGTCATGCAGATCGACAAGAAGGAGTGACCATGGCCACCACCGAGTCCAGGATCCTGGCCGTTACCGGAAACGAGGCCGTCGCCGAGGCCATGGGCCAGATCGACCCGGACGTGGTCTGTGCCTACCCCATCACGCCGCAGACCGAGGTCGTGCAGCTGTTCGCGCAGATGGTCGCCGACGGCAAGGTCGGCTCCGAGTTCGTCACCGTCGAGAGCGAGCACTCGGCGATGAGCGCCGTGATCGGCTCGGCGGCCGGCGGCGCGCGGACGATGACGGCGACCTCCTCGCAGGGCTTCGCCCTCATGTGGGAGGTCCTCTTCGTCGCCGCGAGCTACCGGCTCCCCGTCGTGATGACCACGGTCAACCGCGCCCTCTCCGGCCCCATCAACATCCACTGCGACCACAGCGACACCATGGGGGGCCGTGACACCGGCTGGATCCAGCTGTACGGCGAGAACCACCAGGAAGCCTACGACAACTGCATCCAGGGCATCCGCATCGCCGAGCACATGGACGTGCGCCTGCCCGTGATGCACATGTACGACGGCTACGTCATCAGTGGCGCCATCGGGCCGCTGCAGATGCTCACCAAGGAGCAGGTGCAGGGGTTCATCGGCCCGTACCGTGCGACCAACCCGATGCTCGACGCCAAGAACCCCGTCACCGTCGGCCCTTTCGACGGCCTGCACGGCTGGTATTTCGAGCACAAGGTCGCGCAGAACCGGGCCATGGACCGCTCGTTCCAGGTCATCCAGGACGTCGCGGACGAGTATGCCGAGCTCTGCGGCCGCCACTACGGCTTGCTGGACCCGTACCGCCTCGAGGACGCCGAGCTCGCCATCGTCGTCGTCGGCTCCACGGCCGGTACGACGCGGATGACCGTCGACAAGCTGCGCGCCCGCGGCGTCAAGGCGGGCATGGTGCGCGTACGTGCCTTCCGGCCGTTCCCTCACGAGGCGTACGCCAACGCGCTCCAGCACGTCAAGGTGGTGGGCGTGATGGACCGCGCCGACTCGTTCGGAGCGCAGGGCGGCCCGGTCTTCCTCGAGGTGCGAAGCGCCCTCTACGACTGTGACCCGCGGCCCCAGGTGCTGCCGTTCATCTACGGCCTCGGCGGACGCGACATCTACCCGGACAACATCGAGCAGGCGTTCGCCGAACTCGAGAGCGTAGCGCGGAGCAAGAAGCGGGCCACGACAGAACGCCGCTATCTGAACCTGCGCAAGGACTGAGGGAGCGCGGATGCCACGGAGCAACGACGGCACGACCACCGAGCCCAAGGGCTCGGCTCTCTACGAAGTACTCAAGGGCATCGACTTCGAGCGCCGCGAACTCGTGCACAAGCCACGCGGCGTCGGCCTCTTCGACCTCGTCAAGAACAGATCGGGCAGCTACAAGTGCTACGCCTGCACCCTCTGCGAGCGCACCTGCCCGGTCGACTGCATCGAGATCGACTACTGCCCCGAGTTCCAGGAGCTTCCGTTCGACATCGAGGCCGAGCGGGCCGCCGCACTGTCTACCCTTCCCGGTGAGAGCTGCGGCGCCAACGCGGCCTGCGTGATGGGCGAGCAGCCGGCCGGCTTCGTGCCGGAGATCGACATGACGAAGTTCGACGCCGTGATCGCCGGCATCCGCGACGGCTCCGGCCTCGTCCAGGCGTTGCACTCGACGCAGGAGGCCTACGGCTACCTGCCGCGCGTCGCGCTCGAGAACATCGCCGAGGAACTGCAGCTGCCGTTCTCGCGCATCTTCGGCGTCGCGACCTTCTACGGCCAGTTCCGCCTCGCGCCCGTCGGCAAGCACGTCATCGACGTGTGCATGGGGACCGCCTGCCACGTCGCCGGCGCGCCGCTCGTGGCCGAGGCCTTCAGCCAGGAGCTCGAGATCCCGGTCGGCGCCACCACGCCAGACGGCCTCTTCACGCTCCAGACGGTGAACTGCGTCGGCGCGTGCGCCCTCGCGCCCGTCGTGCGCCTCGGCGACGACGAGACCATCGGCCGCGTCGGACCCAACGAGGCGCGCAAGCTCGTGCGCAAGCTCCGCAAGGCGGAGGTGCCCGCATGAGTACCCGACGTAGTCAAGGTACCGAGCGGGGCAACGGAGATGCACCGCTCCGCCCCGCGAAACGCACCTCCAGGATCGGCAAAGCGCTCAAGGCGGCAGCCGACAAGAGCGCCTACCTGGCCGACGACAAGAAGGCCGAGATCCGCATCTGCGCCGGCACGGCCTGCCACGCGTCGGGCCGCGTGGCCCTGCGCAAGGCCCTCGACAAGGCGCTCGCGGAGCGCAGCCTGAGCGACACGGTCGCCGTCGTCGAGACCGGCTGCCACGGCTTCTGCGAGGAGGGCCCGATCGTGGTCGTCCGTCCGCAGGGCCTCTTCTACCCCCGACTCAAGCCGAAGGACGTCGAGGAGATCATCGAGACGAGCGTGGTCGGCGACGGCATCGTCGATCGCCTCCTGTACAAGGACCCTGCGACCGGCGAGCCGCTGGCGCACGAGCGGGACATCCCCTTCTACGCGCTGCAGGAGCGCATCGTCCTCGCGCTCAACGGCAAGATCGACCCGTATTCGATCGACGACTACTTCGCGCACGGCGGCTACACCGCGCTCGCCACGGTGCTCGAGGACGCCGACCCGATGGGCGTCATCGACGCAGTCGAGGCCAGCGGCCTGCGCGGGCGCGGCGGCGCCGGCTTCCCGACGGGACGCAAGTGGCGCTTCTGCCGAGGCAATCCCGGCGACGTGCACTACGTCATCTGCAACGCCGACGAGGGCGATCCCGGCGCGTTCATGGACCGCTCGGTGCTCGAGGGCAACCCGCACAGCGTGATCGAGGGAATGACGATCGCCGCCTACGCCATCGGCGCGGACAGCGGCCCCGTCGAGGGGTACGTCTACGTGCGTCACGAGTACCCGTTCGCCGTCGAGCGCCTGCGCGCCGCACTGGCGCAGGCACGCGAGCGCGGCCTGCTCGGCGACGACATCCTCGGCTCCGGGTTCAGCTTCGACATCCGCATCAACCAGGGCGCCGGCGCGTTCGTCTGTGGCGAGTCGACGGCCCTCACGGCCTCCATCGAAGGGCACCGCGGCATGCCGCGCGGCAAGCACATCCGCACGGTCGCCCAGGGCCTCTGGGGCCAGCCCACCAACCTGAACAACGTCGAGAGCTACGCCAACGTCCCCTGGATCATCAATCACGGCGCCGAGGCGTTCGCCGCCAAGGGGACCGAGACGAGCAAGGGCACCAAGATCTTCAGCCTCACCGGCAAGGTCGTGAACGGCGGCCTCATCGAGGTGCCCATGGGCGCCACGCTCCGCCACGTCATCTTCGACATCGGCGGCGGCATGCTCCCCGGCCGCGAGTTCAAGGCCGTGCAGCTGGGCGGGCCGTCCGGCGGCTGCCTGCCCGCCTCCCTGCTCGACGATCCGATCGACTTCGAGAGCCTCGTCGCCGCCGGCTCCATGATGGGTTCCGGCGGCATGGTCGTCGTCGACGACAGCACGTGCATGGTCGACTTCGTCAAGTTCTTCCTCAAGTTCACCGCCGAGGAGAGCTGCGGCAAATGTGTGCCCTGCCGGGTGGGCAGCCAGCGGCTGCTGGAGATCCTCGAGCGCGTCAGCGACGGTCAGGGCACGCTCGACGACCTGGACCGCCTCGAGACGCTGAGCGAAGACATCATCGAAGGCTCGCTCTGCCAGCTCGGGGGCAGCGCGCCGAATCCGGTGCTCAGCACCCTGCGCTACTTCCGCGACGAGGTCGAGGCGCACATCGTCGAGCATCGCTGCCCGGCGAAGGTGTGCCGTCCGCTCATCAAGTACACGATCGATCCTGACGCCTGCACCGGGTGCCACGTCTGCTTCGGAGCCTGTCCGACGCAGGCGATCAGCGGCGAGCGGAAGAAGCCTCATGCGATCGACCAGAAGCTCTGTATCACGTGCGACACCTGCCGTCAGGTGTGCAAGTTCGACGCCGTCCCGGTGGTCGACGCGCAACCGGCGCTGACCGAAGGGAGGCAGCAGTGAGCCCCCGGACCAAAGCTGCCGTGCAGCTCACCGTCGACGACAGGCAGTTGACCGCCCGAGAGGGCGAGACCGTGCTCGAGGTGGCCAGGCGCGAGGGGATCGACATCCCGGCGCTCTGCCATCAGGAAGGCATGGCCGCGTGGGGCGCCTGCCGCCTGTGCATGGTCGAGGTCGAAGGCCTCGACAAGCTGCAGGCGGCCTGCACCACGTGGGTCAAGGACGGCCAGGTCGTCAAGACCGACACGGCGCGCGTGCGCGCGCGGCGCGAGAGCTACCTCAAAATGTATCTCTCCGACCACAACGCCTACTGCGAGGCGCCGTGTTCACACGCGTGCCCCACGCACATCGACATCCCCGCCTACATGGCGGCGCTCGCCTCGGGCGACTCCAGCGGCGCCGCGGGCATCGTCCGCGACGAGCTGCCGTTCCCCGGCATCCTCGGAAGGGTCTGCCCACGGTATTGCGAGCCGGTGTGCCGCCGCGGCGACGTCGACGAGCCGATCGCCATCTGCGCCCTGCACCGGGCGGCCGCCGACCACAGCGAGACGCAGCTCACGCCCGGCCCGTCGACCGGCCGGCGGGTCGCCGTCATCGGCGCCGGCCCGGCCGGCCTCGCGGCCGCGTGGTACCTCACGGAGCGCGGTCACGGGGTCACCCTCTACGACGCCAACGAGGAGCCGGGCGGGACACTGCGCTACAGCATCCCCGAGTTCCGGCTGCCCGGGAAGGTCGTGGAGAGAGAGCTCGCGCCGCTCTGGGACGCCGGCGTGCGCTTCGTCGGCGAGTCCGAGCTCGGCTACGAGGTCGACCCCGACGGGCTCTTCGACGCCGGCTTCGACGCGGTGATCATCAGTGTCGGCACGTGGGAGGAGTCCAAGCATCTGCTCCCCGGTGACGACGCCGCCCAGAACGGCATGGAGCTCCTCAAGCGGGCGCGCGAAGGCCGGGCCATCAAGTTCACCCAGAAGGTCGCTGTGATCGGCGACGGCATCACCGCCTTCGACGTCGCCCGTACGGCGCGTCGCAAGGGCGCCAAAGAGGTCGTCGTCATCGCCCAGCATCAGCCCGCCGACATCCCGGCGGGCGCTCGCGATCTCGCCGCCGCCCTCGAGGAGGGCGTCAAGGTCGAGTTCGGCGCCCTGGCCAAGAAGGTCAAAGCCAAGGCGGGCAAGGCGCAGGGCGTGGAGTGCGTCCGCGTCGTACGCGAGAAGGGCCGCACCAAGGAGGTCCGCGGATCTCGTTTCGAGATCGCCGCGACCACCGTCGTCATGGCCACCGGCTACGCCCCGCGGCTCGGCGACAGCGCCGACTACCTGGCGCTCGCGGACGGCGCCCGGCTGCTCGCGAACTTCTACACGGGGCGCACGCCCGAGGAGGGCGTGTTCGCCGCCGGCGACGCCATCACCGGCGCCCAGTCGGTGATCCACGCCGTGGCCGGCGGCAAGCGCTCGGCGCTCGCCGTCGACGCCTGGCTGCAGGGCGAGGATCTCGAGGAGCTCGAGGAGAAGCTGGCCGTGTACAACGGCCTCCCCTACCTCGACCAACTCAAGGACGCCGAGCAGCTGGGTGCGCTCGGTGCGCGCCTCGCCGAGCGCACCCCCGTGTGGCTCAAGATGGGGGCGACGGCCGAGTCCGCGACCCGCGCCACCATGCCCAAGGTCGGCAAGCAGAAGCGCCTGTCGGCGCTCGACCTCGAGGTCGAGAAGGGCTACAGCCTCGCCGCCGCCCGCGCCGAGGCGACGCGCTGCCTCCAGTGCGAGTGCCCGACCAACGGCGCCTGCGATCTGCAGAAGCTCGGCGTCGACTACGACCTCACCGGTAACGAACTAATCGTCAAGGGCGGTCTCGTGCGCCAGGTCGAGGCCCAGCACGAGCACCCGTTCATCCGCCGCGACATGGACCGCTGCATCGCCTGCGGCAAGTGCGTGCGGGTGTGCCGGGACGTCGCCGGCCCGGCCTGCTACGACTTCACGGGCCGGGGCTTCACCATCAACGTCGACACCGCCTACAGCGACGCCCTGCAGCTCTCTGACTGCATCAGCTGCGGCCGGTGCGTGACCTCGTGCCCGACGGGCGCGCTCACGTTCAACGAGCGTGACCTGGCCTCGTACAGGATCGACGAGAGCCGCTGCATCATGTGCCACGAGTGCGTGGATGTGTGCCCCGTGGACGCGCTCAAGGAGACCAACCACTTCGAAGACGCGCGCGAGAAGTGGCGCGAACTCGTCGCCAAGGGCACGCAGCTCGCCGGCGGGCACCGCATGTGCGCCGGCTGCGGTGCGCCGATCGCGGTCCGCCAGGTGCTCATGGGCACCGACGACCCGGTCGTCGTCTCCGCCGCCACCGGCTGCCTCGAGGTGAGCACCACGATCTACCCGTACACCTCGTGGAAGGGCAGCTTCATCCACACCGCGTTCGAGAACGCCGCCGCCACGCTCAGCGGCGTCGAGACCGCGTTCCGCGCCCTCAAGAAGAAGGGCCTCATCGAAGAGAACGTCAAGTTCATCGCCTTCGGCGGCGACGGCGGCACCTACGACATCGGCCTGCAGTCCCTCTCCGGCGCCATGGAGCGGGGCCACCAGATGCTCTACGTCTGCTACGACAACGGCGCCTACATGAACACCGGCTTCCAGCGCTCCGGCGCCACGCCGCAGGGCGCCTGGACCACCACCAGCCCGGTCGGCAAGGAGCAGGCAGGCAAGCTGCAGAGCCGCAAGAACCTCACCGACATCATGATCGCTCACGAGCTCGGGTACGTCGCCCAAGCCTCCCCGCACGACCCGCGTGACCTCGTGCGCAAGGCGGCGACGGCGCTGGCCACCCCCGGCGCCTCGTTCCTCAACATCCTCGCGCCGTGCCCCCGCGGCTGGCGCGCGGACGGCGCGGAGACGATCGAGCTCGCCCGCGAGGCGGCCAACACCTGCTACTGGCCGCTGTTCGAGGTGGTCGACGGCGAGTACCGCCTGACCTACCGCCCGAGCCACAAGCTGCCGCTCATCCCATGGCTCAAGCGGCAGGGCCGCTTCGCCCACCTCTTCAAGCCCGGCAACGAGGAGACGCTCCGCAACCTCGAGGCCTGGGTGGACAGAGAGTGGGAGAAGCTCCTGCGCAAGTGCGGCGAGCCCAGCGAAGCCGAGTGGCAGGAGAACCTCCAGGCCAACGGCTGCCTCCTGCGCTAGACTCGCAGGCGGCTACCAGCCGAACACGCGGTCCGAAGGGCCGGGGCGCCTCCCGGCGCCCCGGCCCTTCGCCGTGAAAGCCCTGGGAGTCGCGCTACAATCGGGCGAGTCCAACGACCCGAGAGGTACCGCATGCCCCGCCACGCGCACCGCCGCCATGTCCATCTGATCGCTCTCGCCGCCGGTCTGGCGATGGCCGCCGGTCTCGTGGCGGCGGCTTGCGGCGGCGGAGCGCAAGGCGACCCCGGCCAGTCGCAGGAACCGGCGGCTGCGACGACGGCGCAAGCGACGAAGTCACCCGAGCCGGTATCGAGCCTGCCGCCGCTCGTGAACCTGGGTGAGGCCGTCCGCTTCATGACCCCCGAGGGCGCCGTGGTCCGCGTGACCGCAGGCGGCTACGCGGACCCGGGCGACGCCCCGGACGGCATGAGCGCCGAGGCCGGCGAGCGGCTGGTGACTCTCGAGCTGACGGTGACCGCGGAGGGTCCCGAGGGCACGGCGGCCGTCAAGGCGCCGTTCAGGAGGTCGGACTCGTTCCTGCTCATCGCAGAGGACGACACCATCACGGCGGCGCAGCTCGGCGACGACGCCCTGCTGGGCGCGATCCTGCCACCGGGCGAGCCGCTGCGCACCACGCTCGCCTTCTCCGTGGGCTCCGCCGCTCAGCGCCTCTTCGTGTGCACGCCGGCGGACGGCTCCCGACCGCGCTCCGCGACGTGGGAGCTGAACTAGTTGAACACGGCCCGGGCGTAGTACACCCAGAACGCCGGGATCTCACGGACGACGAAGGCCGGCGTCTGCGGGATCGGCGACGAGGTGCCGGCCGGCACCGTGAACACGTTCCATCCCGCCCGCTGATACGCGAGCTTTATCCGAGGCAGGTGGTAGTACTGGCTCACGGCCAGGATGCGACGCCATCCGTCCTCGCCGAAGAAGGGCACCGTGTCCGCGACCGTGGCGTTGGTGCTCACCCCGTTGGAGTCGATGACGACCGCCTCTTCGGGGACGCCGGCGTCGACCGCCATATCGCGCATCACCAGGGCCTCGTTGTAGCCGCTGTCGCCCACACCTCCCGAGACGATGACGTACTTGACGGCGCCGTCCTCGTAGAGTTGCACCCCCGTGTCCATCCGGTCGCGCAGTGAGGTCGAAGCCCGGCCGTCCGCGTGCACCTGGGCGCCGAAGACGACGACCGCGTCGGCGGGTCGCCGGTAGTCGGTCTTGCCGAAGAAGAAGACCTGCGCGACCGGGAACAGGAGGATGCAGACGCCGGCGACCGCGACGAGGACGGCGGCCGCGGCCAGGCGCCGGCGCCGCGGCGCCGGCGAGCGGAGCGCGGCCCAGCCGACGAAGACGAGTACGGCACACACCACGAACGACAGCGGAAACGGCACGCCGGGCCGGATCTCGCCGGCGCGCCAGGTGACGTAGAAGTCGACGCCGTTCCACGCCGTCACGGCGGCAACGGTGAGGGTGAGCCCGACGGTCGGCCAGCGGCGCCAGCGACGCATCCGAGGCGCGGCGGCGTAGGCGAGGAGCGCCGCCCCGACGACCACATACAGCGCGACGGCGACGGTGCGTCCGACGACGGGGACCGCCGCCCACCAGATGTTGAAGTCGGCGCCTTGACGCCACAGACCGATCACGTTGACGAGCGTGAAGGCGCCCACGAACAGGGCGAAGCCGCGGGCGACGGCGGCCACGAGCCAGTTGCGCTGTCTCTCGGCAGACGGGACGTCGCCGAGCACGGGCGCCGGCGGCGCTGCCGGCACGCCGGTGGCGGAGGCCTCGGGCAGTCCCGCGTCCACGCTCATGGCGGGGACTGTATCACGCCCGGGCCGCGCGCCCGGCCGACGTGGCGTCCCGTCGTTGCGGTGCGGCGGCGGCGAGGGTCAGACTACCGACAGGCAGCGCTGCGCCGCCGCGGGCACCGTGGAGCCGCGATCGCCGTGGAGTATCCGGGGACGGCGGTCGCGACATCACAGGTACTCATGGCGTGCTCTCCTGCTCGCCCCAGAGCTCAAGCGTTCCACGTCCCGAGTGTGCCCCGCACGAAACCATCGGAAGTCCGTACGAGACAGTCAGGCGGCGTGCTCGTCCGGCGGGCCGGACTGCGGCGCTTCGGGAGCGGCGGGCTCGACGGCCCAGTCGCAGGCGACGGCGGGCTCCGGGCCGAAGCAGCCCGCGGACTCCACCCCGAAAGCCGGAGCGCCGGCCGGCGCTGCCGCGACGGGCTCCGCCCGTTCCGCCCGCCGCGCCGCGCCCAGCAGCGGGACGCCGACGACCTGCGTCAGACCGCCGACCAGCCAGGCGAACGGGATCGACACCGTCTGCGAGAGCCAGCCGAGGCCGACCTGCCCGACCGTCGAGCCGGCGTCGCCGAACAGCGCGTCCAGCGAAATGATCGTCGCGCGCTGCTCCGAAGGGATACGCGCGTTCAGCCATCCCTGCTTGACCGGCATCGAGACCCCGAAGGACACCGCCGAGATGAGGTAGAGCGGCACGGCGACCCAGAACTGCTGCACGAGCGCGGCGCCGACGATGGCGACGGTCGATATGCCGGTGCAGACCATCAGGATGAGACCGCGGTCGGCAACGCGGGCGACGATCCTCCCGACCAGGGCGTTGCCGAGGATCTGCGTCAGGCCGACCAGCGCCGCGATCACGCCCGTCACCCACACGAGGTCCCGGCCGAGCAGGTCGAGGAAGTACTTCTGCCACGAGTAGAACCCGTACATGAAGAAGACGCCCTGCACGAGCGACGCGAACATGATGAAGCGGACCACGCGGTCGCGAAGCCCGTAGGTGACGCCCGCCGTCGCGATGCTGCGCGTCTCGTGACCGAAGCTGCCGATCGTCAGCGGCCGTCCCTTGAAGCCGAGGTCGCGCATCAGGAAGACGCCGATGAGGAACGCCGGGACCAGCACCACGGCGCGCACGACGTACGGCACCCAGAGGTCGAGCTGCCCGAGGAACCCGCCCATCGTGGTGCCGATCAACATGAAGACACCGAAGGTGATGCCGTACCGGGCGAAGATGGGCTCCAGCTTGCCCTCGTAGCCGACCGAGTGCAGGGCGTCTACCATCCAGGCGTCGACGGCGCCCGTGTAGAACGTGTAGCCGAACCCCAGCAGCGCCGAAGCGGCGGCGAACGGCAGGACCCCGTAGCCGGCCAGCCCGAACCCCACGTAGAGCAGCGTCGCCAGGAGGATGATGCCGACCGCAAGGAGATAGGAGGCACGGCGGCCGACCGTGTCCGCGACCACGCCGGTCGGCACCTCGCAGATCACCTGCGTCACCGTATACGCCGCGTTGACCAGCATCACCTGGAAGATGTCGAGGCCGACGGAGAGCAGGAAGAGGGTGTTGACGCCCCAGATCAGCGATTGGGCCAGCGTGGTGGACGCACCGATGCCGAGGTAGGTGCGGATGATGCGTTGCGAGGTCATAGGCGGGCTGTTCCCGCAGTGGAGCGATGCGACGCGCGCAAGGCCATGGGGCGATGCTCCGGGGAGGGTACGCCGGCGGCCACCGCCTCAGACCGGCGTGTCCCCGGGGCAGGCCGGCAGCTCGCAGTCGAGCCGGCCGTCGCGCAGGACGATCGTGCGGTCGAAGTACCGCTGGATCTCCGGGTTGTGCGTGACCATCACGATCGTGTTGCCCTCGTGGTGGAGTCGGGCGAAGAGATCCATGATCTCCACCGTCGTCTCGCTGTCGAGCGCGCCGGTGGGCTCGTCCGCGAGGATGAGCGGCGGCTCGTTGACGAGCGCGCGGGCGATGGCCACGCGCTCTTGCTCCCCACCTGAGAGTTTGCCGGGCAGGTGCCCACCGCGGTCGGCGAGCCCGACGCGCTCGAGAACGTCGAGCGCACGCGCGCGCTTCTCGACCGAGGGCATGCGCTTCACCGCGAGCGGCAGCGTCACGTTCTCGAGCGCCGTCAGGTAGGGAACGAGGTTGAAGGACTGGAAGACGAACCCGAGGTACTCCCGGCGAAAGTCGGCGAGGCGCTCGCCGGGCAGACCATAGAGATCGATGCCGTCCACGCCGATGCTCCCCGCCGTGGGGTGACTCAGCCCTCCGAGCATGGCCAGAAAGGTGCTCTTGCCCGAGCCAGACTGGCCCATCACGCCGAGGAAGGAGCCCTCCGGGACCGTGAGATCGAGGCCGCGAAGCGCGTGCACGGGGGCGCCGTCGCCGGGGAAGGTCTTCTCGAGGCCGCGCACCTCGATGAACCGCGCGGCCCTGTCGTCGTCCGCGCCGGCGGCGAGCCCCGGCGTGGCCTGGTCGATCTCGTTCGTCTCCATGATCGCAGCAGTCATACCCTGTCTCCTGAAACGGATGCCTGCGCTCACAGCGCGCGCAGTGCCTCGGTGGGGTCGAGCTTGCCGGCGCGCTGCGCCGGATAGAGGGCGGCGAGGGCGGCGATGAGCGCGGCCGCGGCGACCGCCGCGACGCCGAGCAGGGGCGCCCAGGCTACCGTGGCGCCGGAGGCGAGGAACGGCAGCACCGCATAGGTGACCGCCATGCCGACGAGGTAGCCGAGGACACCGGCGATGACGCCGGCAGTGACGGCCTCGATCAGCACGAGGCGAGTGATGTGGACGCGCCGGAAGCCGATGGCGCGGAACACGCCGATCTCCTGGGTGCGCTCGCTCACCGACCCCATCATCGTGAGGAAGACGACAAGGATCTCGATGCCCACCACGACGCCGACGATCGCCAGGCTGAAGCCGCTGAACTCGCTCACCGCGTGCAGGCGGCTCTGCACCGCCTCCTGCACGGCCGCGACCTTCGCGCGCGGCAGAGCATCCGAGAGCTGGCGCACGACGTCGTCGACCGGCGCCCCCGAGTAGAGCGCCGCGACCTCGATCAGCGTGAGCTCGCCCGGGCGGCCGAGCAGCTGCTGCACGGCGGTCAGATCGGCGATGAGCAGGTCATCGTCCTGGGAACCGGTCGGCCGCAGGATGCCGGTGAGGGTGAAGCGCTTGCCGCGGATGCGCACGTAGTCGCCCATCTGCAGGCCGAGCACACGGGCCGCCGCGGCGCCGGCCACGAGTTCGTGGCCGTTCTGGGGCGGCCTCCCGGGGTCGACCGACCACCAGCGCTTGAGCTCGAACTGGGCGCCCGGGTCGACGCCCATCAGCAGAGCTCGGTGGCCCTTGACCTGCACCGCACCGACGAGCTCCGGCGCGACGACGGCGATGCTCGACCGCGCCGGGATCGCCCGCACCCGCGCGAGCTCTGCCTCACCCAGGCCGCCGCCGCCCACCGACACACCGCCGACGGTGACGCCGCCGTAGCTCAGCGCCACGTCCTCGCTGCGCGGCGTGATCACCACGTTGGCGCCGAAGCTCTCCATGTTCGCCTTGGCCTCACCGGTCATCGACCGCGTGAGCGAGAGCAGGGCGACCACCGTGCCGACGCCGATCAGCAACCCGGCGATGAGGAACGCCGCTCGGGCCTTGCGGCGGCGGAGATTCGAGAAGGCGATGGTGCGCAACGTCATAGGAGGCTCCCGCTCAAATGGCCCGGAGGGCCACGGTCGGGTCGAGGCGGCTCGCGTGGAGCGCCGGGTAGAGCGAGCCCAGTGAGCCGATCAGCAGGGCGAGCAGCAGCGCGCCCGCCGCCAGCGCAGGCGCCCATGAGATGCTCACGCCCGCGCCCTCGGCGAACAGGGGCAGCAGCGCGTAGCTGAGCGCCATGCCGGCGAGGTAGCCGAGGACGCCGGCGAGTGCGCTCGCGATCCCGGCCTCGATGAGGATCAGGCGGGTGACGTGGGAGCGCCGGAAGCCGAGGGCGCGGAAGATGCCGATCTCGCGCGTGCGCGCGTTGACCGAGCCCATCATCGTCACGAAGACGACCAGGGCCTCGATGGCGATGATCACGCCGGCGACCACGTAGCTGAAGGTGCGGAAGACATCCAAGGCGTGCATGCGGTTGCGGGTCACCTGCTGCATCGCCGTCACCTTGGTGCCCGGCAGCACGGATCCGAGCTGGGCGGCGATCTTCTCGACGGGGCAGTCGCTGCACAAGGCCGCCACCTGGACAAGCGTGACGCGGCCGGGCTTGCCCAGCAGCGCCTGCGCGGCGCCCAGCTCGCTGATCAGCAGGTCGTCGTCCTGGGAGCCCGTCGGTCTCAGAACACCGGTGACGGTGAAGGTGCGATCGTCCAGCGTCACCTGATCGCCCGCGGAGAGGCCGAAACGGGCGGCCGCAGCCGAGCCGGCGACGAGCTCGTCGCCGGCCGCCGGCGGCCGCCCGACGACCTTCCACCAGCGCTTGAGCCGGAACTCGTCGCCCGGGCGCACGCCGAGCAGCAACGCCTTGCGCCCCTGCACGTCGACGGCGCCGAGGAGCTCGGGCGCGACGATGGCCACGTTCGCGCGATTCGGGATGCCGTCGATGCGCGCGAGGTCCGCTTCGCGCAGATCGCGCGCCTGCAGCCGCACGCCGCCGAGCGCGACGCCGCCGTACGTGAGCGACAGATCGTCCGAACGCGGCGCCACGACGATGTTGGCGCCGTACGTCTCCAGCTGGTTCTGGGCCTGCACGGTGAGCGCGCCGCTCAGCGTGAGCAGCGTGACCACAGTGGCGATGCCGACGAGCAGCCCGCCGACGAGGAATGCGGCGCGCGACGACCGGCGTCGCAGGTTGCCGAAGGCGACGCTGCGCAGTCTCATCGACCCTCGGGCCGGCTCACTGGAAGTACTGGACGCCGGCCCCGAGGTCGGCGGTCTTGAGCACGAGCGTCTTGCCCTTCACGCTGCGGTCGATCGGCGAGGGATTGCAGCCGCCCTTGAGTTCGTTGATCTTGGTCGAGTCGAAGCGCTGGCCGCAGTTGTTGCAGACCATCTGGTCGCCTTCCTGGCTGTAGCCCTTCTTGTTCGGGTAGCAGACGTCGCAGGCGTCGAAGGCGGCGCGATATTCGCCGTCGCTGCTCTTCATGACGAAGTACTTCACCTCGGTGCCGCCGGCGTCGTAGCTGTAGAAGTGGGCCTGGCCGTCGGAGATCTCGGCCACGGGGATGGCGACGTCGGCGCCCGCGGCGGCCACCGGCGCGGCAGGCGCTGGCGCCGGCCCGTCGTCGCGGCTGACGAGGACGACCGCCGCGACGGCCACGACCGCTGCCAGGGCGAGCCCGGCGAGAATGAGGTGCATGGTCGTGCGGGTGCGCGGCTGTTCGAACTGAGCGCGCTTCTCCTCACGGACCGTCTGCTTCGGCTGCGCCGATGTGCTGCTCTGGACCCTGCGCCGCTTGCTGGTCTTGCCAGACACGCTCCGCCTCCTATTCCTGATGAATCACATAAAGTCGACCAATTCACACCAGAATAGGGACGATGCCTCCGTTGCGCAAGTCCATCCCCCATTGGAATGTACACGGCAGCGCTGATAGCGTGCGGTGACGATGGCCACCGCCGCCGACAATCTCCCTCAAGGGCTGCACGGCCTCACCGACGCCGAGGCCGACCGCCGGCGTGCCGCCGGCCAGGGCAACGACGTCGAGATCCGCGCCGGCCGCACCTACGGTCGCATCGTCCGCGACAACGTCTTCAACTTCATCAACGACCTCTTCTACTTCCTCGGCATCCTCCTCCTGATCCTCGGCAAACCGCTTGACGCCTTCGCGGTCGTGTTCGTGATCGGCGCCAACACGGTGATCAGCCTGTTCCAGGAGATCCGCGCCAAGCGCGTCATGGACAAGATGGCGATCCTGCTGCGCCCCAAGGCCGACGTGGTGCGAGACGCGGAGATCCGCGAGATCGACCCCGCGCAGGTCGTGCTCGGCGACCTCCTGCGCGTGCAACCCGGCGACCAGGTGATCGTGGACGGCCCGATGGTGGGCGAGGGGCGCATGGAGATCGACGAGTCCTTGCTCACCGGCGAGTCGGACCTGGTCACCAAACACCCCGGTGACGAGCTCATGTCGGGCAGCTTCTGTATGACCGGCGGCGGCTACTACGAGGCCGCCCGCGTGGGCCTCGACAGCTACGCCAACCAGCTCACGGCCAAGGCGAAGGTCTTCAAGCGCGAGCTCACGCCGCTGCAACGCCAGGTCGTGCAGATCGTCCGCGTGCTGCTCATCGTCGTCATCGTCTTCGAGGCTCTCGTGTGGATCCGCAACGTGGCCGGCGGCGTGCCGTTCGTGGAGAGCGTGCGCATGTCCACGGTGATCCTGGCCCTCATCCCCAACGGGCTCGTGCTCAGCATCGCCCTCACGTACGCGCTCGGCGCGGTGCGCCTGCTCGGCAAGGATGTGCTCGTGCAGCAGTTCAACGCGGTCGAGAGCCTGAGCAACGTCGACGTCCTCTGCACCGACAAGACAGGGACGCTCACCTCGGGCGTCATCGCCTTTGAGGAGCTGGCGCCGCTCGGCGCCGACGACGCGCGCGCAGCGCGCCTGCTCGGCGCCTTCGCCGCCAGCACGACCGACGCCAACCGCACCATCGAGGCGCTGCGCGCCGCCCTCCCCGCCGCGCGAGAGCCGGCCGCGAACGAGGCGTTCTTCTCCTCCGACCGCAAGTGGAGCGGCCTCGCCTTCGCGGACGGTGAGGCGCGCGGCACCTACGTGCTCGGCGCGCCCGAGGTGCTGGCCCCGGAGATCCGCGCCGGCGCCGACTGGCGAGGGCGCGCGGACGAGTGGGCCGTGCGCGGCCTTCGCGTCGTACTGTTCGCCGGGCGGACCGAGCCGGTGTCTTTTGGCGAGCCCGACGACCCGCCCAGCCTCCCCGCCGAGCTCGAGGCGCTCGCGCTCGTCGCCTTCAGCGACGAGCTCCGCCCCGGGGTGCGGCAGACGCTCGAGGGGTTCTCCGATGCCGGCATCGACGTCAAGATCATCTCCGGCGACAACCCGAAGACGGTGGTGGCGCTCGCCACGCAGGCAGGCGTGCAGTCCCTGCAGCGGCGCCAGGGCGTGGACGCCTACTGCGAGTCGCTGTTGCGCGCCGATGGTGATGAAGGCGGTCCGGCCCGGGACGAGCCGGCCGCGCCGCCCACACGCGAGCTCGTCGCCGTCTCAGGCGCGGACCTCGCGGAGCTGTCCCCGCAGGAGTTCGGCGCCGCTGCCGACGAGGCCGGGATCTTCGGCCGCGTCACGCCCGAGCAGAAGCAGGACCTCGTCGAGGCCCTGCGCGAGCGCGGGCGCTACGTGGCAATGATCGGCGACGGCGTCAACGACGTCATCGCCCTCAAGCAGGCCAACGTCGCCGTGGCCATGCAGGGGGGCAGCCAAGCGGCCCGCAGCGTCGGCGACCTCATCCTCATGAAGGACACGTTCCAGCCGCTCCCCTTCGCCTTCCGCGAGGGCCAGCGCATCATCAACGGGATGAACGACATCCTGCGCATCTTCATGGTGCGCATCTTCTTCAAGGCGCTCATGATCGCCATCGTGACAGGACTGGGCGGCTTTCCGTTCGCGCCGCGCCAGTCGGCCCTCCTGTCGTTCTTCGGCGCCACAGTCCCGGCGATCGCCTTCGCGCTCTGGGCGCAGCCGGGGCCGGCGCCGAAGGTAGGACTCTTCAAGCTGCTCGCTCGCTTCGTGATGCCGACGACCATCCTGATGACGGCGATCGCCACCGGTATCTACCTCGCCTGGGCGATCCCGGCGAAGAACAACTACCTCGCTGCGCATCCAGGGGCCGGAAGCCGGCAGCTCATCGAGTCGGCGTACCCGCCGGCGATGACGGCGCTCACCATCTTCGCCTGCTTCGCGGCGATCTTCCTCATCCTGCTGATCTCACCGCCGTCGCCGTGGTGGTCCGGCGGCGCCGCCATGGTGCGCAACGACCGGCGCATCGTCGCCGTGGTGGGCTTCCTGTTCGCCTGCATGGCGGCCGTCCTCGCCGTGCCGCTCGGCCGAACGCTCTTCGAGCTCACCGAGCTGCCGGTGTGGCAGTACGTCGTGCTCCTTCTCCTCGCTTTCGTCTGGAGCCAGCTCTGCCTGCTGGTCTGGAAGAGCCGCGTGCTGGACCGCTGGCTGGGAACGGCCGAAGACCCGGGGAACCTGTGCGCGAAGGCGGCGACTCGGGCGGCGGCCGAAGCAGCCGCCGCGGGCTGACCCGGCGAGGCCGGGCGCCGCTAGGCGATCCCGGCCGACGGGCACATCGCCGCCAGCGGGCACTCGCCGCACGCGGGGCGACGGGCGTGGCAGATGCGGCGGCCGTGCCGCACGAAGTCCACGTGCACGGCGTACATCTGGGCCGCGTCGCCGCGCCCGGCGAGCTCGGTGAGCAGCGGATGCGCCTGGTCGGCGGTCACCTTCTCAGCGATGATCCCCAGCCGCCTCGCGACGCGGTGCACGTGCGTGTCCACCGGCATGACGGGCCGCTCGAGCGCGAAGAGCAGCACGCAGGCGGCCGTCTTGGGCCCGACGCCGGGCAGCGCGACGAGGTAGTCCTGCGCTTCCTCGTCGGATAGACGGTCGAGCTCGCTGAGGTCGGGCGCGCCGGTCCGCGCGCTGATCGCCTCGAGGATGCGCTTGATGCGTGGCGCCTTGGTGTGCGCCAGGCCCCCGAGAGCGATGGCCGCCTCGATCTCCTCGGGCGGCGCGTCGCGCGCCGCGGTCCACACCGGGAACCGCGCCTTGAGCGAGGCGAAGGTCCGCTCCGTGTTCACGTCAGCGGTGTTCTGCGACAGCACGGTGAACACGAGCTCGTCCACCGGCGGGTAGCGCGGCGAGAGCACGGGGCGGCCGTAGAAGTCGTCGAGGATGTCGGCCGCCTGCTGGAGTCGCCGTCGGGGTGAGAGTTCCACGGCGAGAGAGTATACCGGGCGCGGACGTGAACGCGATTGCCGACGTCTCCGGCGCGGGAATCATCAAGGTGACGACTTTGCTGAAGGGAGTTGACACCGTGAAAGGCATCCTCGTGCTCAGCGGGTCGGGAGCGCTGCTGCTGCTCAGCTCCTATCCCGCGATCGACGACCCCAGACTCATCGCGAAGCTGCGCGCGAAAGGGCTTGCCAAGTTCCTCGCCTGGGAGGTTCAGGTCGACCATCTCCGCGACCTCTACGGCTACGCCTTCCGCGACATCGCGGAGGAGCTGGCGTCCCACGACGACATGCGCGTCCTCGACTTCGACGGCCACCGCATCTTCCTCAACCTCTCGCTGCGCGACCTCGGCGACCACATCCTCTTCGAGGACGACCGGGTGCTGGCCGCCCGCTGAGCCGGGCGTGGTAGCCTCCCCGGCATGAACGAGGTCGTCATCACCTGGGAGCCGCTTGGCTGAGGGCTGGCACTTCTGGATCGACCGCGGCGGCACGTTCACGGACGTTGTCGCGAGGCCTCCGGGCGGCGGCCTGCTCACGCGCAAGCTCCTCTCCGAGGACCCGGCGCGGTACGAGGACGCCGCCGTCCAGGGGGTGCGCGATCTCCTCGAGCTGAGGGACGAAGAGCCGGTGCCGGCGGAGCTCGTGGCCGACGTGCGCATGGGTACTACTGTGGCGACCAACGCGCTGCTCGAACGCACCGGGTCGCGGACCGTGTACGTGACCACACGCGGGTTCGGCGACGCGCTGCGCATCGGCTACCAGGAGCGGCCGGACATCTTCGCCCTCGACATCCGGCTGCCTGAACCGGCCTACGCGCGCGTGCTCGAGGTCGACGAGCGCGTCGATGCCCGCGGGCACGTAGTTCGGACGCTCGACGAGGACGGGGCGCGGCGCGGGCTCGAATCTGCCCGCCGCGCCGGTTTCGACGCGATCGCGATCGCCTTCATGCACGGCTACGCGCACCCGGCGCACGAACGGCGCGTGGCCGAGCTGGCGCGCGCCGCCGGCTTCGCCCAGGTCTCCGTCTCGCATGAGACGAGCCCGCTGATGAAGCTCGTCGGCCGCGGTGAGACGACCGTGGTCGACGCCTATCTCTCCCCCATCCTCCGGCGCTACGTCGACAGGGTCGCGGAGCAGCTCGGCGACGTTCGCCTCCGCTTCATGCAGTCGCACGGCGGCCTCACCGACGCCCGGCTGTTCCGCGGCAAGGACGCCATCCTTTCGGGGCCGGCCGGCGGCGTCGTCGGCGCCGTCGCGGTGAGCCGCCGGGCGGGGTTCGACAGGGTGATCGGCTTCGACATGGGCGGCACGTCGACCGACGTGTCGCACTACGCCGGCGAGCTCGAGCGCAGCTACGAGAGCCTTGTCGGCGGCGTCCGCCTTCGCGCGCCCATGCTGCGCGTGCACACGGTGGCCGCGGGCGGCGGATCCGTGTGCGCCTTCGAGGACGGCCGCTACCGGGTCGGGCCACGGAGCGCCGGCGCCGATCCCGGCCCCGCCTGCTACGGCAAGCGCGGGCCACTGACGGTGACCGACTGCAACCTCGTCACCGGCAAGCTGCGGCCGTCGTTCTTCCCGCGGGTCTTCGGGCGGGACGGCGCCGGACCCATCGACGAGGAGGCGGCGCGCGAGGCGCTCGCGGCCGTGGCCGCGAGCATGCGCGCCGCCGGCGTCGACCCGCCGCCCCCGGAAACGCTCGCCGACGACTTCGTGCGCGTGGCCTGCGAGGCGATGGCCCGCGCGATCAAGCGGATCTCGACGCAGCGCGGGCACGACGTCACCGACCACACCCTGTGCTGCTTCGGCGGCGCCGCCGGGCAGCACGCCTGCATCGTCGCCGACGCCCTCGGGATCACTCGCGTGCTCCTGCATCCCCTGGCCGGCGTGCTCAGCGCCTACGGCATGGGGCTCGCCGACGTGCGTGTGCTGCGCGAGCGCAGCGTGGAGGCACCGCTCGACGAGGCAGACGGTCCGGCGGCGGCGGCCACCCTGGTCGAGCTGGAGTCCGAGGCCCGCGGGCAACTCGAGCGCCAGAGTCTGCCGGCAGCGGGGATGAGCCTCGAGCGCCGCGGGCTCGTCAAGTACGCGGGCACCGACGTCTCGCTACCGGTACCGTGGGGCGCCCCGGACGAGATGGCCGCGTCGTTCCTCGAGATCCACCGCGCCCGGTACGGGTTCCTGATGCCGGGCCGCGAGCTCACGCTCGAGGCCGTGGCTGTGGAGGCCGTCGCAGCCGGCGGCGGCTACCGGGAGGACGACCCCTCCACCGACCCCCAGATGAGCGACGTACGAGGCGCGACCGGCCCAGCGGACCACGAGCCGTCTCGGGCATCGCGCTCGGCGCCGCGCGAACTCGCGCGCGTGTTCACCGGCGGCCGGTGGCACGATGCTCCCGTGTACGCCCGCGACGACCTGCCGTCGGCGACCACGCTCGACGGGCCGGCGATCGTCTGCGAGCAGACCGGGACGACGGTGGTGGAGCCGGGCTGGTCGGCCGAGGTGCTGGCGGGCGGCGAGCTGCTGCTGCGCCGCCTCTCGCCGCCCGCCCGTCCCTCGGCCGACCCGGAGCACGTCTCTCCCCTGCTGCTCGAGGTCTTCAACGGCCTCTTCATGTCCATCGCGGAGCAGATGGGCGCGACGCTCGCCAACACCGCGTGCTCGGTGAACATCAAGGAGCGCCTCGACTTCAGCTGTGCCGTCTTCGACGCGGAGGGCGGCCTCGTCGCCAACGCTCCCCATCTCCCCGTGCATCTCGGATCCATGGGCGCCTCGGTACAGGCGGTCCTGAAGCGGCACCGCGGCGAGCTGCGCACGGGCGATTCCTGGCTGCTCAACTCGCCGTACGCCGGCGGCACCCACCTCCCCGACCTGACGGTGGTCACCCCGGTGTGGCCCGGCGGGCCGGCGGCCGGCGACGCCACGCCCGGCGACCCGCTCTTCTTCGTCGCCTCACGCGCCCACCACGCCGACGTCGGCGGCATCACGCCGGGATCGATGCCGCCGGGCAGCCGGAGCATCGACGAAGAAGGCGTGCTGATCGAAGACTTTCGGCTCGTCGAGGGCGGCCGGCTGCGCGAGGCCGAGCTGACACAGCTGCTCGCTTCGGCCCCCCACCCGGCGCGCGATGTGGCGCAGAACCTGGCCGATCTGCGCGCCCAGATCGCCGCCAACGCGCGTGGAGGCGCCGAACTGGAGCGCATGGTGACCGACTTCGGTCTCCCCGTGGTCACGGCCTACATGCGCCACGTTCAGGACAACGCCGCGGAGGCGGTGCGCCGCGTGCTCGACCGCTTCGCCGGCGCCGCAGACGCCCCCCGGAGCTTCCGCCAGGAGTTGGACGACGGCAGCCAGATCGTCGTCCACGTGACCATCCACGGTGCCGCTCGCCGGGCGACCGTCGACTTCGCGGGCACGTCACCACAGCGCGCCGACAACTTCAACGCGCCGGAGGCGGTCACGGCCGCGGCGGTGCTCTACGTCTTCCGCACCCTCGTCGACGCCGACATCCCGCTCAATGCCGGCTGCCTCGAGCCCATCGACATCGTGATCCCGCCGGGCAGCATGCTCGCGCCCACCCCGCCGGCGGCCGTGGCCGCCGGCAACGTCGAGACGTCACAGGCCGTCACGGCTGCGCTGCTCGGGGCGCTGGGCGCGGCCGCGGCCAGCCAGGGGACGATGAACAACCTCACCTTCGGTGACGACCGCTACCAGTACTACGAGACGCTGTGCGGCGGCGCCGGGGCCGGCCCGTCCTGGGACGGCTGCAGCGCCGTGCACACGCACATGACGAACTCGCGGCTCACCGATCCCGAGGTGCTGGAGTGGCGGTACCCGGTGCGCGTGGAGGAGTTCAGCGTGCGCACCGGCAGCGGTGGAGCCGGCGCGCACAGCGGCGGGGACGGCGCGATCCGCAGGCTGCGCTTTCTGGAGCCGCTCACGGCGGCGATCGTCTCGAGCAGCCGCCGGGTGCCGCCCTACGGGCTCGCCGGCGGCCTTCCCGGCGCCTGCGGCCGCAATGCCGTGGAACGGGGATACGGATCGATCGAGGAGCTGCCCGGCGTGGCGGAGACGCGCATGGCGCCGGGAGACGTCCTCATCGTGGAGACGCCCGGCGGCGGCGGCTACGGCCTGCCGCCGTCAGCCGATCACTAGGCGCGGCGGCGAGCTTTGCGCCTGCGCCGCGCCAGCAGCGTGCTGACGAGCGTACCCACCAGGAAGCCCACGACCAGCAGCAGCACCAGCATGAGCCACGCGGGGAGCGAGAGCCACCAGAAGAAGAAGTGGAAGCGCCAATCCTCCTTGATGTTCTGGAGGATGAGGATGAGGATGACGACCGCAACGACGGCCGGGGCGATCAGCTTGGCGTAGCCCGGGCTGCCACCTCCGCGATCGCGCTGGAACTGCACCTGCGGCTGCTCTTGGGTCGAGCTCATGCGTAACCCCCCTCGTGGTCGTCCCGACATGGTTCGCCGTACGTGCGGTCTACCCTTGCCGTGTGTCGCGCACGCCTCGACCGCGGACCGCTGAGGCGCGAGCGACGAGCGTGGTCCGGCTGCGTGTCCGCGGCGGTTCTGAACGCGCGAGGGGCGGGAGGCCCTGCGGCCTCCCGCCCCTCGCGGCAGGTGCGGCGCCACCCCCCCGGGTCGCCGCAGAAGCCGGGCCTCCCGGCCCGGCTCAGACTGTCACTTCTTCGAGTAGGCCTCCAGCCCGTCGGCCACGGTCGCGAAGACCGTGTCCAGCTGCGCGTCGTCGATGACCAGCGGCGGCTGGACCCGCAACACGCTGCCGAAGTTGCCGCCGACGCCGATGAGGACGCCGTGGTCGAGGCAGTACTGGCGCACGAACCCTGCGGCGGCGGTGCCGTAGGCCTTGGTCGTCGGGTCGGCGATGAGCTCCACGCCGACCATGAGACCCTTGCCGCGCACGTCGCCGATCAGCGGCTGCGTCTTCTTGAGCTCCTCGAAGCGAGCCATGAGGGCTTCGCCCTTCCTGGCCGCGTTCTCCACCACGCCGTCCATCAGGAAATCGATGTTGGCGAGCGCCGCGGCGCAGCTCACCGGGTTGCCGCCGAAGGTACTGAGGTGGTCGCCGATCTGGAAGGCGTCGGCGATCTCGGGCCTGGCGATGAAGGCAGACAAAGGCCAGCCGTCGGCGATGCCCTTGGCCATGGTCATGATGTCGGGAGTGACGCCGAAGTGGTCGATGGCGAACATCTTGCCCGTGCGCCCGAAGCCGCTCTGGACCTCGTCGGCGATGAAGAGGATGCCCTCCTCGTCGAGGATCTCCTTGACGCGCTTGAAGTAGCCGTCCGGCGGCACGATGATGCCGCCCTCACCCATGACCGGCTCGGCGATGAAGGCGCAGACGCTGCCCGAGAGGTGCAGGCGGGCGATCTCGCCCACGCGGCGCGCGCAGAGCAGGTCGCACTTGTCCGGCGTGGTCTCGGCGAAGCAGCGGTAGCAGTACGGCGTGGGCGTGAAGGCGACGCCCGGCATGTAGGGGCCGCCGCCCTTCTTGCGGCCCGAGTTGCCGGTCACCGAGAGGGTCGCGTACGAGCGCCCGTGGAAGCTCGACTCGATGGCGAGGAACTCGTTCTTGCCGCTGTAGCGCTTGGCGAGGCGGAAGGCGCCCTCGATGGCCTCGGCGCCGCCGTTGCCGAAGAAGGTCTTCTGCAGGTCGCCCGGCGTGATCTCGGCGAGCTTCTCGGCGAGCGCGCCGACGGACTCGACGTGGTACACGTACGAGCAGGCGTGCACGAGCTTGTTCGCCTGGGCGATGGCGGCGTCCAGGATCTGCTGGTTGTGGTGTCCGGCGTTGGTGACGCTGATGCCGGCGAAGCAGTCGATGTACTCGGTGCCGTCGGCGTCGTAGAGCAGGGCGCCGTCGCCGTGGTCCGCGACCACGGGCTCGACGCGCTTGACGAACCCGGTCATCACGTAGTCACGGTACTGTTCCTTCACACCCATGGTATCGACCACCCTTCGGCGAACGCTCGCATTGACAATGTGACTGGGGTGCGACGCAAGAGGTTATCAGATGAGCGCCCGGGCGCGATGCGCCCGGGCGCTTCCGCGCTGCCCAACCCGAGGGACCGGGTTGGCCCGCGCGGACAACCGCCGCAGGGGTCTGCGGTGGCGGCGGCCTCGATGACCGCTGCCGGCACGGCTGCCGGCGCTTGGGATCAGGTCGCGGCGCGCAGTCTGGAGAGGCCGCCTTCCGCGAGCCAGCCGTCGAACGTATGCAGGCCCTGGTACTGTTCCCGCAGCGCCGCGATGTCCGCCGCGTAGCCCTCGCGCTCGAAGAAGCCGAACATGCGGTAGAGGTCCTCACTCTGCTCCCGCAGCGCCTCCCAGGGGACCTGGACGTAGTCGACGCGGGCGCCGATATCCGCGGCGATCGCCTCTGCGTAGGCTGGCAGCGTGCGTTCGTCGCCGGCGAGCTCGAACTCCCTGCCGATCCACGTAGCTGGGTCGGTGAACGCCATGGCGACAAAGGCGCCGATGTCGTCGGAGGCGATGCCCTGCAGCGTACGGTCCGGCGACAGCGGCATCGCCATCGAGTACCCGTCGTTCGACGGCTGCAGCGACCAGCCGCCGAAGTTCTCGAAGAAGTACACGGGGCGGACGATCGTCAGCGGCAGGCCAATTCCGCGGAGGTGATTCTCGATGGCCCACTTGCTCTCGAAGTGCGGCACCTTGCTGTCGCGGTCGGCGCCGCCGACTGACGAGTAGACGTAGTGCCCGACCCCGGCAGCCTTGGCGGCATCGCCGAGAGTGGTGCCCTGGGCGACCTCGGCCTCGAGTCCCGCCTCGAACGGCGTCGCCACGGAGAAGACGCCGGTCACGCCGGCGAACAGACCGTCTACGGCGGCTCTGTCGGTCAAGTCGGCGCGAACGAGCTCCACGCCGGCGTCGCTTAGGGGCTTGGCCTTCTCCGCGTCGGGGTCTCGCGTGATCCCGCGCACGGCGAAGCCGCCGGCGAGCAGGTGTCGGGAGACCGCGCCGCCCTGCTGCCCGGTGGCGCCGGCGACGAGAATGATGCCCTTGCCGTCAGACATGGTGCGTTCCTTTCATTGCTCATGCAACTGCTTGGACGCTGTTCCCCGTTTCCCCGGCGGCGATGCATGGGAGCAGCGCCGGGCCTGCGGCGAGCCTCTGCGGTGCGAGCGCGCGACCCGCTCGATCACCGCAGGGGCCCAGAGCGGCCGGTACCGCCGGCGCCCGAAGCGGTCGAGGACCTGCACGAACTGCTCGCCATCGAGCGCGCGCGGTCACGCGGCCGCGGCCGCGGCGGTATCATCCCCGTGTCGCTGATCGAGCGTACGTCCACGGCGCGCTGGCTTCGCCTCGCTAGTCGAGTCCTGCGAAGTCGCCGGCGGCGAAGACGGGGCGGCCGCGGAACAGGGTGAGTTCCACCGCGGCCTCGTGGATCAGCTCCGCCGGCAGCTCCAGGAGATTCTCCCCGAGGACGACGAGGTCGGCCGATTTGCCCGTCTCCAGCGACCCTGTCTCCTCCTCCAGGAAGTTCGCATGCGCCCCGGCGATCGTGAAGGCGGCGATCATCTCCTCGACGCCGACAGCCTCTTCCGGCCACAGCTCCGAGCTCGTCTCGGGCTCCAGGGGGTCGCGCCGCAGCACTCCGCGCTGGATGGCCAGCAGCGGGTCCGGCGGCGGCGTGACCGGGTAGTCGCTGGCGGCCGCGACGACCACGCCGGCGTCGAGGAAGCCCTTCATGGGGTACTGGTGCGCGGCGCGCTCGTCGCCGAGCAGGGGCCTGTAGATGTCCCGGTCGTCCGCGGCGTCCTTGGCGAACCAGTAGGGCTGCGTCAGGGCGACCACGCCGAGCTTCGCCATCCGCGCGTAGTCGCGCCGGTCGACCAGTTGCAGGTGCGTGATGAGATCGCGGGCCGGCGATGGGTCCGCCGCGCGGGCGGCCGCCACGGCATCCACGGCCAGCGACACGGCTGCGTCGCCGATCGCGTGATAGTGCAGCTGCAAGCCGTCCGCGACGGCGGCCGTGGAGACCTGCGCCAGCCGTTCGGCCGTCCAGATCGGCGCGCAGCGGAACCCGGGCCGGTCGGCGTAGGGTTCCGCGAGATACGCCGTGTGCGTCTCGATCACGCCGTCGACGAAGAGCTTGACGGCGGCGGCGCGGACCAGGGGGCCCGTGAAGCGGCCCCGCACCTCCGCCGCCGCCTGCACCTGCTCGTCCACCGGCAGGTCGGGATCGAGCATCACGGAGAGGCAGCACCTCGCCGTGAGCTCGTCGCCGTCCTCCATCGACGCGTAGGCGTCCAGCATGGAATCGCCGGCGTGCAGGCCGGACTCGTGGAGCAGCGTGAGCCCGTAGCGCGCGGCGATCTCCCGCTGGAAGTACCGGAAGCCGGCCGCCCTGTCGGCCGCCGAGTACTCGGGGAGCGCGCGCTCGACCCACGGGAAGGCCTCGTGGAGGAGGCCCTTCGGCGAGCCGTCCGGCAGGCGCTCGATGACGGCACCGGCCCAGCCGGGGTCGCCGCGGCCTACGCCGGCGCGGCGCAGCAGTTCGCTGTTGACCCACTGCGCGTGCACGTTGTCGTCGTGCAGACAGACCGGACGATCGGGGACGATACGGTCGAGCGCGGCGGCCGTCATCTCCGCCATCGGCACCTTCGAGAGATACCAGCCGCCGCCGCGGACGGCCGGAAGCTCAGGCCGCTCCGCGGCGAAGCGGGCCACCCGGTCCAGGCACTCCTCCACGGAGCGGCAATCGCCGAGCTTCACCTCGAAGAGCTCGCCGGTCGAGTACACCGGGTGCAGGTGCGCGTCGACGAAGCCCGGCAGGACGAGGCGGCCGCCGAGGTCCACGGTCCGCGTGCGCGGACCGGCCCACTCGGCGGCCTCCATCGCGCTCCCCAGCGCCGCGATCCGGCCGTCCTTCACGGCCAGCGCCTCGTGGCGCGACCTCCCCGCGTCCACCGTGTACACGACCCCGTTGGTGAGCACCAGATCCGCCTGCACGAGACCTCCTCGTCACCGCCCTGCCGCAGAACCATCGCAAGAACGCAGCGCCACCACGTTCGGCGCCACATTGTATCGCTCCCGTCGCCTGTGGGGCATCGCGACGCCCGCACGCCGGGTCCCCATGGCTGCCGGTCGCGCGGCCGGGACGAGGCGCCGGGCGGGCAGCCGCAGGCCGTCCCGGCGCAGCTCGACCGTAGCGGGTCGATCCACTGACAAGCGTCCCAACGGACGAGTTCGTGCGGGAGTGCAAATTCAGCCCCCCAGAGCACTTGAGGAAGTCTTGCGCCCGCCTCAGGCTCGTGTGGACGCGTGCACAAACGGGCCGCTATACTTGCTCCACCAATGTGGGCCGTTGAGTCTGTGGTCACCCCACTGTTGCCGGAACTGCCGCGTATCGCAAAGGAGTGCGTATGTCGGGTTCACCACCCAAGTCCACCGGAGCTGCGCTGGTCGTCGGCGGCGGCGTCGCGGGCATCCAGTGCTCGCTCGACCTTGCCGAAGGGGGGTACAAGGTCTACCTCGTCGAGAAGGCTCCCGCCCTCGGTGGTCACATGGCCCAGCTCGACAAGACCTTCCCCACCAACGACTGCTCGATGTGCACCCTGGCGCCCAAGCTGGTCGAGGCCGGCCGGCACCTGAACATCGAGATCGTCACCAACTCCGAGCTCGTCGGTCTCGAGGGCGAGCCCGGCAAGTTCGACGCCAAGATCTACCACCACGCCAGGTTCGTGGATCCGGACATCTGCACGAGCTGCGGCGAGTGCTCGCCGGTCTGCCCCGTCACGGTGCCCGACGCCTACAACGAGGATCTGAACGGCCGCAAGGCCATCGCCAAACTGTACGCGCAGGCGATTCCCAACACGTACTACGTGACCAAGAAGGGCCACAGCCCCTGCAAGCGCGCGTGCGCCGTGCACACGAGCGCGCAGGGCTACGTCGCCCTCATCGCCGACGGGCGCTTCGCCGAGGCGTACACGGTCGCCAGCGAACCGAATCCCTTCCCCGCCGTCTGCGGCCGCGTCTGCACGCACAAGTGCGAGACCGACTGCACGCGCGGCGAGGTCGAGTCGCCCATCGCCATCGCCGGCCTCAAGCGCTTCGTCAGCGACTACGCCTTCGCCAACGTGCCGCTTCCCGAGAAGGCCGAGGTCAAGTTCAAGGAGAAGGTCGCGATCGTCGGGGCAGGCCCCAGCGGTCTCACCGCCGCCCGCGACCTCGCGCTCCTCGGCTACGAGACGACCGTCTTCGAGAGCAAGCCCGAGCCCGGCGGCATGCTGCGCTTCGGCATCCCTGAGTACCGCCTGCCCAAGGCCGCCCTGCAGCAGGACATCGACCGCGTCCTCGCGCTCGGCGTCGATCTGCAGTGCAACAAGGCCGCCGGCAAGGAGTTCACCATCGACGGCCTCCTGAAGAAGGACGGCGGCTACAAGGCCGTGTACCTCGCCGTCGGTCTCCAGGGCGGCCGCACCCTGCCCGTCCCCGGCGCCGACGCCAAGGGCGTCCTCGACGCCGTCAGCGTGCTCAAGGCCGCCTCGCTCGGCGAGAAGGTCGACATGGGCAAGAACGTCGTCGTCATCGGCGGCGGCGACGTCGCCTTCGACGCCGGGCGCACCGCACTCCGGCTCGGCGCCGAGAAGGTCACCATCAACTGTATCGAGGACGACCAGAGCGTCCCCGCCTCCGACGACGAGCTCACCGAGGGCCTCGACGAGAGCATCGCCTTCAACTGCTCGTGCATGCCGTCGCAGGTCGTCACCGACGACTCCGGCCGCGCCTGCAAGGTCGAGTTCCTCGCCTGCTCGCTCGGCGACCCCGACGAGCGCGGCTGGCGACCGCCGGTGGCCATCACCGGCTCCGAGTACGAGCTCGAGTGCGACACCGTCATCTTCGCCATCGGCCAGAGCATGGTCGAGGACTTCCTCGAGGGGTCCAAGGGCATCACGGTCGAGAAGGGCCAGATCCTCACCGACAAGGCCACGCTCGGCACCGGCAAGAAGGGCGTGTTCGCCGGCGGCGACGCCGCGGCCAGCGCCCCGTGGACGGCCATCGAGGCCGTCGCCGCCGGCCGCCGCGCCGCGCGCAGCATCCACAACTACTTGCGCGGCGAGGACCTCCTCCCCATCGAGGACGACGTGATGGACGAGGCCAGGCCCGAGGACGCCGTCTTCGAGCAGACCGCCGTCATGGCGCGCATGCCCATGCCGCACCTGCCCGGCGCGGCGCGCAGGATCGTCTGGGACGAGGTCAACACCGGCTTCTCCGAGGAGCAGGCCGTCGATGAGGCCAAGCGCTGCCTCGACTGCGCCGTCTGCTCCGAGTGCATGGAGTGCGTCCGGGCCTGTGGCCCCGGCGCTCTGGTGCACGGCGAGCGCGACAAGGAGATCGACGTCGAGGTCGGCGCCGTCGTCATGGCGACCGGCTTCGACCTCCACGACCCCGGCGCCAACAGCGAGTACGGCTACCGGCGGTACCCCAACGTGCTCTCCGCGCTCGAGTACGAGCGCATGCTCAGCGCCAGCGGGCCGACCATGGGCTCGGTGCAGCGCCGCAGCGACGCGGTGCATCCCAAGAAGATCGCCTTCATCCAGTGCGTCGGCTCGCGCGACCAGGAGCACGAGTACTGTTCCAGCGTCTGCTGCACGTTCGCCAACAAGCAGGCGATGCTCACCATCGACCACGAGCCCGACTGCGAGCCCACCGTCTTCCTCATGGACATGCGCGCTCAGGGCAAGGGCTTCGACGCCTTCTACCAGCGCGCGCTGGACAAGGGCGTCTCGTTCGTCCGTTCGCGCCCCTCGTATATCAAGGAAGACCCGCTCACCAAGGACCTCCTGATCAGCTGGGAGGACGAAGGCGGCGAGCTGCACGAGACGCGCTACGACATGGTGGTGCTCTCGGCCGGCCTGGAACCTGCGCGCAAGGCGCAGGAGGCGGCCGGCCACGTCGGCGTGGCGCTTAACCGGCACGGCTTCTGCGAGCTACATGAGTTCAACCCGCTCGAGACCAGCCGCAAGGGCGTCTTCGTCGTCGGCCCGTTCGGCGAGCCCAAGGACATCCCCGACAGCGTCGCCCAGGCCTCGGCCGCCGCGGCGCAGGTGATGACCGGCCTCGCCGACTCGCGCCACACGCTCACGGTCGACAAGGAGTACCCGGCCGAGAAGAACGTGGTCGGCGAGGAGCCGCGGGTCGGCGTCTTCGTTTGCCACTGCGGCAGCAACATCGCCGGCGTCATCGGCGTCGAGAGCGTCGCCGAGTACGCCAAAGACCTCCCCGGCGTGGAGTACGCCACCGACACCCTGTACACGTGCTCCAGCGACAGCCTGGGCCTCATCCGCGAGAAGATCGAGGAGCACAACCTGAACCGCGTCGTGGTCGCCAGTTGTACGCCGCGCACGCACGAGCCGATCTTCCAGGACACCCTTCGCGAGGCGGGCCTCAACCCGTTCCTCTTCGAGATGGCCAACATCCGCGACCAGGCGAGCTGGGTGCACGCCAAGGAGCCGGAGAAGGCCACGCAGAAGGCCAAGGAACTGGTTCAGATGAGCGTGGCCCGGGCCCGCCTGCTCGAGCCGCTGTTCAAGGTCGACGTCCCGCTGACGCACTCCGCCGTCGTCGTCGGCGGGGGCGTCGCCGGCATGACCAGCGCGCTGGCGCTCGGCGACATGGGCCACGAGGTCCACCTCATCGAGCGCTCGCCCAAGCTGGGCGGCCACGTGCTGGACCTCGGCGATACCATCAAGGGCAACGACCCGGCGGAGCTCGTCAAGCAGATCGAGCAGCGCCTCGTCGACAACCCGAACGTCAAAATCCACCTCGAGGCCGAGCTCGCCGACTTCCACGGCTTCATCGGCAACTTCTCGAGCGTGATCGCCGAGAAGGACGGCAAGCGCACCGCGGTCGACAACGGCGTCGTCATCGTCGCCACCGGCGGCGTGGAGGAGAGGCCCGAGCTCTACGGACTGGGCTCGAGCCAGAAGGTCGTCACCGGGATGGACCTCGAGCGCATGCTCAAGGAGGACGACCCGGCGCTCGCCGAGGCGAAGTCGGTCGGCTTCATCCTCTGCGCCGGCTCGCTCGACGAGAACAAGCCGTACTGCTCGCGCACCTGCTGCCAGCAGAGCATCAAGAACGCCATCGCGCTCAAGGAGAAGGACCCGGGCCGGCCGGTGTACGTCTGGTTCAAGGAGGTCCGCACGTTCGGCCTCCTCGAGGAGTACTACACGCGGGCGCGTGAGCTCGGCGTCATCTTCACGCGCTACGACAACGACTCTACTCCGCAGGTGGACGCCAACGGCAGCGTCAGCGTCTCTGCCCGCGACCCGTACCTGGGTCGCGACGTGCAGTTGCCGCTCGACCTGCTGGTGCTGGCCACGCCGACCGTGCCGTCGGCAGGCGGCAGCGAGCTGAGCAAACTGCTCAAGGTGCCCCTCACCGCCGACGGTTTCTACCTCGAGGCGCACGTCAAGCTGCGCCCTGTGGACTTCGGCTCCGAAGGCATCTTCCTCTGCGGCGCGGCGCACTACCCCAAGAGCATCGAGGAGACGATCTCGCAAGCCTACGCCGCCGCGGGTCGCGCCGCGGGCATCCTCGCGAAGCCGACGCTCAAGGCCGGCGGCGTCGTCGCCGAGGTGGACGTGGACAAGTGCGCAGCCTGCCTCACGTGCGTGCGCATCTGCCCCTACGAGGTGCCGGTCATCGACCTCGAGACCAAGAAGGCGAAGATCGAAGCGGCCGCCTGTCAGGGCTGCGGCGTCTGCGTCAGCGAGTGCCCGGTCAAGGCGATCACCCTGCACCACTACACCGACGCGCAGGTCTTCGCCAAGGAAGAGGCGCTCTTCATGGAGGTGAGCTGACATGGCCGACGCCGACGTAAAGACCCCGGTGGCGGAGGGCGACGAAGCCTCTGGCGAGGCAACGGACGAGGCGCCGAAGAAGCCGGTCGATCCGAACTTCGAGCCTGAGATCATCGTGTTCGCGTGTCACTACTGCGCCTACGCGGCGGCCGACCTGGCCGGCAGCATGCGCCTGCAGTACCCGAGCAACATCCGCATGATCAAGCTGCCGTGCACCGGCAAGCTCGAGGTCATCCACCTGCTCAGGGCGATCGAGGCCGGCGCGGACGGCGTGTACGCCGCCGGCTGCCTCGAAGGCGAGTGCCACTACCTCAAGGGCAACCTCTGGGCGCGCAAGCGTGTGAACCACGTGAAGGACCTGCTCACCGAGGTCGGCATCGAGCCCGAGCGTGTGGAGATGTACAACATGTCGTCGGCCGAGGGCGCCAAGTTCGCAGCCGCGGCCACCGAGTTCACCGAGCGCATCAAGGCGCTTGGCCCCAATCCAGTCAAGCGTCCCGGCGTGGACGCACACGTCGCCGCGCGCGATGCGCTCGGCGACGCGGCCATGCCGGACGACCCAGCTTCGTCCGCCGCCAGTGAGGAAGGACACGCAGAATGATCACCGCCGAACGCAAACCCCTCGACGAGATCCTCGAGCTCGTCGGCGACAAGAAGAAGGTCCTCGTGGCCGGGTGCGACACCTGTGTCGCCATCTGTCTCACGGGCGGCGAGAAGGAGGCCGAGATCCTGGCCAGCGAGCTGCGCATCAAGGCGGAGCAGGACGGCACCGGGGCCGAGGTCGAGCACACGGCGGCGATCCGCCAGTGTGAGTGGGAGTACCTCGACATGATCGCCGACAAGGTCGGCGAGGCCGACATCGTCGTCAGCATGGCCTGCGGTATCGGCATCCAGAGCATGGCTGAGAAGTTCTCGCCCCAGCTCGTCGTGCCGGCCGTGAACACCAACATGCTCGGCATGCCGCAGGAACACGCCCTCTGGCTCGAGCGCTGCGGCGCCTGCGGCGAGTGCGTGATCGGCGAGACGGCCGGCATCTGCCCGGTGGTGCGCTGCAGCAAGAGCCTCATGAACGGTCCCTGCGGCGGTTCGCACGACGGGCTCTGCGAGGTCACGACCCCGGAGAAGGAAGACATCGACTGCGCCTGGCACCTGATCTGGGAGCGCCTCAAGGAGCAGGGTCGTGAGGAGATGATGTACATCAACCGGCCGCCGAAGAACTGGAGCAAGAGCAGCTCCGGCGGCCCGCGGAAGATGGTGCGCGAGGAGGCGAAGCCGGTATGACCGCGACTGAGTACAAAGCTGGCAGCAACCTCGAGAAGATCCTCAGCGAGGGCAAGTTCGCGGTCACCGGCGAGTGCGGCCCGCCGAAGAGCACCGACGTCACCGTCATTGAAGAAAAAGCCAAGATCCTCAACGGCTACGTTGACGCCGTCAACATCACCGACAACCAGACGGCCGTGGTACGCGTGTGCTCCATGGCGTCCGCCTACACGGCCCAGCAGAACGGGCTCGAGTCGATCATGCAGATGACCTGCCGCGACCGTAACCGCCTCGCCATGCAGGCCGACATCATGGGCGCCAGCACTCTCGGCATCAAGAACGTCCTCTGCCTCACCGGCGACCACATGAGCTTCGGCAACCACCCTGAGGCCAAGGGCGTGCACGACCTCGACGCCATCAACCTCATCAAGATGTACAAGGACATGCGCGACGAGAAGAAGTTCCAGTGCGGCGAGGAGATGCCGATCGGTCCCGGGCTCTTCATCGGCTGCGCGGAGAACCCGTTCGCCGATCCCTTCGAGTTTCGCGCCCTGCGCCTCAAGAAGAAGATCGAGGCCGGCGCCGACTTCATCCAGACGCAGTGCATCTTCAACGTCCCCAAGTTCAAGAAGTGGATGGAGGAGGTCCGCGCCCTGGGTCTGCACAAGGAGATCAAGATCCTCGCCGGCATCACCCCGCTCAAGGGCGTCGGCGGCGCACGCTATATGCAGAAGTTCGTGCCCGGCATCGACGTCCCTCAGGACATCGTCGACCGAATGGCCGCGTGCGAGAAGGGAGCTCCTTCGCAGGCCGAGGGCAAGAAGATCGCCGTCGAGATGATCAAGGAGTTCACCGAGATCGAAGGCGTCGCCGGCGTGCACATCATGGCTATCGAGTGGGAGATCGCCGTGCCCGATATCGTCGAGGCCGCCGGCCTGATGCCGCGGCCGGCAGTGGCCTAGGAGGCGCGCATGACCACGTGCTCGCCAAGCGCCACGCTCAGCCAGCGCATCGCCGCAGGCTGTGACGAGAACGCGCTCAAGTGCTACCAGTGCAAGAAGTGCACGTCCGGGTGCCCCGTGGCCCGCTATGCGGGCATGCACCCGGCGCAGATCATGCGCGCCGTCCAGCTCGGACAGGTCGACATGGTCTTCGACGACCGCTTCATCTGGCTGTGTACCGGGTGCGAGACCTGCACCACCCGGTGCCCCCAGGGCATCGACATCGCGGCCATCATGGACGAGCTCAAGATCATGGCGCGCAAGCAGGGTCGTATCCCTGCCGGCACGCCGTCGGCGGCGATGCTCAAGCTCAACTACGATTCGTTCGTGCGCTGGGGCCGCATGTGGGAGGTCGAGCTCATCACGCTTGACGTCCTCAAGCGGCCGAGCAGCGCGAAGAACTGGTTCACGCTCGGCCCCAAGATGGTGCTCAAGGGCAAGATCAACCCCACGCTCAAGCGGGGCGACACGCGGGCCATGAAGCGCATGGTCCAGGCAGCAGAGAGCATCACCAACGCCCGCGAGTCCGCCAACGCGGGAGGCGCGTCATGAGCAAGACCCTCGCGTACTACCCCGGTTGCTCCCTGCACGGCACCTCCGGCGAGTTCGACGCCAGCTTCAGGGCCACGGCCCGGGCGCTCGACGTCACGCTCCAGGAGATCCCGGGCTGGGAGTGCTGCGGCAACACCGCGGCGCACTCCATCAACCGACTGCTCGCCACCGCTCTGCCCGTCAACGAGCTGGCCAAGGTCGAGCAGGACATGAAGCTCGACGGCGTGGCCGTCCCCTGTGCGGCGTGCTACAGCCGCTTCAAGACCGGCGCCCACGAGGTGGCTGAGGACGAGCAGACGGCGGCCGACGTACGTGCCGTGGTCGGCCGCGCCTACAACGGCGGCGTCACAGTCGAGAACCTGATCGACGTCTACTACCACGCCGTCGGCCTCGAGGAGCTCGGCGCCAAGGTCACGCGGCCGTTCGCCGGCCTCAAGGTCGCCTGCTACTACGGCTGCCTGCTCACCCGGCCGCCGAAGGTCACGCTGGCCGACGACCCCGAGTACCCCACCCACATGGAAGAGGTCGCCAAGGCGCTCGGCTGCGCGCCGGTCGACTGGAACTACAAGACCGACTGCTGCGGCGCCGCGCTGGCCCTCACCGAGCAGGGCATCGTCGACGACCTCGTCGGCCGCATCCTCACCGACGCCAAGGCGTGCGGCGCCGAGGCCGTGATCGTCGCCTGCCCGCTCTGCCAGGTGAATCTCGACGGTCGCCAGGTCGAGATCGCCAAGAAGCAGGCGGACTGGCAAGGCATACCGGTGGTCTTCCTGAGCCAGCTCGTCGGCCGCGCCCTCGGGCTGGACGAGAAGGCGCTGGGACTCAAGAAGCACCTCGTCGACATCACGGCGGTGATGGCGTAGGCGTGACGTTGAGGTCGACGACCACGGGGCGGCGGGCCGGACGGCCCGCCGCCCCGTTTCGCATCTCGACAGCAGGTCGCCGCGATACCCGCACCTCGACCAGTGAGTGCTCACCCACGCCGGCCGCGGCTCTGAAGGGGATGCCGAGGCTGACCGCCGGAGGCGGACCGCCTGAAGCCGTCCACCACACCGTGCGCTACCCGTTTTCCACGAGCACGCGAGCCCAGCGCCACGTAGAATGCCGGAAGCACATTCACCACATCAACTTCATCGAGAGGAGAGGGTCGGTCGATGAGTACCGTTGACGAGCTCGTCCAGGCGGTCCGGGAGGGCGACGCCCCCCAGGCCGCCGACCTGGCCGGACGCGCACTCGAGGAGGGCGCCGACGCCGCCGGGCTGGTGGATGAGCTGTCCGCCGCCATGCGCGCCGTCGGCGACCGCTTCGGCACTGGAGAGATCTTCCTGCCGGAGCTCATGCTGTCGGCGCGCGCCATGCAGAAGGCCGTCGACGTCCTGCAGCCGGCGCTGCTGGCGTCCGACACCGCTTCACGGAGCCTGGGTGTGATGGTGTTGGGCACCGTGAAGGGCGATGTACACGAGATCGGCAAGGACATCGCCATCACGATGCTGCGCGCCTCCGGCTTCGAGGTCTACGACCTGGGTCGCGACGTGGATCCGCTCGACTTCGTGAAGCGCGCCGAGGAAGTCCACGCCGACATCATCGGCGCCTCGGCGCTCATGACCACGACCATGCCGGCGCAGAAGGAACTCGTGAACATCCTCGTGGCCAAGGGACTGCGCGAGAACTACCACGTGATCCTCGGCGGCGCCCCGGTCACGGCCGAATGGGTCGCCGAGACCGGCGCCGACAGCTGGGGCGAGGACGCCGCCGGCGCGGTGAAGACGCTCGAAGAGGTCATGGCCGGCAAACGCGCGGGCGTGGGAGAGTGACGGGATGTCGCACCTGAAGATGTGGGAGATCATGGAACGGGCCGCCGAGGGCCCATACTGCGAGGACGACGAGTTCCTGTACGACCTCTTCCTGCCCAAGATGCAGGAGGTCGTGAGCAAGTACGAGATCAAGTACGACCCGGCAACGCCGGTGCCGGCCGACGACGACCTCGCCGACCGCATCTGGAAGGCGGCCGTGGAGTTCTTCCTCGCGGTGGGCGTGCACAACGTCGACACCCACCGCCGCATCCTCATCACCGAGGACGAACTGAACGAGTCACTTTTCCTGGCGCCGCAGGTGCACCAGGTCGGCGCCGGTCACGAGACGCGCTGGTGGATGCCGCGCGAGGTCGAGGACGAGCGCGGGCCGTTCTGCATCTTCAGCCCGGACATCACCTACGACGAGGACATCTTCCTGCAGGCCTCGATGGCCTACGTGCAGGAGCCCTTGGCCGACGGTGTCTGCGGCCCCATCCTCGAGGAGAGCATCGGCCGCACCATCCACTCCGGCACGCCCACCGAGATGGCCGGCGTCATG
>DASRZL010000080.1:0-9512 GCA_035686425.1 Thermoleophilia bacterium
CTGAACACCCTTCCGGCTCCCGAGTCCCCCGGCCCGGGCAACGGGAACAGTGACTGGTCGCCCATCTGGCCGTACTGAGTGGGCGATGAGACGATGTGATCCTTCCGCCTCGAGCCGGCGCAGACGGAGCAGCCGATACCGTCGGCGATGACCATGCCCCGGTAGTGTTCGGTGGCGCGACGCAGGCGAGACGCCGGCGGCCTTTCGGCCGCCGGCGTCTCGCCTCGCGGCTCCTCGAACGGCCGCGCCGCCACCTGTGAGCGCACGCCCGCCTTCTTCGCCTGCCTGCGCCACCCCAGATTGCCACCGGCACGATAGACCGCCGCCGGAGTGGGCAGCTTGCCCATCGCCGTCACGGCCTCGTCCGGAACGTCCCGGCCTTCGCAGAGCGCGTCGGCGGTGAGCGCCAACGCGCGGGCCCGGCGGCGCACCTGGCCGCCGAGGTCGGCCACGGGACGGCCGTCGATCATGCCACCGCCACCCATGGGGATCTCGCCTGCCCAGTCGAAGCCGGCGGCGCGGGCGAAGTTACGACAGATGCGCAGGGCCACGTCGTTCTGGCTCTGCTCCGGGAACCCGGACTGACAGATGGCCGCAGGAGCGGAAGCGGCGACTGAAGCGAGCGGGGCACCGGGCGACGGGGTCAACGCCGGCAGAAGCAGCTTCATTATCGGCGCGGAGTACCATGTTCGTACGACCGACGCCGACAAGGGGGCATCGAGACCTTGCCGCGTCGGACGGATGGCTCAAGCTACCTGGAGGTGCCTCATGGGTGAGACGTCCGGCGCCCTGGCGAATCTCTGGCCGGTGGTCGTTGCCGGCCTCATTCTTCTCGTAGCCTTCGTCGTCTACGCCGTGGTCGTGGGTCCACGCTTGCGGCGCCTGCGCCGGCAGCGGTCGAGTAACGCGAGACTTCTGGCGGAGGGCGTGTTCGCAACGGCGACCGTGATCAGCGCGCGACAGACGGGCAGCAGCATTGAATCGGGGGGATTCCAGAGCTTCGAGGTGACGATGCAGCTGCAGGTAGAGCCCAGGGCCGACCCGGCGTTCGTCGCCGTGGCGACGACCTTCATCAACGTGCTGGACCTCGGCAAGGCTCAGCCCGGCGCAGCGGCAGTGGTCCGCTACGACGCGGACGAAAAGGGCCAGGCCGTCATCACGAATCTGCTGGGGCCGCTCTCCACCATGGTGCAGGCAGAAGGACTGGATCCGGAGCAAGCCCATCAGCTGGTGCTCGACAGCGAGCTGCTGCAGGACGAACTGACGACGCGCGGTGTCGAGGCCGCGGCGATCGTGCGGGACTCGCAGCGGACCGGCATCGTCCTGTTCGACGGCGCGGCCGATCTTGTCCGGCTCTCCCTGACCGTCCAGCGAGCCGATGGGCCGAGCTACCAGGCGGAGACGACCGCGGCGATCGTGACCTCCTCCCTGCACAAGGTGCGGCCCGGCGCCGGCCTCACGGTGCGCTACGATCCCGAGCAGCCGAGCCGGGTGGCCGTCGCCAGGTTGCCGGCGTAGCTGTCGGCGATCGCCGGTGGAGCCTGATCCGTCGCGCTACCGAGTCGTCGCCACCCCGCTCAGCCACTCCGCGACGGCCTCCATGCCGCGAACGTCGCGCTGGAGGAACTCGTCATCGTCCGCGACCGGCCACGTGGAGAGCTTGACCCCGACCATCTCCGCCGCGGCGTGGATGAAGACCATCTGCCCGTAGATGCCGAGGCCCATGAACACCCCCTTCCCCGAGTCCTTCACCCACCACTTGTTGTGGTAGAACCAGCCCGGGTACGAGGCGCCCTCGGGAGACTCCGTGAAGGCCCGGCGCACGTCGTCGTTGCCCGTGCGGCAGTCGGCGACCCACTCGTGCGGCACGATGCTCCGACCGTTGAAGACTCCCCCCTGAAGGTACATCTGCCCGAACCGGCCCATGTCTCGCAGCGTCGCGCAGATGCCTCCGTCAGCGAGCGAGGAGCCGTGGCGGTCGACCGTCACGTCCGCGTCGAACTCGGCCCCCAGCGGAGCCCAGATCTCCCGGCTGAGCAGCTCCGGCAGCCGCAGCCCGGACGCCCTCTCGAGGACCCAGCCGAGGAGGTCGGTGAGGATCGATCGATAGGCGAAAGGCCCACCGTGGTCGGAGGCGTTCTCCAGCCGCGAGATGTACTCGTAGAGACCCGATGCCGCCATCGGCTCGAGCGGCGGCGCCCAGCCGATGACTGTCTCGTAGGCGCGCACCTCGGCGGTGGGGTCCTCATAGTCCTCGTTGAACCTGGTGCCGGTCCGCATGTCGAGGAGCTGCTGGATCGTGGCGCCCTCGAAGCTCGATCCCGCGAGCTCGGGTATGTAGCCCGTCACCCGACCGTCCAGCCGGAGCTGATCGCGGGAGGCGAGGATCCCCGCCAGGGTGCCGACGATCGACTTGGAAACCGACTGCAGGAGGTGCGTCGTGTGTGGGCGCATCCGGTTGAAGTAGTGCTCCGCGACGATGCGCCCCCGATGAAGGACCAGAAAGCCGTCGGTGAACGAGTCCGAAAGCCACTCGCCGGCGGTCGACTGCTTGCCGTCGGGGAGGCCGCACTGAACGCCCAGCACGTCTCGCGACCGGCGCTCGAGCACCGAGGTCGGGCCCGGCCCGCGATGGATGCTCGCGGTCGGGATGAACTCCCGGACGTGCTGGAAGGCCCAGCGGTTGTAGGGAGGATCCTCCCAGCGCACCTCGCGAGTCACGAGCCGGTCCGAGGCCGGCGGCAGACCCCTCATGTACTCGGACGAGTCAGGCGATCCCGGCATGTTCATCCTCCTCTTCGCGAGCCGCCGCGCGGCCTTCGATGACCGGGCGCAGCAGTCACTTCACGATCAAGCGGTTCCAGCCAGTTCGGGATGCGGGCTGCACGCACGATCCTTCGCGCACACTGTATCGCCTCCGCGGGCGAAGCGAGAGGCGCCGTGCCGGCGGCCGCCGAACAAAGGGGCCCTCCCCTCGAACGAGAAGATGCCACGTATGCGACGGGAGGGTCCATCGTGAGCGACGAGTCGCACGAGCAAGCCGAGCACGGCGAGACCGCGGTGCGAGAAACAAGGCATCTCGACCTCGACCGTTTCAACGCGTTCTCCGATGGCGTCTTCGCCATCGCGATCACGCTGTTGGTGCTTGAGATCCCCGTGCCGGGCGAGGCTGCCGACCTGCTGCCGGCACTGCGCGAACAATGGGCCGAATTCCTCGGCTACTACATCAGCTTCGCGTTCATCGGCGGCATCTGGATCACGCACTCAAGAGTGACCACGTTCATGAAGCGAGGGGACGCCGTCGCGTACGCCATGAACCTTCTGCTGCTGCTCTTCGTCGGTCTGCTCCCTTTCGCAACGAGCCTCATGGTCACGCACCTGAGCGGACCGGGGGTGAAGACCGCCGTGCTTCTCTATGGCCTGGACGTGCTGTTCGCGTCGCTCGCGCTCAGCCTGCTCATGCTCTACGTGGCGCGGGAGCCGGCGCTGCTGGTGGACGACGTCGCCGATTGGATGCTGGAGCGCGCAGCTCGACAGCGGTGGATCTCGATCGGTGTGAACCTCTTTGCGCTCGCCATGGCACTCGTGGCACCGCTCGTCGCCGTCGGCCTCTACCTCCTCGAGACCACGATCCTGCTGGTCCTCCCGATGGTGGGCCTGCGCCGGCACCGACATCGGGCGAAGGCGGAGTAGGCCTCCCCACACGGCCCCCAGCGCGGCGACCGCGGTGCGGACTGCCTCACGATCAAGAGGACGAGAAAGGACCTTGGGGATGTGGAATCCATTCGCCCGTAGGAGTAGGTCACCGCGAGACCTGCAGCCGTCCCCGTTCCCGACGTCTCTGGATGCCGTCCACTCGGCGCTCGCCCCCTATCTGCGCGATGAGAAGCCGATGGACTTCTTCTTCGAGTTCCTCATCATGGAGGTCATCGGCGCCCTGCCCCGGGAGACCGCGAAAGCGCTCGATGAGTTCACGAGGGAGAATGCGGAGGCTTTCGAGACCGGGGATTGGCGCTCCGAGGTCCGCGTCGGGTTCGGGCTCTCCGACACGATCGACATCGCGATCCTCGACCTCTGGTACCAGAACGACGGGGTGACGCACCAGCAGGTCGATCGCTATTACCCGTGGCGCTTCGCCCGCGACTTCTCTGCCGAGTACTTCTCGAATGATGGCGCGATCGACGAGTGGCCTGAGGGCGAGTTGGAGGCGGCGAAGGCCCGCATAGCCGCACACGCCGGCGCGCCGACTGATTCGGACTGAATCACCTGACACGGTGTCCCCCGGTGGGGTCACCATCGTCGAGCCCGTCGACTCCGTCGCTCAGGCCCTGCTCGGGTCGAGTCCGTCCGACCTCCAGGACCTCGGCGCGCAAGCGAGGGACGTGCCGGTCCGCGACACGATCGTCGGTACCGGCGATCCAACTCCCCGCCGCTGCGCGGACCGCGCGTGATCACGGAGGGCGACCGCTTCTCCGGGACATGAGTCGCAGGCCGTGACAAGCCGGGCGACACCCCATGGAGTCCGCACCCACACGGGACCGGCTACGCCACAAGGGGCGGGGACATGAACGGTCGGGGATCCGGGCCGGTCGCGGACGGCGCGAACAGAGTCCGCGGGTGTGCAGCACTGCGTTTACCGCGGGCAGGTGCGCGGGCAGATTAGAGGTTCCCCAAGACGGGAGGTCACCGGGCAGTCCGCGCACGTGCATCTCTCGGCGCATTCAGGAGGCAGAAGGTGGACCAATCCAGCCGCTACGCCGATCTCACTCTCAGCGAGGACGAGCTCATCAGGAGTGGACGTCACGTCCTCTGTGCCTACCGCATGAAGCCCAAGGCCGGCTACGACTATCTCGCCACGGCGGCGCACTTCGCCGCCGAATCCTCCACGGGCACCAACGTCGAGGTCTCCACGACCGACGACTTCACGCGCTCGGTGGACGCCATCGTCTACGAAGCGGACGAGGCCACCCAACTCATGAAGATCGCCTATCCGCTCGAACTCTTCGACCGGAATGTCACGGACGGCAAGGCGATGATCGTCTCGTTCCTCACGCTCGCCATCGGCAACAACCAGGGCATGGGCGACGTCGAGTGGGCCAAGATGCACGACTTCTACGTCCCGCCCGAATACCTACGACTCTTCGACGGCCCACGCCGCAACATCAGCGACTTCTGGCGTGTGCTCGGTCGGCCGCTCGAGAACGGAGGGATGATCGTCGGCACGATCATCAAGCCCAAGCTGGGACTGCGTCCGGAGTTGTTCGCGACCGCCTGCCACCAGTTCTGGCTGGGCGGCGATTTCGTCAAGAACGACGAGCCCCAGGGTAACCAGGTCTTCGCTCCGTACCGCGAGACCATGCGGCTGGTGGCCGACGCCATGCGCCGCGCCCAGGACGAGACCGGTGAGGCCAAGCTCTTCTCGGCCAACATCACCGCCGACGACCCTGCGGAGATGGTCGCCCGCGGCGAGGCCGTGCTCGAGGCGTTCGCCGGGAACGAGGACCACGTCGCCTTTCTGGTGGACGGCTACGTCGGCGGCCCCGCGGCCGTCACGACGTGCCGGCGCCGCTTCCCGGACACGTTCCTGCACTACCACCGCGCCGGTCACGGCGCCGTGACGTCGCCGCAGTCGAAGCGCGGCTACACCGCCTTCGTGCTCGCCAAGATGGCGCGCCTGCAGGGAGCCTCCGGGATCCACACCGGGACGATGGGCTACGGCAAGATGGAGGGAGATCCCGCCGACCGCGCCATCGCCTACATGATCGAGCGTGACTCGGCCGACGGCCCCTTCTACCACCAGGAGTGGCTGGGGATGAAGGCCACGAGCTCGATGATCTCGGGAGGTATGAACGCCCTGCGCCTCCCCGGCTTCTTCGAGAACCTCGGCCACGCCAACGTCGTGCAGACCTCGGGCGGAGGCGCGTTCGGTCACCTCGACGGCCCGGTAGCCGGCGCCCTGTCTCTGCACCAGTCCGTGGACGCCTGGACGGCCGGCGTCGACCTGCTCGACTACGCAAAGGAGCACCGCGAGCTCGCGCGCGCCTTCGAGTCCTTCCCCGCCGACGCCGACACGTTGTACCCGGACTGGCGCTCGGTCCTGGGCGTCTCGTGAACGAGGAGTAGGGAGGGGTCGGCACATGTCCAGCAGGCACCCGGTCATCGCAGTCACCGGCTCGAGCGGCGCCGGAACGAGCACCGTCAAGACGTCCTTCGAGCACATCTTCCATCGGGAGAACATCCGCGCAGCGGTCGTCGAGGGGGACAGCTTCCACAAGTACGATCGCGAGGAGATGAAGCAGGCCATCGCGGAGGCCGAGAGCAGGGGCGATCGCCCGGTGAGCCACTTCGGCCCCCGCGCCAATCTCTTCGAGGAGCTGGAGGTCCTGTTCCGCACGTACGGGGACTCAGGGACCGGGAAGCGCAGATACTACGTACACAACGAGGAAGAGGCGGCCGCCCTCGGCCACGAGCCCGGCACCTTCACTCCGTGGGAGGAGTTGCCGGCCGACACCGACTTGCTCTTCTACGAAGGCCTCCACGGGGGCGTCCGTGCCGAGGGGATCAACGTCGCCCGCTACGTCGACCTCCTCATCGGCGTGGTGCCCATCGTCAATCTCGAGTGGATCCAGAAGATCCACCGCGACACGCGCGCGAGAGGCTACTCGGTCGAGGCCGCGACCGACACCATCCTGCGGCGCATGCACGATTACGTCCACTACATCACGCCGCAGTTCTCGCACACCCACGTCAACTTCCAGCGCGTCCCGGTGGTCGACACATCGAACCCCTTCGTCGCTCGGGACATCCCGACCCTGGATGAGTCGCTGGTCATCGTGCGCTTCCGCGACCCCGCGGGCGTGGACTTCCCTTACCTGCTCACCATGATCCACGACTCGTTCATGTCGCGCCGCAACTGCATCGTCGTCCCGGGCGGCAAGATGGAGATGGCGATCCGGCTCGTGGTGACGCCCCTGCTGCAGGCGATCATGGAGCGTCGCAAGAGCGCGAAGCAGGCGGACGGGGCCTACTGAGCGGCGGACCGCCGCGCCCAGGCGTGCGCCTCAGCGACGTGAGAAGCGCCTCCGGGCGCTCGTCGAGCGGGGCGCCCGAGTGGCGGATGCCGCGGCGCGCGCCCGAGACGACCGCTCCGGGAGACCCCGGGCGCGCATCCAGGACAGTGTGCGGGCTCGGCTCCCCGGGTACTCACTGAGCGGACCTCTCGCGCTCATGACTCAGCATCCACCAGACATCCACGGCGACGACGAGCGCCGCCCCGCTACCTCACGGTCGGGAACGGACTCGGCGAAGGGCGCGTGGGCGGTGCCCCACGGGCGCCGCCAGCTCGCCGTGGTCGCCGCCAGCGACTTCGTCGTGTGGGCGGGCGGCGGCGCGATCTTCCCCTACCTGCCCCTGTTTCTGCAGCAGGAAGCCGGCGCCTCGCTCTGGTGGATCGGCGTCATCGCCGGCGCCTATTTCGTCGGCGTGTTCACCGTCTCGCCGGCGGCGGGACGCCTGAGCGACAGAGTCGGTCGCAAGCCGCTGCTCGTCGGCGGCACACTGCTCTACGCCGTCGCCACCTTGCTCTTCATCACCACGACGGAGCCCGCGCTCTTCGTCCTCTTTCGCCTGCTCGAAGGGATGGGCGTCGCACTCGTCGTGCCGGCCGGCCAGGCGTTCGTCGCCGAGATCACGACGGACCGCAACCGCAGCCAGGCCTACGGCTGGTGGACGACGGCCCAGTTCGGCGGGCTGTTGATCGGCCCGGCACTCGCGTGGCCGCTCTACGAGCTCGGCGGCGGTCAAGGGCTGTGGGCCTTCTACAGCATCTTCCTCTTCGGCTCGGCGCTGTCGCTGGTGGCCGCCATCGCCCTGGCCCTGTTCATCCGCGAGCCGGCGCACGCAGCACAGGCACGGCAGCGCCCGGCGGTGCGCCCTCCCTTGCGCAGCCTCCTCAGCGCTCCGATCCTCGCGATCCTGCTCGTCGTCGCCACGGCGGAGTTCACGATGGGCGCCTGGGAGGTCGTGTGGAGCCTCTGGCTCGTGTCTCTCGGCCACTCGTTCGCCTTCATCGGCCTGACCTGGATCGCGTTCAGCGCTCCGATGCTGCTCGCGTTCGCCGGCGGGCGCCTCGCCGACCGGCACAGTCGCTACGCCCTCATGGTCGCCGGCTTCGGCGCCCAGGCGCTCATGTGGTTCGTGTTCTCCCTGAGCGACAACCCCGTCGTGTACCTCGGCGCGGGGGTCATGGGCGGTCTCGCCTTCGCCGTCGCGTTCCCCGCGAAGCAGGCGCTGCTCGTACAACTCAGCCCACCTCGCTGGCTGGGCAGCGTGCAAGGGATCGAGCAGATGTCCATGCAGGGGGCTGCTTTCGTCGGCACGCTGACCGCGCCGCTCATCTACGGCGCGATCGGCGGCTGGATCTTCGCGGTTTGTGGGGCGATCGCACTGACCGGCGTGCTCGTCGCCGCGCCGGTGCTGCGCCGGGAGCGGGCCTGCCTCAGCCGAGCGCCGGCGCGCAGCTGCGCGCATCTTCAGCATCTCACCCTCGAGGCCGAGCCTTCCGGAGCTGCGCCCACGGGCGAGGATGCCGTCGGGCCGGTGACCGACTAGGTCGACCACGGCGGCGTCGCCGGGCGTTCCGTGCCGTTCTCTGCGGTGAGGCGCACATATGGTCGGGCATACCCGCCGGCCCGGGCTTCGGCAGACGTCCGCGAGGCGAGTTACCCCGCCTGAGGTACGCGCCGTGGCCGGCGTCAAGACCGGGTGAGGCTGCGTCGTCCGAGGCCTCGCGGCGCCGCCTACCGCTCGCCGGTCTCCACTCCCTCGCCCGAGGTAGAGCGGGCTCCCGCACTATCCCTCCCTGCGCCCCCCAGCGCTCACCGCCGCCGGGCGATTCGTCTCGGCGCCCGGCCTCGTGGCCTCTTCCTCATTGAAGGGAACCGATGACCTGGGGGTCACCATGAAGCGTCGGCAGTCCGCCACGAAGACCAGCGCCGCGACACGCGCCGGCGTCACGGAGCGACTGGCGCGCACCGCCGTCACCCACCCGTTCCGCACCATCGCCGTGTTCGCACTCCTGATCGCCGCCGCCGTTCTCGGCGCCGGCACCCTGCTCGACAGCGGCATCACCTCGGAGATGAAGTTCCGAGGCGGCGAGCCGGAGAGCATCACCGGCCTGAGACTGGTCGAAGATAGCCTGATCTGAGAACAGGGCCGTCTCGGGCCTCCCCGGCGGACGGCACGACAACGGCTTTCGCACCTCTGTGTTCGCTGCATTCTGCAGCGAAGCGTGAGTGAAGCGTCACGGAGCGAGGGCCCTCGGCGTCGGCTAGCATGAGCGTATGGCAGACGACCTCCAGAGGACGACGCGCACGCGTGACCTCGGCATCCTCGCCCTCGTCATCCTCGGGCCGGTCTGGGGCTACGGCTGGATCGCGACCAAGGTCGCGCTGGACTACTCGGACGCCCTGACGTTCGTGGCGCTGCGCGTGTCGCTCAGCGCCGCATGCCTC
>DASRZL010000081.1:0-25618 GCA_035686425.1 Thermoleophilia bacterium
ACGCGGCGACTGCCGCCTGAACGGCACCCATATGCTCCTTCTTGGCGGTGCCCGACTTCGCGCCACGCCTGCCCAGCAAATAGCCGACCTCTGCTGCCGCGAGGCACGCCAGGAAGACGATGAACCCGACGACCCAGGTACTTACGGTAAAGAGCACGGCGAAAGACCACACCGGACGTCACCTCGATTCCGTGAGCGCTGCGCGATCCACCATGACTTCCCCCCTGTCGTCAGGATGCATCTTCTCGCATTTGGCCTCCAAGCGACAACTGGGAGCTGATCGCCGAACTCGTGCAGACCTGGGCGCGGCCCCACTGCGGAGATGTTCAGTGCCTCGCCCAGGGCGGGCGTGCCGATGTCACACGGGGGTTGCCCACGATGCCAGCTCGAAGAGTCCGGCTTGGCGTCGCGTCGCTGCGTCGGCACCCATGGCGCGGCTGACCCACGCTTGAAGTCTGTCGCGAATCTTGAAGCCGCTGATGGCCTCGTAGGCGATGGACGCAACCCCTGCGCTCGGCTACGCACTCAGCGCCGCCGCATGGGCACCGCTGCCGCCGATTCATGTCCGTGTCTGCTCTGGAGAGGACCTGACCTTCTGTTGGCGTGGGCCAAATCCCCGAGAGGGTGCCCGGCTGGGAGCGCGGGCAAAGACAGAAGGGCACCACCGCGCTGAGGCGGGGGTCGATCCTCAAAGACCCCGGGTGCTTCTCGCGCCGGCGATCCTGGGGCCGGTTTGGGGCCAAGCTGCCTACGGGTGGGTGCGGGCCGGCACGGCCACCTGAGGGAGCACTATGGGCATATGCAGGTATTTTCACGGCCGAGTGAGGACGGATGCGGATGCCTGCGGAGCCCAGCCGCGAACTCGAAAACCGCGAGACGTCCTTAGGCATCTCGAGGGTTCGAATCCCTCCTTCTCCGCCAGCAGACAGGAAGCAGCCTCGCTCGCCGTGCAGGCGGCCGGGCTGTTGTGCTGTGTGCGGCGACACGGCATCTGCCGGATGGGTTGCCTAGCGAGCGGGTAGGACTGCCTCTGTGGCTCTGCCGTGGAGACCGTCGTTCGACGTACTGAGGGGGAACACCATGTCGCTTCGTGAGTACCCGCCCGAATCCGCCTTCCCAGGGGTCATCGGTCGCACCTTCGACGTCAGCGAGCCTGCATGGCCGGAGCCACGCCGAGCGCGCGACGGCGCGCCGAACGTCCTGTTCATCGTGCTCGATGACACCGGCTACGGGCAGTTTGGCTGTTTCGGGAGTCCGATCGACACGCCCAATCTGGACGCGATCGCGGCGCAGGGCCTCGTCTACAACAACATGCATACGACGGCCCTGTGCTCTCCCACGCGGACCTGCATCATGACCGGCCGCAACCACCACTCGAACCACATGTCGTGCATCACCGAGGCGTCCACCGGATACCCCGGGGCCGACGGCTACGTGCCGCTCGAGAACGGCTTCTTGTCCGAGATGCTCCTTCAGCACGGCTACAACACGTACGCACTCGGCAAGTGGCATCTCACGGCCGCCGATCAGATCTCGGCGGCCGGCCCCTACGACCGCTGGCCGCTCGGCCGCGGTTTCGAGCGCTTCTACGGGTTCCTCGGCGGGGAGACCCACCAGTACTATCCCGAGCTCGTCTACGACAACCATCAAGTCGAGCCGCCCAAGACTCCCGAAGAGGGCTACACGCTCAACGAAGATCTCGCGGACCGCGCCATTGCGTTCATCGCCGACGCGAAGCAGGTGGCACCGAACAAGCCGTTCTTCCTCTACTACTCGACCGGCGCCCAACACGCGCCGCATCACGTGCCGAAGGAGTGGGCGGATGCCTACGCCGGCCAGTTCGACGACGGCTGGGAGGCGTATCGCGAGAAGACGTTCGCGCGCCAGAAGGAGCTTGGGATCGCTCCGGCCGACGCCGAGCTGTCGCGCCACGACCCGGACGTGCCGAGGTGGGACTCGCTCTCGGACGGCGAGCGTCGCCTCTACGCGCGCATGATGGAGGTCTTCGCGGGCTACCTCACCCACACCGACTACCACATCGGGCGCGTCGTCGACTTCCTCAGAGACCTCGGCGAGCTCGACAACACGCTCATCATGGTCATCTCGGACAACGGCGCCTCGTCGGAAGGCGGGCCGACCGGGTCGGTCAACGAGAACCTCTTCTTCAACAACGTGCCGGAGTCGCTCGAGGAGAACCTCGCGCGTATCGACGAACTTGGTTCGCCGACCACGTTCAACCACTACGCGTGGGGCTGGACGTGGGCGGGCGATACGCCGTTCCGCCGCTGGAAGCGCGAGACCTACCGCGGCGGCATCAGCGACCCGTTCGTGGTCAGCTGGCCCGCCGGTATCGAGAGCCGGGGCGAGATCCGCGCGCAGTACGCGCACGCCATCGACATGGTGCCGACCGTCCTCGACACGCTCGGCATAGACCCGCCCGCGAGCATCAAGGGCGTGACGCAGTCGCCGCTCGAGGGCGTGAGCTTCGCGCACACCTTCGGGGACCCGGATGCGCCGAGCAGGCATCGCACGCAGTACTTCGAGATGATGGGGCACCGCTCGATCTACCAGGACGGATGGCGGGCGGTGTGCCCGTGGCCGGGCCCGTCGTTCGCGGAAGCCGGCATGCCGTTCGGCACGCCGATCCCCCACGAGAAGCTCACTGAGCTCGACGCCGGACACTGGGAGCTCTACCACATCGATGAGGACTTCGCCGAGAACCACGACATCGCCGCCGACCACCGCGACAAGCTCATCGAGCTGATCGGGCAGTGGTACGTCGAAGCCGGGAAGTACAACGTCCTGCCGGTCGACGGCCGGGGCATCCAACGGTTCGCGGAAGAGCGCCCGGTGATCGCGAAGGACCGGACGACCTACACCTACTATCCCGGCACGCAGTCGGTCGCAAGCAACGCTGCGGTCAATCTGCTGAACCGAAGCCACAGCATCACGGCGTTCGTCCAGATACCCGAAGGCGGAGCCGATGGCGTGCTCCTCTGTCACGGGGGCATCGACAGCGGCTACTCGTTCTATCTGAAGGATGGCAGGCTGAAGTGGTGCCACAACTACGTGGACAAAGAACGCTACTACGTCGAGTCACCCGATCCGGTGCCGGCAGGCGAGCATGAGCTGCGCTTCGAGTTCGAGGCCACCTCGCCGCCCGACCTGGCGAAGGGACGGGGTTCCGCCGGCCGGGCGCAGCTCTACATCGACGGCGAGCTTGTAGGCGCAGCCGAGGTCCCCGTCACGACCCCGCTCGCTCTGGGTCTCACGAGCGGCGTGCTGTGCGGCCGCGCGACCGGCGCACCCGTGACCCCAGACTACTCACCGCCTGCGGAGTTCGGCGGCAAGTTGCACAAGGTCGTGGTGGACGTGAGCGGCCGGCTGATCGAGGACGATGAGGCGAAGATGCGCATGCTGATGGCGCGGCAGTAACGACGGCCCGCGCCGCAGGGCGCCGTAGCAGAACGTGCCTCTCCTGGCCGAACGCCCCGCGGCAACGCCTCGAGGCCTCAGGGGCCGACGATCCATCCGCCTGATCCGCAGACGAGAGGTGGTGGAGGTAGCCGTCGGACCGTCAGGCGGGGTCGGCTGCGGGGCGAGGCCGGACGGAGGCTTCAGTCTCCTGAGCGCCCGTAGCGGCGCAACGAACTCCGGGCCTTCGCCGCGGTCATGCCCGTGCGTATCCAGGGCGAGTACAGGATGCGGATCACCGCGGCGTCCGACTGGCTCCAGGCAGTGAGGGGACTCGACTCATAGAGGACGCTGCGGCGGCGGTCCTCAGGGGCGCGAAAGTGCCCGTTGCAGCCGATGGCGTGGGTGAGCTCGTGGATCAGGGTGGACTTGACCTGGTCCCGGGCGCCCGGCTTCCCGGCGTCGATCGTGATCCTGGCGCTGATGATGCCCGGCGAGGTCTTGAAGTAGCGAGTACGGGTGTTGCCGACGCTGTTCTTCCCCTGGCTGCGTACGTACTCGTCGTGCGACAGGAACCTGATGGTGATGCGCGGCGCGTCGTCGCCGACGACGAAACGGACTTCGCCCTGCATGCGATCCAGCCGGCGGACCAGCCCGCGCAAGTAGCTCTCCACGCCCGGACCGCCGCCGTTCAGCAGCCTGATCACCACTCGCGGCCGCTCCCACTTCGCGACCACTCCCGTCGAGCCGCCGGCTGCGCCTGCCTCCTTCGAGAAGACCATGGTGGTGAAGTAGCGGCGGAACCAAGCCTCGCCGGCCGCCTCCCGCGTGTAGCGGTTCAGCGAGGAGAACGCGACGGGCTCCTGCGGCCGCTGGTCGCGCGCCGCCTTGAGCCCGTCCTGGCGCTGCAGCCACTGCACGGCAAGGCCACAGCCGAAGACTCCGGCGGTGAGCCCGGCGATGATGAGCACGCTGACGATGATGCGGGCGAGTCGACGCACGCCACCACCTCCCGCCTGATGGTAGTCGCTCTCTCACGACTACCGCCAGCCGGGACTGCTACCGGGCGGCGCCCTGGAGGGGCCTTCCGACATCGTCAACGCCGTTCGACTTGCCGCCTATTGAACAGCAGTTTAGACTCCTGTACATGCGTTCAACTCCAGCAGACGACCGCACGACCAAGGCGCGCATCCGGGATGCGGCGATCCATTGCGTTGCAGAGCGAGGCGCCAAGGCCATGACGGCGCGAAACGTGGCCGAGGTCGCCGGGGTCTCTCCCGCTCTCGTCATCCACCACTTCGGGTCCATGGAGGGTCTTCGCTCGGCGTGCGACGAGAGCATCGCCGCCCGCATCCGGCGGATCAAGGAGGATGCAGCGGCGGCGGGTCTGGCCATGGACCCGATGGACGTACTCAAGCAACAGTCCGAAGGCCCGCCGATCGCCGACTACCTGTCCCGGGTGCTGGTTGACGGCTCTCCCCAGGTCGACGCCCTGGTCGACGAACTGGTCGCCGACGCCGTCGACTACTCGGAGCAGATGGTGGAGTCGGGAATGATGCGGCCCACGGCCTACCCACGCGCTCGCGCGGCGCTCCTGGTCACGTGGTCGCTCGGCAACCTGGTGCTCGGCCGTCACCTGGAGAGGCTGCTCGGTGTCGACGCCACAGAGACCCTCGAGCGCCCCACCGAGGCGAGCGCCTATCTCGAGCCGATGCTGGAGCTCATGCACGATGGAACGATGACGGACGCGATGTTCGAGCTGGTGCGAGACGCCCTCGTCACGGGCGAGGCGGTCGCCGATGAGGGGAAGGAAGTGGCTTCATGAGCGGCATCGCCATCCAGACCAGGGGTCTCACCAAGCACTATGGCAGCGTCGAGGCGCTGGTGGATCTGGATCTCGACATCCACGCGGGTGAGGTGTTCGGCTTCCTCGGTCCCAACGGGGCCGGCAAGACGACCACCATCCGGACGCTGATGGACGAGATCCGGGCCACGAGAGGTACGGCCTCGATCCTGGGGAAGGACACGCACAAGGATTCAGTCGCGATCCGCAGGGATCTCGGCTACCTGCCCGGTGACCTGGCCATGTATCCGAACCTCACCGGCAAGGACACGATCACGTACTTCGCCAACCTCCGCGGTGGTGTCGACTGGGAGTTCGTCGACGCTCTCGCCGAGCGCCTCACCGCGGACCTCTCCAGAAAGGTCGGCGATCTCTCCTCGGGCAATCGCCAGAAGGTCGGCCTGATCCAGACCTTCATGAACAAGCCCGAGGTCATCATCATGGACGAGCCCAGCGCCGGGCTCGACCCGCTCGTGCAGCGTGAGCTGCAGAAGATGATGCGCGAAGTCGCAGGTGAAGGGCGCACGGTGTTCCTCTCCAGTCACACCCTCTCCGAGGTCCAGCGCGTGGCCGACCGTGTGGGCATCATCCGCCACGGCAAGCTCATCGCGCTGGAGACCGTCCAGGCGCTTCGGGCCAAGGCGATGCGCCAGGTCGAGCTCGAGCTCGACACGCCGGCGGACGCCTCGGTGTTCGAAGCCGTCGACGGCGTGCGCGATGTGAGAGCTCAGAACAACCACGTGCTCATGACCTTCGGCGGCGACATGGGCGCGCTGCTCAAGGCCGCCGAGGGACGGTACTCCATCGTCGACCTGAGCACACACGCCGCCGACCTCGAAGAGATCTTCCTCACGTACTACGAGGATGAGGAGGTGGCCGGCTGATGCTCGCGAGCGTCCTTCTCAAGACGACCAGGGATCGCTGGAGAGGCTGGACCATCGCCATGGTCACTCTGGCGGCGATGGGCCTGCTGGTGATGGCGACCTACCAGAACATCGACCTCGAGATCTTCGCGAGCATGCCCGAGGCCTACCTCTCGCTCCTCGGGCTCCAGGGGGACATGGACGTCGGCGCGCTCTCCATCGCCGTCGTCATGGGCAGCTACGGAGCCATGGTCATCGCGGCGATGGCGTTCACGATGGGGGCCGCATCGATCGCCGGAGAGGAACGCGCCGGGACCCTCGGACTTCTGCTCGGCAACCCCAAGAGCCGCCGTCACGTGCTCATCTCCAAGGCGCTGTCCCTCGTCCTGTTCACGACGGTGAGCGTGGCCGCTCTTGCCGGCGCTACGCTGCTCTCGGCTGCCCTGCTCGGTGTCTCGACCGGAGACATGCGCGTGGGGGCGCTCGGCGTGCATCTGTTCGCCAACTCCCTGTTCTACGGATTCCTCGCGCTGTTCGTCGGCGCGTGGACCGGAAACCGTGGCGCCGCGCTGGGCGTCTCCATCGGCGTGATGGTCGTCTCCTTCTTCGCGGTCGGCCTCCTGCCGCTCGTCGAAGGGGGCGAGGGCTGGGTCAGGATCTTCCCGTGGCACTACTTCGACGGCAGCGCTCCTCTGTACAACGGAATCGCCTGGGGCGACATCGGAGTCTTGCTCGGCGCGTCGGCGCTCCTTGCCGGGGGCGCGGTCATCGGCCTCGAGCGGCGGGACCTCAAGGGTCAGTCCACCGGTGTCACGATCCTGGACCGGATCCGCCGGAACCCGACGGCCGACAAGCTCATCGGCCGTCTCGCCGGCGCAGCCCGCGTCTCGTCGATCTGGCTCAAGACCGCGTCCGAGTACCAGACGATGCTCCTGGTCGCGGCGGCGTACGTGTTCCTCATCCAGGGCTTCGTTCTCGGGCCGTTCTACAGCCTGATGCCCGAGGAGACCCTCGCCATGGGAGACCAGCTTCCCGCGGAGATGCTCGCGCTGTTCGGGGGCGGAGACCTGAGCACCGCGGAGGGCTACTACCAGATAGAGACGTTCGGGATGATGGCTCCCATCGTGGTCATGGTCGTGACCATCGCGATCGGCGCCGGCGCCGTGGCAGGCGAGGAGTCCAGGCGGACGATGGGCCTCCTGCTGGCCAACCCCGTCAGCCGATCGCGCGTCCTGGCCGAGAAGACCATCACGATGGTGCTCTTCGGCGCTCTCGTCGGCCTGGCGACCTTCGGCGGCGTCGCGCTCGGCTCTGTGGCGGGCGGTCTGGGGATGGACATCGCGGACATCGCCGCGACCTGTGCGCTGCTGATCCTCGTCGGTCTGTTGTTCGGCGCCCTGGCGCTCGCCATCGGCGCGGGCACGGGGCGCACGAGGGTGGCCATGTGGGTGGCCATCGGCGCCGCCGTCTTCATGCACGTCCTCAACGCGCTCGGCGAGGTCAACGAGAACCTCGCCGGCTTCCAGCAGCTCTCACCCTTCCACTACTACCTGGGCAACGATCCGCTCAACAACGGCATGGACTGGAGCAGTGCCGCGCTGCTCGCCGCCGTCACCGCGATCCTGATCGGCGTGTCGTTCCCTCTTTTCCGGAGAAGGGACATCAGACAGAGGGACTGAAGCGACCCCGCGAAGCGCACGACGCTGATCTTCGTGCAGTTGTACGGAGCCACGAGGGCGGCAGTGCTCGCGGAGTCCGGTATCCTAGCCGCCACCCGCTCCGACCGAAGGGACTCGTATGCGTCTGCGCCGCTGGCAAGTCGCGATCGCCGTCACGCTCATCGTCGCGGCGACCCTCGTCTACGCGACGCGCTGGTGGCTCTTCCCCGCTCGCGGCCTGCACAACGAGATGCTGCGCTACCTCGTCGACGACGTCGCCTTCCTGTTCATCCAGGTGCTGCTCGTCTCGATGCTGCTCGACGGCCTCATGCAGCGACGCCACCGCGAGACCATGCTGAACAAGCTCAACATGATCGTCGGGGCGTTCTTCAGCGAGTGCGGCGCCGACATCCTGGGGCGCGTCGCGAAGCTGGACACGGACCTGGGAGAGGTGCGGGGAGACCTCCTGGCGCGGATGAGCTGGAAGTCCAAGGACTACGAGCGAGCCAAGCGAGCCTTTCGCGAACACAAGCCGGTCATCGAGCTCAGCACCGGCGACCTCGGCGAGCTGCGCGAGCGCCTCGATGACGAGAAGGCGTACCTGCTGAGCCTGCTCGGCAACCAGGCGCTGCTGGAGCATGAGGCCTTCACCGATCTGCTCTGGGCGGTCACCCACCTGGCTGAGGAACTGCAGGTGCGCGGCGATCTCGAGGGACTGCCGCCGACGGACCGCGCCCACCTCGCCGGCGACGTGAAGCGCGCCTACACGCTGCTCGGCGTGCAGTGGATCGACTACCTGCAGCACCTGCAGGTGCAGTACCCCTTCCTGTTCTCGCTGGCGGTCCGGACGAACCCGCTCGATCCGGACGCACCGGTGATCGTGACGGCCTGAGCGCCGCTATCCCCGTGGAGAGACGCGCGCCGCTGCGGCGTCCGGCGCGCGCGTCACGCTTGCGCGGGCGCCGTTTCCCGCTTATTATGCGTATACGTTATTTGTTCCGTTAGATGATTGCATTCTGCCGTATCCGGCGACGCACAAGGGAGACTCGATGACCGTTGATGAGCCGGTGGCCGCCATCCAGGCCCGACTCGCAGGCCTCACCGCCGAGGAGATCCTCGCCGACGCGGCCGCCCGCTACCCCGGCCGCGTGGCTTTCGCGACGTCGCTCGGCGTCGAAGACCAGGCGCTCACGCACATGATCGCCGAGGCGGCGCTCGACATCCCGATGTTCACGCTCGACACGGGCCGCCTCTACCCCGAGATCTACGACCTCATCGACCGTACCACCAAGCGCTACGGTCTCACGATCGCCGTGTACTGCCCCGACGCCCGCGAGGTCGAGGAGATGGTCGCGGCCAAGGGCATCAACCTCTTCCGCGACAGCGAGTTCCTGCGTCACCAGTGCTGCGAGACCCGCAAGGTCAAGCCGCTGCGGCGCGCGCAGGTCGGCCTCGACGCCTGGATCTGCGGCCTGCGCAGCGGGCAGGGCGCAACGCGCGAGTCGGTCCCTCCGGCTGAGTGGGACGCCAGCGCGGGGCTCCTCAAGCTCAATCCGCTGGCGGAGTGGGACGAGGCGCGCGTGTGGGACTACGTCCGCCTGCACGACGTCCCCTACAACCCGCTGCACGACCAGGGCCTTCCCAGCATCGGCTGCGCGCCGTGCACCCGCGCCGTGGCGGAGGGCGAGGACTGGCGCGCCGGCCGCTGGTGGTGGGAGAGCCCCGAGCACCGCGAGTGCGGCCTGCACCAGAGCCACCAGGGGAGCGGCGCATGAACCAGCTCGACACTCTCGAGGCCAAGAGCGTCCACATCCTGCGCGAGGCCTACCGCTCGCTGGGCAACGTGTGCATGCTCTGGTCGATCGGCAAGGACAGCACCGTGCTGCTCCACCTCGCGCGCAAGGCCTTCTTCGGCCACGTGCCGATCCCGCTGGTGCACATCGACACCGCCTACAAGATGGCGGAGATGATCGAGTACCGTGACCGGCTGGCGCTGGAGTGGCGGCTCAACCTCGTGGTCGGGCAGAACCGCAAGGCGCTCGAGGAGAAAGCGACCTTCCCCGACGGCAACTGCGACCGCATCGCCTGCTGCCGCAACCTCAAGACGATGGCGCTCAAGCACACGCTCTCCGGCGAATGGCCGCGCCTGCGCATGGATCACACGCTCGGACGCCTGGTGGAGGACGAGGACCTCTCGCCGTACACGGGCGTCATCGTCGGCGTGCGCGCGGACGAAGAAGGCTCGCGCTCAAAGGAGCGCTACTTCTCGCCACGCGACGTGGAGAACGACTGGAACGTCGACGACCAGCCGCCCGAGCTCTGGCGCTACTTCAAGACCGACTTCGAGCCTGGGACGCACGTGCGCGTGCACCCGTTGCTCGACTGGACCGAGCTCAACGTGTGGGAGTACATCGAGCGCGAGAGCATCCCGGTGACGTCGCTCTACTTCGACGACGGCACCGGCACGCGCTGCCGCTCCCTGGGCTGCGAGCCGTGCACGACCCCGGTGCAGTCCGAGGCGAAGAACGTGGCCGACATCATCGAGGAACTGCGCACGGGCAAGTTCAGCAACATCGCCGAGCGCAGCGGCCGCGCCCAGGACAAGGACGACGGCGGTGGCCTGGAGTCGCTGCGCCGCGGGGGGTACATGTGAGCCTGCCGACCTACGACACTGATTCCGCCGCACAGTCGGCGAGCTGCCCGGCGCCCGCGCCGGGCGCCGAGATCTCGCCCTTCGACCTCGAGCGCATGGACATCGTCGCCGTCGGTCACGTCGACCACGGCAAGAGCACCGTCATCGGCCGCCTGATGGCTGACACCGGCTCCCTGCCGGACGGCAAGCTCGAGCAGGTCAAGAACATGTGCAAGGTCAACGCGCGGCCCTTTGAGTACGCCTTCCTCCTCGACGCCCTCAAAAACGAGCAGGCGCAGGGGATCACCATCGACACGGCGCGCTGCTTCTTCAACACGCCGCAGCGGCACTACATCATCCACGACGCCCCGGGCCACGTGGAGTTTCTCAAGAACATGATCACCGGCGCCTCGCGCGCCCAGGCGGCTCTGCTCGTCATCGACGCCCACGAGGGCGTGCGCGAGAACTCCAAGCGGCACGGCTACATCCTCTCGATGCTCGGCATCCGCCAGATCTCCGTGCTGGTCAACAAGATGGACCTGCTGGAGTGGGACCAGGAGGCGTTCGCGGCGATCACCAGCGAGTACACCGACTTCCTCGCCCGCCTGGGCGTCCACCCCACCAGCTTCATCCCGATCAGCGCGCGTGACGGCGCCAATATCGTGGCGCGCGCCGCCGAAGCGCCCTGGTACGACGGCCCGACCGTGCTCGAACAGGTCGAGGACTTCACACAGCTCGACGACGACCTCGACCGGCCGTTCCGCATGCCGCTGCAGGACGTCTACAAGTTCACCGCGGCGCTCGACGACCGGCGCATCTTCGTCGGCACCCTCGAGACAGGCCGCATCCGTCCAGGCGACGACGTCGTCTTCCTGCCGTCGCGCAAGCACTCGACGGTGAAGACGATCGAGGCGCTCTCCGGCCCGCGGCCGGACGAGGCCTACGCCGGCCAGGCCGCCGGCCTGACGCTCGAAACGCAGGTGTACGCAAAGCCCGGCGAGCTGATGGTCCGCGCCGACCAGCCGGAGCCGCTGATCGCCACCCGCATCCGCGCCAACATCTTCTGGATGAACACCGCGCCGCTCGTGCGCGGCCGGCGCTACGTGCTGCGCATGGGCGCCGCCCGCGTGCCCGTCGAGCTCGAGTCCGTGCTCAGCGTGCTCGACGAGCAGGAGCTCGAGTCGGTGACCGGCGCCGGACAGGTCGAGCGGCACATGGTGGCCGAAGTCATCTTCCGCGCCGTACGGCCCGTCGCCTTCGACCAGGCCGACACACTCGAGCCGACCTCGCGCTTCGTCGTCGTCCACGGCTTCGACACCGCCGGCTGCGGCATCGCCCTCGAGGCGCTGCCGGACGCGCCCGCCGGCGACGAGACCGGCAGGGCGTTCGGGCGTGGCGACGTCACCGAAGAGCAGCGCGCCGCCAGCTACGGACACGCCGGCAAGGCCGTCGTCTTCGTCGCCGAGTCCGGCGAGGACGCGCACGCGGTCGCCGCACGCGTCGAGCGCCGCGTCTTCGAGCGCGGCGTGCACTCCTACTGCCTCAGCGCGTCCGAGCTCGGCGACGACAAGGACGTCCTCGGCCGCGAAGCGCACCTGGCCCGCCTCGGCGAGATCGCCTGGGCGATGACCGACGCCGGCATCGTCCTCGTGGCGGCGCTCGGCGACGTCGACCGGTTCGACCTCGACCGCCTGCGTACGCTGGCCGCGCCGCACGAGGTGTTCGTCGTCGGCATGGAGGCCGGCGGCGACCTCGGCGCCGACCTCGACCTGCCGCCGGCCGCGACCGCCGAGGAGGCGGCGGAGGAGGCGCTCCGCGCCCTCGCCGCCGCCGGCGTGCTGCCGGACGGAGACTGATCTAGGACCGATCGCCCGTCGCGCACACAGGCCTCTGACTACGCTTTTCGCGGGCGCTACTTGACAGAGTGCGATATAGTGTCGCGCGTGGGCCAGTTCAGGCCCGGAGAGTTGGCGGCGTGACCGGTTTGCTTCTCCGCCGGCGTGCACAGCGGAACACAGCACTTGGTCGCGCCGCTTCGTTTAAGCCCTTCGGGGGCGGAAAAGGATGCGTCAAATGGCAGAAGGCACCGTCAAGTGGTTCAACGCGGCCAAGGGGTACGGCTTCATCTCCCGTGAAGATGGTGACGACTTGTTCGTCCACTTCCGTGAGATCCAGGCCGATGGGTTCCGTACCCTCGACGAGGGTGACAAGGTCAGCTTCGACGTCACCGAAGGCCAGAACGGCAAGATGCAGGCGAGCAACGTCCGCAAGGTCTGACACCGCGCGGAGCAGCCGAAGCCGCGACGAGGGCGGCCCCGTTTCGGGGCCGCCCTCGTCGCGTACGGAGCCGGGCGCGACAGCGCCACGAGGCGACTCAGGCGCCGGCGGCGCGCCCGGCTCCGCCGGCTCCAGGGGATGCCTGCCGTGAACCTGCGCCGCACTCCCATCGAGTCTCTCACCGTGGACGACCTCAGCTTCGCCGTGCGCTGGAGCCAACGGCGGCGTACGGTCGGCATCACCGTGAAGCGGGATGGAGGACTGCTCGTCGCGGCGCCCGCGCGGACCTCGCCCCGCAAGCTGGAAGAGGCCGTGCGCGCCAAGCTGCCGTGGGTGCGCCGCAAGCTCGCCGAGTTCGAGGCGCTGGGACCGCCTCCGGCGCCCAAGCGCTTCGTCGACGGCGAGCTTCTCCCCTACCTCGGGCGTGACTACCGGCTGACCCTGATCGACGACCCGGCTCAGCTGGTCACCCTCGACGGTGAGCGCCTCGAGCTCGCGTCCGGCCTTGACGGCGACGCCCGCGCCGCGGTCGTCGCCTGGTACGAGGCGCGGGCGCGGGACTACGTGGAGGCCGCCGTCGCTCGCTACGCGCCGCTCGTGGGCGCCGCCCCGGCGGCTGTCGTGGTGCGCGACCTCGGCAAGCGACGGTGGGGCGTCTGCGACCACCGCACCCTCACCGTGAGCTTCCATTGGCAGCTGGTCACCCAGCCGCCCGACCTGGTGGACTACGTCGTCGTCCACGAGCTCGCCCACCTCCACGTGCCCAATCACGGGCCCGCCTTCTGGCGGCGCGTGGAGGACGTGCTGCCCGACTCCAAGCCCCGCCGGCGGCGCCTCTCGCAGAGCGCCCACGAGCACGCGTTCTGACGGCCGCCCTCCGGGGTAGGTTCGTCACGACCACCGGCACGGAGGCCACCATGCAGACGCTGCACGCATCCATCGACATCGACGCGCCCGCCGACCTGGTCTGGCGCATCGTCACCGACTTCGACCGCTACCCCGAGTGGAACCCCTTCATCGTCCGCGCCGCCGGAGAGCAGCGCGTGGGCGGACGGCTCGACGTCACGATCCGGGCTCCGGGGACGCGCGCGGTGGGCTTCAAGCCGCGCGTCCTCGACTTGCAGCCCGGGCGCTTGATCCGCTGGAAGGGCCGGCTCTGGGTCCCGGGTCTCTTCGACGGCCGGCATGCCCTCGTCGTGGAGGAACGCCCGGGCGGCACCTCGCGCTTCACGACGCACGAGGAGGTCACCGGCATCTTGCTCCCGTTCCTGGGCAAGGTGATGCGCGCCTCGCAGGAAGGCTTCGAGCAGATGGCTGCGGCGCTGCGGCGGCGCGCCGAAGAGGCTGCCGGCGGCTGAGCGCCGGATTCGGGCGCCGTCTCCCGGAGGGAGTACACTCGGGCCATGCCACCGGTGCGCCTCAGCGGCGAGCTCCAGCGGATCCCCGGCGTAGGGCCCTCCATCGCCGCCGACCTGCGCCGGCTCGGCGTCCGCCGGCCGGCAGACCTCGCCGGCCGCGACCCGCAGGGGCTGTACGACGAGCTCGGGCGCGTGACAGGCGCTCACGTCGACCGCTGCGTCCTGTACGTGTTCCGCTGCGCGGTGCACTTCGCCGGCGGCGCGGACGGCGATCCGGAGCTGCTCAAGTGGTGGAACTGGAAGGACGGGGGGCTCGCCGAGCGCCTCGGCCTTGTATGGGAGCAGACGGCCGGCGGTGCTTCGGACGCCGGCCCCTGACCGCGCTTACGCACGGTCCGCGGCTCGCCGCCGGAAGAGACCCCGCCGCGGCCGCTCCGTCCCGCGGCGGCGCACTTCGATGCCGGCCAGATAGTCGAAGACCCCGTCGACCTCCTCGCCCCAGAGGCTCCAGACGTGGATGAACGGCAGTGGCATGACCTCCCAGGTGCCTCGCGGCCGCGTGCGGAACCTGCCGGCGACCACCAGCCGCGAGCGGCGCTCGTAGTAGTCCCACATACGCACGTCGACGCCGATGATCTCCCAGTTCGACGGCAACCCGCCACGGAAGAGATCCAGGGCGACGACCTCCCTGGCGGCGTGGATGCTCCCGCCGTTGCCCACGTCCTCGATCACCCATTCGGGCGCGTCTGACTCTTCCTGGTAGAACATCGCGAGCACGTCGCGAGAGGCGCCCGGACCAATGGCGCGGTAGCCCTTCTTGATGCGCTCGAGGACGTCCATGCCATCGTTTTGCCCCTCGTCGGCCCTGTGGTATCCTCTGCCTCCCGCGGGGCTGTGCCGCCACCTCGCGCCCGTGGGCGATTAGCTCAGTGGGAGAGCGCCCGCCTCACACGCGGGAGGTCGTTGGTTCAAATCCAACATCGCCCACCATCCGGATCACCTGACCACATCGTGGATGGCTGTCGCCGCATCTGCCATCCCCGACACGCCCTTTCGTCCATCCTGATGAACCGGTGCCGAGAAGCTTGCTTTTCGCCACCTTCCTCTCTAGTGTGTGCGATTGGCCAAGCCCAAGGAGCGAGGCGCACGTTGCCGTCGTCCAGCCCGTGTGGTCCAGGACCAAAGGGCGCTCTGGAGCGATGACTGTGAACGCCACGCTGGCTGGTCCCGCCGCGCGGAAGCCTGGTAGCCCGCCGGCCGCGGACGAGCCCCCCGCGCGCATTCGTCCCGGGCACGAGCGCGGGAGAGACCATCCAGCAAGCGAACCGTGAAAGGTTCATGGGAGGTGAACAGGGTGGCTGACGAGCCCAAGCTTTTCCCACCGTCGCCCGAGTTCTCGAAGACCGCGTACTTCAAGTCGATGGACGAGTACGAGGCTGCGTACAAGCGGTCCGTCGAGGATCCCGAGGGTTACTGGTCCGAGCGCGCCAAGGATGCGCTGGTCTGGACGAAGGACTGGGACACGACGCTCGAGTGGAGCTTCGACCCCACGCCCTTCATCAAGTGGTTCCAGGGCGGCGAGCTCAACGCCTCCTACAACTGCGTCGACCGCCACGTCGAGGCCGGCAAGGGCGACAAGGCCGCCATCATCTTCGAAGGCGACCCCGGCGACACCCGCACGATCACCTACGCCGAGCTCAAGGACGAGGTCAGCAAGTTCGCCAACGTCCTCAAGAAGCACGGCGTCAAGAAGGGTGACCGTGTCGCCGTCTACCTGCCGATGATCGCGGAGCTGCCGGTCGTGCTGCTGGCCTGCGCCCGCCTCGGCGCCATCCACATGGTCGTGTTCGGCGGCTTCAGCGCCGAGGCCCTCAAGGCGCGCATCGACAACTGCGGCGCCAAGGTCCTCATCTGCGCCGACAAGGGCCACCGCGGCGCCAAGACCACCCCTTCCAAGACCAACGCCGACGTCGCCGTCGCCGGAGAGACCACGGTCGAAACGGTCATCGTCATCAGGCGCGTCGACGGCGACGTACCCATGACCGAGGGTCGTGACGTCTGGTACCACGAGGAGATGGCGGCCGCCGACATCACCACCGACTGCCCTCCCGTTCCGGTCGATGCCGAGCACCCGCTCTTCATCCTCTACACGTCCGGCTCCACGGGCACGCCCAAGGGTGTGCTCCACAGCACCGGCGGCTACCTGCTCTACGCGCACGACACCGCCAAGTACGTGTTCAACCTGCACGACGACGACATCCACTTCTGCACCGCCGACATCGGCTGGATCACGGGCCACAGCTACATCGTGTACGGCCCCCTGGCCAGCGGCGCCACCTCGCTCTTGTACGAGGGCCTGCCGACCTATCCGGAGCCGGATCGCTACTGGCAGGTCGTCGAGAAGCACAAGGCCACGACGCTCTACACGGCCCCGACCGTCATCCGCAGCCTCATCGGCCAGGGCGACGAGTGGCCGGACAAGCACGACATGCCGTCGCTGCGCGTCATGGGCTCGGTCGGCGAGCCGATCGATGCCGGCAGCTGGATGTGGTACTACGAGAAGATCGGCAAGGGTCGCATCCCGCTGTGCGACACATGGTGGCAGACCGAGACCGGCGGCCTCATGATCACGCCGCTGCCGGGCGCCTCGACCCTCAAGCCCGCCTCCGCCAACCGACCGTTCTTCGGCGTGCAGACCGCGGTGCTCACCGACAAGGGCGAGCCCGCCGGCGTGGGCGAGGACGGCCATCTGGTCATCACCGCTCCCTGGCCGGGCATGATCCGCGGCACGTGGGGCGACGTCGGGGGCAAGCGCTTCAAGGAAGTCTACTTCTCGATGTTCAAGGGCTATTTCACCACCGGTGACGGCTGCGCCATCGACGCCGACGGCGACCATTGGCTCAAGGGCCGCATCGACGACGTCCTCAACGTCTCCGGTCACCGCATCGGCACCTCGGACGTCGAGGGGGCGCTGGTCAGCTACCCGAAGGTGGCCGAGGCCGCCGTCGTCGGCTACCCGCACCCCATCAAGGGCACCGGCATCTACGCCTACATCGTGCTCAACGAAGGCGTCGAGCCGAGCGACGACCTCAAGAAGGAACTGGTCGTGCACGTGCGCAAGGTCGTGGGTCCCATCGCCACACCGGACAAGATGCAGTTCGCGCCGACCGGCCTCCCGAAGACCCGCTCCGGCAAGATCATGCGCCGCATCCTGCGCAAGATCGCCGAAGGCGAGTTCGACGCGCTGGGCGACACCTCCACGCTGGCCGATCCGGCCGTCGTCGAGGACCTCAAGGCCAACAAGCAGTAGTCTCGACGAGACACCTACGTTCGAAAGGGCGGGCGGCCGGAAAGGCCGCCCGCCCTTTCACTTCGTGCTCGCGTGCCGCGGATGCAGGCTCAGCTCACGGGCTCGAGGAGCTCGTCGGCGTGGGCGTCGGCGCGCCCGTGGACACGATGAGGTTCACCTTCGCGCCGGGCTCCGCCATGACGCCCTCCCCAGGACTCTGCTCCACGACCGCACCGGCAGGGACCGACTCGCTTTCGGCCTTCGCCACGACCACGACGAAACCGGCCGCGGTGAGCGTCGCCACGGCGTCGGACTCGGCCTGCCCGACCACGCCGGGAACTGCGACGCTCGTCGGCGGCGACGGAGACGCTGCGGCGGCCACCTCAAGCGCCACCGCAGTACCCTTGTCCACTTCCTCGCCGGGCGCCGGCGTCTGGCTCACAACGGTGCCGGCGACGCTGCCGTCCCGCTGCACCTCCGTCGTCTCGCCGGGCTTGAGCCCGGCCTCCTGGAGCACCGCGCCGGCCTTCGCTTCGGTCATGCCGGTCACGTCGGGGACCGTGACGGCCTCCGGCAGAGCAGTCGAATCGAAGGCCCCGGCGGCCCAGGCGACCGCCAGGGCGACCGCCAGGACGGCGAACAGGCCGACGACCCAGAGCCACGCCTTGCTGCGCGGCTTGACGGGCGCCGGCTGGACCACGGCCGACTCCAGCACACGCTCGATGTCTGCCTGGAACTGCGCCGCGGTGCCGCGCGCGCCTGGGTCCTTCTCGAGCGCCCTGGCGACGATCTGGGCAACCGCCGGCGGGACCTCGGGATTGAGGAGCTGGGGCGGCTGGACGACGCCGTCGATCTGCTCCTGAGCGACGATGTTCCCGTCGGCCCCGTCGAAGGCATGGCGGCCCGTGAGCAGCAGATAGGTCACGAGCCCGAGCCGGTAGACGTCGGATGCGGGCGTCGGGGCGCGACCCGTCACTTCTTCGGGACTGAGCGAGCGGGCGATGTCGGGCGGCGTGCCCGGGCGCAGGTCCGGCGGAGGGAACGCGCCTGCGAGCCCGGCGCCGGTGAGCCTGACGGCGCCGTCGTCGCCGCGCACGACCGTGGTGGGGTCCACACCGCCGTGCACCACGCCGCGCTCGTGCAGGGCCGCGAGCCCGGCGGCGGCGGACGCCCCGATGAGGGCCGCGTCGGCCACGGGCAGCGGCCCACGGACGGCCAGCGCCGCGACGTCCTCGCCGCCCGCGTCCTCGGTGACGACGAAGCAGTCGGCGCCTTCGCGCCCGGCGTCGACGACGGGCGCGAGGTCGAGGTGGCGGACCGAGGCGACCACGCCCATGGTGCGCAGAAACGCGTCGGCGTCGAGAGGCCGGACCACCGTGACGACGACCGGCCGGCCCTGAGCGTCCTGGCCGGCGTAGGCCGCCTCGGCGCGGCCGGGCGGGAGGCGCCGCCTGGTGCGGTACCGCTGCGCGTAGATGGGCTCAGTCATGCCGCCTCCCGGGGCCGATGTACTGTTCGGCGGAGTCATACCCGGCGCCGATGCGCCGGAACCGCGCCGCGAACCAGCACGCGGGGATGAACCGCGAGCTCGCACGGTTTAGAGTTGGCGACGGAGTCCTGAGCCAGACCACCATCGTGCCGGGCAAACTCACCGCCGAGGCCCAGCATTCGCGCTCAGGGACACCCCTCGGGTCGCCCATATACGACCCGTCGTGGACGCATCCAGCCGGCGGAACAGAGCAACCACGAGAGACGGGACAAGAAGATGAGCACGCGCAACCTCGACAAGCTCTTCGACCCCAAGAGCATCGCCGTCATCGGCGCCAGCAACAAGAAGGGGTCCGTCGGGTACATCCTGCTGCGCAACCTGATCGGTGCAGAGTATCAGGGCATCGTGTACCCGGTGAACGTCTCCGCCCAGTCCGTCCAGGGCATCCAGGCGTACGCGAGCATCAGCCAGGTGCCACGCAAGATCGACCTCGCCATCATCGCCGTGCCGGCCCGGAACGTGCCGCAGACGATGCGCGAGTGCGGCGAGGCCGGGGTCGCCGGCGCCGTCATCGTGAGCTCCGGGTTCAAGGAGATCGGCAAGGAAGGCAGACAGCTCGAGGACGAGGTCAAGTCGATCGCCGAGAGCTACGGCGTGCGCATCGTCGGCCCCAACTGCCTCGGGTACATCCGCCCGGCGATGAACCTCAACGCGACCTTCGCCCACGTCATCCCGCCCGCGGGCAGGGTCGCGTTCTTCAGCCAGAGCGGCGCTCTGGGCACCGCCATCCTCGACTGGGCCGCGGCCAACAACATCGGCTTCAGCGCCTTCGTCAGCGTCGGTTCCATGTGCGACGTGGACTTCGGCGACCTCATCGACTACTTCGGCGCCGACGCGCACACGAGCAGCATCATCCTGTACATCGAGTCGATCACCGACGCGCGCAAGTTCATGAGCGCGGCGCGGCACTTCGCCAAGAGCAAACCGATCATCGTGGTGAAGAGCGGCCGCACGGCGCGCAGCGCTCTCGCGGCCGCCAGCCACACCGGCGCCATCGCCGGTGACGACACGCTCTACAGCGCCGTCTTCCGCCGCGCCGGCGTCGTGCGCGTCGACGAGATCGAGGACCTGTTCGACGCGAGCGAGGCGCTCAGCCGCGTCTCCAGCCCGCGTGGCCCGCGCCTCGGCATCGTCACCAACGCCGGCGGGCCGGGCGTCATGGCCAGCGACCGCCTCCTCGGCCTCGGCGGCGAGTTGGCCGAGGTGTCACCGGAGACGGACGAGAAGCTGAAGGCCGCGCTGCCCGGCTTCGCCGCGCGCGGCAACCCCGTCGACGTCGCGGGCGACGCCGACGCCCAGCGCTACGCCACGGCCGCCCAGGCGCTGATTGACGACCCCAACTGCGACGGCGTGCTCGCCATCCTCACCCCGCAGGCGATGAGCGATCCCACCGGCACGGCCAGAGCCCTCATCGACGTCGCGAGGAGCCACCAGCTCAAGCCCCTGCTCACCTCGTTCATGGGCGAGATCAAGGTCGCCGAGGCCCTGCGCATCCTGCGTGATGCCCACGTGCCGACGTTCGACACCCCCGAAGACGCGGTCCGCGCCTACATGTACATGTACCAGTACACACGCAACCTCGGGAACCTCTACGAGACGCCGGCCGACATCCTGCCGGATTTCGAGCCCGACCGCGACGCCGTCAAGAAGATCTTCCTCGAGATCGCTCGCGACGATCGCAGCATCCTCAGCGAGCCGGAGGCCAAGACCGTCCTCGACGCCTACCAGATCCCCACCGTGAAGACCGTCGTGGCGACCAGCGCCGGCGAGTGCGCCAAGGCGGCCGAGGCTATCGGCTTTCCGGTCGCGATCAAGATCCTCAGTCACGACATCACCCACAAGAGCGACGTCGGCGGCATCGCCCTCAACGTGCGCTCCGCTTCCGAGGCCGCCAACCAGTACGCCAAGATCACCGAGCGCGTGCAGGTCGCGCAGCCCGACGCACGGATCATCGGTGTCTCCGTACAGGCGATGAGCCGCGGCGGCTACGAGGTCATCCTCGGCTCCAAGAAGGATCCGACCTTCGGCCCTGCGATGATGTTCGGCATGGGCGGCACCGGCGTGGAGTTGTACCGCGACGTGGCCGTCGACTTCCCGCCCATCAACCAGGCCCTCGCGCGGTCGATGATCCAGAGCACCAAAGTCAGCCAGCTGCTCGCCGGCTACCGGGGCAAAGACCCCGTCGACATGGTGGCGCTCGAGCAGGCGCTGGTGAAGATGAGCTACCTGCTGGTCGACTTCCCCGAGATCCTCGAGATGGACATCAACCCGTTGCAGGTCCGGCCGAACGGCATCTGTGCGCTGGACGCGCGCATCGTGATCGAGCCCAAGGACGTACGCAAGATCAGCCTGCCCGGCTCGCATCTGATGATCTCGATGTACCCGAGCAAGTACCGCTGGGACGTGTCGACGGGCGACGAGGAGATCGTGATCCGGGCGATCAGGCCGGAGGACGAGCAGTTGTGGGCCGACATGATCGAGTCGCTCTCCCCCGAGACCGCCGAGTACCGCTTCTTCGGGCCGATCCAGGAGGTCACCAAGTCGATGCTCGTGCGCTACTGCCACATCGACTACGACCGCGAGATCGCCCTCGCCGCCATCCGCGAGCCCAAGGGCAGGAAGAAGAAGCTGATGATCGGCATCGCGCGGCTCACGATCGAGACCGCCAACGTGGAGGAGGGCGAATTCGCGATCGTCATGCGCGACGCCTACCAGCGCAAGGGCATCGGCAGCAAGCTCATGGACGCCCTGATACAGGCGGCCCGCGACCGGCACGTGCGCGAGATCCGCGGTCACGTGCTGGCCGCCAATCCGGGCATGACGCGCTTCGCCGAAGACCTCGGGTTCGACGTCCGGCCCGGCGAGGAGCCGGAGCTCCGGGAGCTGGTCCTCCGGCTCTAGGGCTCGGCGCCCGCGGTCGTGCCCGGCAGCCGCAAGACGGTCTCCGCGATCGCCCCGTCACCCACGTGACCCGGGAGCATGCCGGCCGGCCGGGCCGGGTAGTGCCCGGCGGCGCCGGCTGGGAGGCCGTACGTGAAGTCGACGGCGCGCAGCAGCACGGCCGGCCCCGCCGCGAAGTCGAGGGTGACCACGATCCCCTGGGGCGGCGGCGCATGGAAGTCGAAGGACCAGCGCACGTTCGTCCCGTCGAGCAGCGTGGTGTCGCGCCCGCCGAGCTCGTGGCCGTCGACGCTTGCGCTGAGGTTCCCGACGACAGTCTGCACGAGGAGGCTGACGACCGCGGCGCCCCGCACGGACCGGACGAGGACGCGCACCGTGCGCCGATCGCCGTCGGTCACGTCCGAGCGCAGGCGCAGCTCCGGCGGCCGCAGCCCGAACGGGGGGGCCTCGGCCTCAAGCGTCCACTGCGACCCCATCTGCGGGAAGTAGACGGAGTCTCTCTGCGCCCGCGGCCAGTCGCCGAGAAAGCCCCGCGTGTAGCGGTCGACCCGATCGACGCTCTGCCACACCGTCGACCCGTCCGCCGTCCTGCGGTAGTACACGCTCGTGAACTTCGGGTGCTCGCTGTCGAACGCCACCGTGGAGCCGACCGCGAACAGAACGACCACGCCGGCCACCGCGAGGGCGGCCGGCAGCCAGAACCTGAAGGTCCGCAGAACGACGGCGAGAGGCAGCATGAGAAGGCCGGCGAGCAGCCAGACCGCCATCACGGTCACGCCCTGCTTGAGGCCCGCGGACATGAGCAGGAGATGAGTCGCGGAGCTCATCAAGGCGAGACCGGGCACCGCGCCGGCGAGGGCGATGGCGGTGGCCGCCGGTCTGCCACCGGCCTGCCGGTCCACCAGCGCGGCGCCGGCGAGGCCGAGCGACCCCCCGACGAGCGGCCAGGTGAGCAGGAAGCTGGCTCCGGGAAAGGCCAGGCTCACGCCGACGACTCCGGCAGCCCACCATGCCAGAGCCACGACGGCAAGGTCCCAGGCCCGCAGCCGGCGCAGCAGGGCCGCGTAGATGCCGACGACGACGGCCGCCGCCAGCAGCACGAGGCCGAGACGGTAGCCGTCGCTGATCACCACCCCGGTGTCCGTCCAGACACGCTCCTCGTAGGCGGTCCGGTACATCGTCCAGACGAGAGCGACGACGAGCAGCGACGCCCCGAGGGTCGCCCCTGTCCCGAGCGCCGCCCACGCGATGCCGCGCAGCGTCAGCAGCCGGCGGCCGATCGCCACGGCGGTGGCGGCGAAGAAGAGCGTCACCGCCAGCACGGCGAACGGCAGGACGTACGATCCCGGGTAGGACACGCTCACGCCGCCGACCGCGTTGAAGTAGACGACATCCCGCGCGTGCAGGCTCCAGAGGTCGGCGTCACCGAACCGGCGCGCCAGCGTCAGGGCCGTCTCCCCCACGTGCTGCAGGCCCGCCTCGTTGAACGCGGCGAGGGAGTCGTAGGCCGTGTGGTCGTAGGCAGGGCCATCCAGCATGCCAAAGGTCATCCCGGGAACGCCGCCGGCGACGAACGGGCGGAAGTCGCTCACAACAGGCTGGCGCCGCGACACCTCGTACATGAGGGACGAGCCGTACGTCGCGCCCGCGGCCAGGTAGTGCGCGATGAGCCGGCCGTTGCCCGGGCTCGTCTCGTACATGAGCGCGGGCGACGACGAACCGGGACTGTCGAAGTTGAGCACCACGCCGGCGGCGTACGCCCACGGCTCGTCGCGCAGGAACGCCTGGGACCCGATCAGGCCGCGCTCCTCGCCGTCGGTGAACAGGAAGATGATGTCGTTGCGCGGGGGAGGGCCGGAGCGCAGGGCGCGTGCCGTCTCCAGCAGCGCGGCCACGCCGCTGCCATTGTCCGCGGCGCCGGGCGCCGTGGGCACCGAGTCATAGTGCGCCACCAGAAGGACGGCGCGCGAGGGATCGCTCCCGGGCAGGCGACCGACGACGTTGTGCACCACTCCGGCGACGCGCTGCTCGCGCGCCGAGACCACTTCCGCCCTCTGCACGTGGGGGGAGAGCGCCAGCGCCTGGAGCCGATCGAAGATGAAGTCGCGGACGACGGCGGCCCGCTGCGAGCCGATCGGGCGCGGTTCGGCGGCGATCACGCGCAGGGCGCCCATCGCGCGCTCCGAGGAGAACTCGCCGGCCGGCGCGGCGGACGATACCGGCCGCGGCGCGTCCACCGGCGTCACGGCCGCTGCGACCGCGACGAACACGAGGCCGACGATGAGCCCCGCGAACAGGTACCGACGTGCGTCCACGTCTTCACTGTAGCCGGGGGCACCTGGTTTGCAACAGGCCGCGGTCGCGGAGACTGACTCCATGGAGCCCACGAGCAGCAGCCGCAAGCGCGCGGCGCCTGCGCCGCCGGGAGACTTCATCACCGCCGGCGGCGCCCGCGTTCACTACGTCCGCTCGGGCGACGGACCGCCGGTCGTGTACATCCACGGCGCCAAGGGGTCCGTCTACGACTGCCTCCTCTCGATCGGCCCCACGCTGGCGGAGCGATACACCGTCACGGCCTTCGACCGGCCGGGCTCCGGGTTCAGCCGCCGCCCCACGGGCGGCGGCATGACCCCGCAAGCGCAAGCGTCGGTCCTGCGCGCGGCGGCCGTGGGGCTCGGGATCGAGCGGCCGGTCCTCATCGGCCACTCGCTCGGCGCCGCGGTGGCGCTCGCCTGGGCGGTCGCCGCTCCCGAAAGCATCGCCGCCGTGGTGACGCTGGGCGGCTACGTGCTGCCGCTCGGCGGCCGGCCGTGGGTCGGCGCGCTCCTGCGCTCACCGACCATCGTCGCCGTCACGGGAGGCCTCGGCCGCTCGCGTCTTGGACGCCCCTTGGTCGACGCGGCCCTGCGCCGGGCCTTCGCGCCCGGGCCGGTGCCGGCCGACTACGAACGGATCGCGCCCATCCTTGCTCTGGACAGAGCCAACCTCGCCGGGGACGGCGAGGACCGCCGCAGCGCCGAGGCCGGCCTGCGCGCGCTGCAGCCGCTGTACCCGTCTCTCGCCGTCCCGCTCGTGATCGTCGTCGGCGCGGACGACCGCATGGTCCCGCCTTCGACCTCGCGCCGCTTGCACGCGATCGTGCCGGGGTCTGAGTTCATCGAACTACCCGGGGCGGGTCACCTGCCGCAGTTCACCACCCCGGGGGCCGTCCTCGCCGCCGTAGACCACGCCGCGGAGCTCGGCGGAGTGGAGCCGCACGTTTGCTTCTCCCCGCCGCCCGGCGTAGCATCCTAGACCGGTCGCGCTAGGCGGGGAGCCAGCGGTGCCCTGTACCCGCAATCCGCTACAGCGGGGCTGAATTCCCGCCCGAGGGGCCGTTCCGCGAGGCTGTCAGCCGTGTCGCGGCGTTGAAGGTCGGGTCCTACGCAATGGAACCCTGCGAACCCCGTCAGGTCCGGGAGGAAGCAGCGGTAAGCAGGCCATTCCATGTGCCGCAGGGTCGCCTGACCGGAGCTTGCGCACGACGAGGACGCTCGGAGAACGTGCTTCGACGGCGGGTGCGCGGCCGCTATTCTTCTCCCTCCGCTGCGGGGTAAACTAGCCGTCCCATGAAGCGCTCTCTCTACCGCGAGTATCGCCCCCAGACGTTCGCCGAACTCGTCGGCCAGGATCACGTCGCGCGCACGCTGCGCAACGCGGTCGAGACCGACCAGGTGGCCCACGCGTACATCTACGCGGGACCGCGCGGCACCGGGAAGACGAGCACCGCGCGCATCCTCGCCAAAACGCTCAACTGCGTCGGCGCGGACGGGACCCAGGACAGGCCGACGGCCA
>DASRZL010000082.1:0-7530 GCA_035686425.1 Thermoleophilia bacterium
GGCTTCAGCGCGCTCGTGCAGCACGACCTCAAGCGAGCGCTCGCCTATTCGACCATCAGCCAGATCGGCTACATGTTCCTGGCGCTCGGCGTCTCCGGCTGGGAGGCGGGCGTCTTCCACTTCATGACGCACGCCTTCTTCAAGGCCCTGCTCTTCCTCGGCGCCGGCGTGATCATCGAGGCGCTCGCCGACGAGCACGACATCTTCAAGATGGGCGGGCTCCGGCGCGAACTGCCCGCCGTCTTCTGGACTTTCACCATCGGCGCCGCCGCCCTTGCCGCCCTCCCGTTCGTGACCGACGGCTTCTACAGCAAGGATCTGATCATCTCGACGAGCCTCGGCTCCGTCGACGGGAGCGTCTGGTTCTACGTCGGCTCGCTGGTCGGCGCCTTCGTGACGGCGCTGTACTCCTTCCGCCTCGTCTTCCTCGTCTTCTTCGGCGAGCGCCACACCGACGTCAGCCGCCGGCCGCGCTGGCGCCAACTGCTGCCCCTCTGGGTGCTCGCCGCGCTCTCCATCACCGGCGGTTTCGTCTGGATGCCCGGCTGGCTCGGCGGGTTCCACCCGCTGGAGATCTTCCTGAACGAGGCGCTGCCACCGATGGAGCTCACCGGCAGCGCCGCCCACTTCGCGGAGAGCGCCGGCGGGGCTCTCGTCACCATCGCCATCGTCCTCGCCGGCATCGCCCTCGCCTACGGGTTCTGGATGCCGTGGCGCGCCGGGACCTCCCGCTTCGCCGCGTCACCCGAGATCCGCCCGGTCGCCGCCTTCTGGCTGGGCGGCTGGGGCTTCGACTGGGTCTACGAGCGCGTCTTCGTGCGACCGGTAAAGTGGTTCGCTCGTATCGCTCGCGACGACCTCGTCGAGCCGGCCGTGAGCGGCATCGCCTGGCTCAATCTCTGGGGGTGGCGCACGCTGAGCGCCGGGCAGACCGGGCGCCTGCGCGCTTATCTGGCGGTCGCCGGTTTCGGTATCGCCCTCGTCCTCGCCGTCGTGGTGCTGAGGTGACGCCGTGATCCTGCTCTGGTACATCGCCATCCCGACGGCGGCGGCCCCGATCGCCTGGCTGCTCGGACGCTCACGTCCGGCGCTCGCCCGCTGGACCGCGATCGCCGGCACCGCGGCGCCGCTGGCATTGCTGGCCGGGCAGTGGGCGGCCAACGCGAGCGGCCTGCAGGCCGCCTTCGCCGCCAAGGGTCCCGGCCAGGCAGGCATCCTCGAGGGCTCCTGGATCGCCCACCTCAAGGTCCCCTGGATCGAGTCCCTCGGCATCAGCTTCTTCCTCGCCGCCGACGGCCTCACGCTCATCATGCTGCTGCTCACCTTCGCGCTCGGGCTGCTCGCCGTGCTGGCTTCGTGGCGGGGCATCACCGAGCACGTCGGCGTCTTCCACTTGATGGTCCTCTGGACCGTCGCGGGGCTGGCCGGCGTCTTCCTCTCGCTGGATCTGTTCCTCTTCTACTTCTTCTTCGAGATGATGCTGATCCCGATGTACTTCCTGATCGCCGTCTGGGGTCACGAGAAGCGCGTGTACGCGGCCATCAAGTTCTTCATCTTCACGCAGGTCAGCGGCCTCCTGATGCTGGTCGCGATCGTCGCGCTGGTGTTCATCCACGGCCGCGCGACCGGCGACTACACCTTCGACTTCACGCAGCTTCTCGGTACGAAGATGGCCTCGGGCACGGCCTTCGTGCTCATGCTCGGCTTCTTTGCCGCCTTCGCCGTCAAGCTCCCCGTCTGGCCGCTGCACACGTGGCTGCCCGACGCGCACACTGAGGCTCCGACCGCGGGCTCGGTGCTGCTGGCCGGCGTGCTCATCAAGATCGGCGCCTACGGCATGCTGCGCTTCATGGTGCCGCTGTTCCCCGACGCCGTGCGCGACTTCCGCACGCCGGCGCTGATCCTCGCGGCTATCGGCATCATCTACGGCGCGCTCATGGCCTACGGCCAGAGCGACATGAAGCGGCTGGTCGCCTACACGAGCGTCAGCCACATGGGCTTCGTCCTCCTCGGCGTCTTCGCCTGGAACACGCTGGCGCTGCAGGGCGTGATCCTGCAGCTCGTGTGTCACGCCCTCTCCACGGGCGCCCTCTTCATCATGGTCGGCGGCCTGCAGGACCGCATCCACACCCGCGACATGGGCAACATGGGCGGCCTCTGGCAGTTGGCGCCCCGGATGGGCGGCACGGCCATGTTCTTCGCCATGGCCTCGCTCGGCCTGCCGGGGCTGGGCAACTTCGTGGCCGAGTTCCTCATCCTCGTCGGCGTCTGGCAGGTCAGCCCCTGGGCCGCCGTACTCGGCGCCGTCGGCCTCGTGTTCGCCACCGTCTACGCCCTGTGGATGATGCAGCGCGCCTTCCAGGGGGAGGAGACGCACGGCTGGTCGTTCGCCGACCTCAGCAGGCGCGAGGTCGGCATGTTCGGCGCGATGATCGCCGCGCTCGTCGTCATCGGCTTCTGGCCGCAGCCGCTGATCGCCACCGCGCGGCAGACGGTCGCGGGACTGCAGGAGATGACGGCGACGAGCGGCCTCGCGCAGCCGCAGGACGCGGCTGCGGCCGAAGAGCCGGCCGCCGCGGCCGGCGGCGGGATCGCCGACGGCGGAGGCGCGCCGTGAAGGCCGGCGACCTCCTCACCATCTCGCCGCTGATCGCGCTCACGCTGGCGTCCGTGGTCGTCATGCTCGCGGCCGCCTTCCGGCGTTCGCACACGCTGGCGTTCGGACTGACGCTCGGTGGCCTGGCGACGACCTTCGGCCTGCTCTTCGTCGCCGCAGGGCGGGCGGGCCGCGTCGTCACGCCGCTCATCGAGATGGACGCCTACGCGCTCTTCTTCATCGGTCTTCTCACCGTGGCGACCGCGGTCGTCACCGTGCTCTCCTGGGGCTACCTGCCGCGATTGCGCGTGCACCCCGAGGAGTACTACGTACTGCTGCTCACGGCGACACTCGGCGGCGCAGTACTCGTCGCCAGTACACAGTTCGCGTCGTTGTTCCTCGGGATCGAGATCCTCAGCGTGTCGTTGTACGCGCTCATCGTCTACCCGATCCACCGCCCCGACGTCGTGGAGGCGGCGGTCAAGTACCTCGTACTCGCCGGCGCCACCTCTGCGTTCCTGGTCTTCGGCATGGCGCTCGTCTACGCCGAGACAGGGACGATGACCGCGGCCGGTGTCGCCGGCCTCGTCGAGGACGGCCTCGGCGGCGACCGGGTCGTCCTCACCATCGGCGTGGTGATGCTGCTCGTCGGCGTGGGCTTCAAGCTGGCCGTGGTGCCCTTCCACATGTGGACGCCGGACGTCTATCAGGGTGCGCCCGCACCCGTGGTCGCCTACGTGGCGACGGTCTCCAAGGGCGCCGTCTTCGCCCTGCTCCTGCGCTTCCTTCTGCCGGTCAGTGGCGATCAGGGCTCCACGCTCTTCCTGGCTCTCACGGCCGTGGCCATCGCGTCGATGCTCGCCGGCAACCTGCTGGCGCTCCGCCAGGACAACGTGAAGCGGCTCCTGGCGTACTCCTCGATCGCGCACCTCGGCTACCTGCTGGTCGCGTTCCTCGCGACGGGGGAGCGCGCCGGCGTCGCCGCCGGCTTCTACCTGGTCGCCTACTTCGCGACCACGTTGACGGCCTTCGGCATCGTCACCGTGCTCTCCCCGGCGGACCGAGACGCCGACACGATCGCCGACTATCACGGGCTCGGCTCCCGCCGGCCCGGGCTGGCAGCCATCTTCGCCGTGTCGCTGTTCTCGCTGGCAGGCATGCCGCTCACGGTGGGGTTCATCGGCAAATTCACGATCGTCGCCGCCGGAGCCGGTGCGGCGCTCTGGGCGCTGGTCATCGTCCTCGTGCTCACCAGCACGATCGGCCTCTACTACTACACGCGCCTGATCGTGGCGATGTACGTGCGGCGGCCGGAGGCGGAAGCGTCCGGCGCGGCGACCGGCGCGGCCGCAGGCGTCGCCGTCCTCGCCGCCCTCACCGGCTTCATGCTCATCTTCGGCGTGTACCCGGCGCCGCTGCTCCGGCTCGTCGAGCACGCCGTCTCGACGCTTCCCTGGCCGTAGGCGCCGGCGCCCCGCCTGTCGGGACCGGTGGTTCCCGTTATACCCCCAGGGGTATTATCACCCAACGAGAGCGAGCAACGGATTCTGGAGGACAGATGGCTTCAGCCGAGATCGAGAGTGGCATCTGCGGGTTCTGCACGACGGTGAAGACGACCGCAGGGGAGGGGCGCAGCGTCCGGGTCGAGTTCGAGACGAGTTGCGGCTACGTCGAGAAGCTCGCCGAGGTGCTCACCGAGGTCGATCCGTTCACGGAGATCAGTTATCGCGGCGACGGCCCGGTCACTCTGAGGCTCGCCGCCGAGCACCTGGTGCACCCGGCCTGCCCGGTCCCGAGCGGGATCATCAAGGCGATCGAGATCGAGGCGGGCCTCGCGCTGCCCAAGGACGCCAGCATCAAGCCGGCGAAGGGCTGAGCTTCTCGCCGGTCAGGGTGCGGGGTGCCTGCCGTGGCCCGGCACGCTGATGCGCCTGCGGCTGTCAGTGTGGCGTGCGCCTCCCGGCGCCCTCCGCGTTGACCTAGCTGCGCTGGTCAATCGCTGAGACGGAAGCGCCACACGGCAAGCGCGAAGAACCCCGCCGCCCATGCGACCGAGACCCACAACGCGGGCAGCACGTCCGCGACGTCGAACCCTCGCACCACGATGCCGCGCAGCCCGTCGAGGATCCACGCCGTCGGCAGGAGGTGGCCGACGAACTGGAACGCCGGACCGGTGATCTCGAGTGGGAACCAGGCGCCGGAGAGTGCTGACACGCTCATCGAGACGATCACGCTGGTCGCGATGAGCGCCTGCTCGCTCTTCAGGACGGCCGCGAGGAGGAGCCCGAGGGTGCTGGCGACGAGCGAGAGCGCGACCATCATGACCAGCAGTGCGACCGGGTCGCGCAGGTAGTCGACGCCGAAGAACAGCTGCGCCGCGCCGAGAAGGACGACCTGCTGCGCGAACGTGAGCAGGAACATGCCGATCGACTTGCCGGCGATGAGCTCCCAGCGGCGCACGCGCGTGGTCATCAGCCGCTGCAACGTGCCGTGACGCCGCTCGAGGATGAGCGCGACGCCCGCGGTCATCAGGCTGAACATGATGAAGTTGACGAGCATGCCGGGCGAGCTGAGGACGAACCCGCTGGGCACCTGACCCGCGGCCGCGCCCGCCTTGACGACTCGCGAGGTCGCGGCAGGGTCGGCGAGTACCTGATCAGCCACGGGACGGGCCTGCGCGACGGCCTCGTCGAGCACGGCATCCGTGGAGCCCGGCCCGATGCTTCGGCCCTGCAGGACGCTCTCGGCCGCGGCCCGTGACGCGAGGCCGACGGCGACCTGCCGCCCCGCGACCGAGCGGATCACGCTGGCGACCGTCGCGGCGCCGCTCGAGCCTTCCGTAGCGACGATCGTCAGCGCCGCCTTCTGGCCCTCCGCCACGGCGGCGCTGTAGCCCTCGGGGATCAGCAATGCGGCCGCGGCCTCCTCGTCGTCGACGGCCTTCTCGGCGTCCGCCGCGCTCTCCGCCGTCAGTTTGAGGACGGCCGACTTCTCGAGGGCCGCGACCAGCTGCTTCGCGGCCTCGCCGCCGTCGGCGTCGTGCAGCGCCAGTGGCAGCCTGTCGCTGCCGCCCCCGAAGAGCAGCCCGAAGAAGGTCGTGAACAGCAACGGCATGACGAGAAGGAAGATGAAGGCCAGCCTGTCCCGGGCCGTCTCCTTCAGGTCCTTGCGCGCGAGGATCCAGGCGAGCTTCATGACCGCCTCACGCGAACCGCCGCCGGATCCGCAGCACGGCGACGACGAAGAAGGCCAGCGCGAAGGCCAGCGGGACCAGGAGCTGCCAGCGGACATCCCCCACGCCACCGCCGCGCATCGTCGTATCCCAGCCGTTCAAGAGCCAGCCGTTGGGCGTGAACTTCTGGATGAACGCGTACGTGGTGCCGCTCTGAGCCGTGCCGGTGAAGTTGCCGCCGGCGAGAGCCAGGATCAGGAACACGCCGGCGCCGATGGCGCCCGCCTGCGCCGGCGTCCTCACGAGGGCGATGACCAGCAGCGCGAGGCCGCTCGCCACGCCCGCCCCGACAAGGGTGAGCAGCACGACTGCATCGAGGCGGCCCCAGTCGATCGAGAAGAAGAGCCTCCCGGCGACCAGAAGGACGACCGCCTGCAGCGCGACCGTGGCGAAGACAGACGCGAACTTGCCGCCGAGAACGATGGCGTGCGACGTCGGCGTCGTGAAGAGCCGCGGAAGCGTACCCGCCTGATCCTCGTCGAGGATCGTGCGCGCGGCGTTGGCGGCGCCGAAGAACATGAAGAACACCATCATCCCGGCGAGGATCAGCCCGGTCACCGCCACGCCTGCGGTGTCCTGCTGGCCGGGAACCCGCGGAGAGCGTTGCGCCACCTCGAGGGCGGCCGGGACGCCACCGGATCGAGCGTAGCCCTGCGCGGCCGTCGCGGCGAGCTGGGCCGACGGCGGGTCCCCCCGCGACCGCAGGGCGACGGCCGCGGCGGCCGCCGCGCGCGCGCCGTTGAACTCGAGCAGCGCCTGCCCCACCACGCCCTCGACGATCGCCCCCCCGATCTCGTAGGTCGGGTTCTCGTACAGCTCGACCTGCGTCGCGGCCGCGGGGTCGCTGCTGTAGATGGTCGCGCTGAAGTCCTTCGGGATGATGACCGCGACGGCGACCTTGCCGTCGTCGACGGCCGACCGCGCCGCCTCGGCCCCTTGCTTCTTGCTGACCTCGAGGACGTCCGCGAGCTCGGGGCTGCCGAGGATGCCGGCGATCACGGCGCCCTCGTTGCCGGAGGCGGAGCCCCCGCCGCCGGCCGCCCCCTCGTCCAGGTTCGCCACGGCGACCTTCGTCGCGGCGATGTCGAAGCCGCCGCTGCCGCCGCCGAAGGCGAAGCCGAGCAGGGCGGCGAGACCGAGTGGCGCCACAAGCATCATCACGAGCGCCGAGCGGTTGCGCGCGATGCTGCGCAGGTCCTTCCCGGCGATGGCGAAGATCTTCATCATCGGCTGCGGCCACCGATCACTCTGTGGCGCACCTGCGAAGCGCCGCACGGTGATTCGGCTACGTCAATCATTCCCGCAGGGCCCGGCCGGTGAGGTGAAGGAACACCATCTCGAGATTCGGCTCGCTCACGCTGATCTCGGTGATCCGCGAGCCGGCCGCGGCGGCCGCCTCGAACAACCGCGGCAGCTCCTCGTTGGCGTCTTCCGTGAGCAGGACGGCCTCGTCCTCCTCGGTGTCGACCTTCTCCACGCCCTGCACCTCGCGCCAGAGCGCGGCCATGCGCTCGAGCTCGTGGTCCACCCGGGCCGTGACGCGGGCGTTCTGGCCGACGATCCTGACCAGCTCCTCGTGCGTGCCGAGGGCGATCATCTTGCCGTGGTCGACGATGCCGATGCGGTCGCTGAGCTCCTGCGCCTCGGCCATGTAGTGCGTCGTGTAGAGGATCGTCATCCCCTCGTCGCGGAGCGCGAGGAT
>DASRZL010000083.1:0-3619 GCA_035686425.1 Thermoleophilia bacterium
AGCTCGCCGGTCTCGTCGTCGAGCACGTAGGTCGCCGTGCCGTCGCTCGTGAAGCTCAGGCTGCCGTCACCCAGCCGTACGTCGTGCGCGGGGTCGCGGGCGGCGAGCAGCACCGTGCGCGGCGCCGTCTCCAGGCACCGCTCGACCAGCTCTCGCGGCAGTCGCGCCGTGAGGCGCTCGCGGTCGAGGACCGCCCCGGTCCCCTCGAGCAGGTCCATGGCCGCGTTCGTGTTGCAGGCGACGCCCACCTCTTCGAGCACCGTCAGCGTCTGCTCGTGCAACGTCTCCCGGTCGGTCTTATCGAGCAAGCTCACCGTCAATCTCGCCATGTGACCAGCCTCCCTGAGTCGGTCTCTCCCGGGCGCCTGTTCTCAGGACCGGCACGCAAGCCAGTCGCCCGGCACGCCGTTGCGCGACGCTCTCGATCGGTGCTTCACACGATGGCACGCACGGCTCTGAAGCGCAGCTCCTCGAGCGCGCGTTCCACGTCCTCGCCGAGGGCGGGCGGCTCGTGACGAGCAAGGATGTCCTCCACTTGGGCGTGCGCTTCCGCCATGATGTCGGGGGCTCCGGCGGCGGCCCAGGCGTGGTAGGAGTCGTGCACGCCGAGCTGCGGCAGCAGCCACTCACCCCCGCGCACGTTGCGCCGCGTCGACGCTTCGCCGAGGAACTGCCCGCCCGGGCCGACGCGCTCGAGCACGTCGCTGAGCCAGCGATCCTCCTGCACGGTGACACCCTCGTGCGTCTTACGGCAGAGGCGCCAGACCTCGACGTCGATGAGCGTCTGTTCGAAGCTGAAGACGGTGGCTTCGGCCAGCGTGCCGGGGCCGACCAGGATGTCGGGCCAGGCGAGACAGCCGAAGGCCGTCCCGATCGCCTTCTCGTAGGCGGCCTGGATGCCCGGCGCATAGGCGTCGCAGCCTGGCCCGCTGCCCATCGCCGGCAGGCCGTAGAAACGGGCCATCTCGACACCCGCGGCGTTCAGGGCGGCGTGCGGCGCATTGCCCGCCACCCGGCCGCTGCGCGGGTCCATCGTGGCCAGCGTCGGCGCGTGGATGAACGGCACGCCGGGCTCGGCGGCCTCGACCAGGCAGAGCGTGCCGAGCGTCTCGCAGTTGCCCACCAGCACCGTGGCGAGCAGGCTGCCGGGCGCCGTGGCGCCCATGATCGGCATCGGCATGACGGCCACCGGGATGTCGTAGCCGCGCAGCGCCAGCCACGCGTCGACCTCCCAGCTCTCGAGCACCAGCGGCGAGACTGGGCAGATCAGGAACGAGTAGGGATGCAGACGCCGGATCTCGCGGCGACCGCCGAAGACGATCTCCAGCACCTCGAGGGTCCACGGCGCGAGCGCCGCGTCCTCGAACGAATCCTGCACGTGCCGCGAGAAGTTGCGCAACGTCTCCGTCATGGAGCTCACCCAGTCGGCGGGTGTATCGCCGAGCACCTTGCCCTCTACCGGGCTCCACCACATGCCGATCTCCTCGAGGGCATCGCAGAGCCGCGTCGCCTCGAGCCAGTCGTCGTGCGTGCTTCGGCGGCGCTCGCCGGTCTGCCGGTCCAACACCAGCGTCGGCCCGCCGTCGAGGCAGAGGCTCGACTCGCCGGCGTTCATCGGCAGGCCCCAGCCTGGTCGGCGGCCCCCGAGGGCGAATCTCCGCGGGGCCGCTGCGAGAGCGTGCTCCACCAGCTCGGGGGGGAAGCGGACGATGCGCGTCGCCTCGTCCACGCGGGCGCCGGCGTCCCTGAGGATGCGTCGTCCCTCGTCGCTGTCGACGCGCATCCCCGTGCGCTCGAGGATGTGCAGCGTGCGCTCGTGCACCTGCGCGCGCTGGTCGTTGGTGAGGACCTCGAGGCTCGTCATGGCTGGACTAGGCCTTCTGCAGGGCGAGGCGCCGGTGCGAAGCGACGACCTCGTCGAGGTGCCGATCGACGTCGTCCGGCAGCGGCTTCACCTCGTGGGTCGCCAGGAGCTCGCGCGCCCGTTCGAGCGCGTCCTGGACGAGCGTGCGGCCGTGATACGTCTCGAAGGCGCCGCGGCGTAGCACGGCCGGCTGCCAGGCGTCGTGCGCGTGCCGGCGCGTGCTGGCCCGCGCCATGTAGTGACCGCCCGGCCCCACCGCGCGGATGTCGTCGAGCAGGCACGCGGCCGGGTCGAAGGCTACGTCGGCGAGACGTCTCCTGATGAGGCCGACGCCGTCGTGGTGCAGGACGATCGTCGCCAGGCTGGTGGCCTCGGCGCTGCCGAAGCAGCCCAGCCCGACGAGCGAGTCGGCGCCCAGGAGCGCGTCCAGGACCCCCGGCGCCTCGATGCCGTCCTGGAAGTCGGGCGCCTTGGCGTCGCTGCCCATGCCGAGGCCCAGCGTGGGCAGTCCGTAGACCTGCTTGGCCATCTCCACACCGGCGAGCGAGGCAGCGGCGGCCTCGGGCGAGGTGGACACGTAGAACCCGCTGCGCAGGTCGGCTGACGCCGGCTCCGGCGCGGCGATGAGCGGGCAGCCGGGCGCCGCGAGCTGGAAGAGCACGACCGCAGAGAGCAGCTCGGCGAGCGCCACGACGGTCGCTCCCGCCACCGTCATCGGCGCCGTGGTACCCATCAGCGGCATGGGCATGATGACGAGGGGCACGCCGGCGCGAGCCAGGGCGATGCTCGCCTCGGTCGTGACGCCGTCGTGCGCGAGCGGCGCGACGGTGCAGTTGACGGCCGAGAAGATCGGTCGTTCGGCTGCCGGCGCGCCGGCCACGGCGGCGATCATCTCGAGCAGCGGGGCCACGTACTGCGGTCCGCGGACGCCTGTCTGGACGTGTTTGGTACAGGAGCGGAACGCGATGGCGGCGGTCTCGAGGTTGGCCGTCCTGGGGTCGAGGTCGCGGGGCGAGACCGTGGCCCACGCGTAGTCCAAGTCGGGCAGGGCATCGAAGAGGCGCATGATCGTGCGCAGGTCCGCGGCACTGCCCTCGTGCAGCTCGCCGGTCTCGTCGTCGAGCACGTAGGTCGCCGTGCCGTCGCTCGTGAAGCTCAGGCTGCCGTCACCCAGCCGTACGTCGTGCGCGGGGTCGCGGGCGGCGAGCAGCACCGTGCGCGGCGCCGCCTCCAGGCAGCGCTCGACCAGCTCTCGCGGCAGTCGCGCCGTGAGGCGCTCGCGGTCGAGCCCGGCCCCCGTCCCCTCGAGCACGTCCAGGGCCGCCGGCGTGTTGTAGGCGACGCCCACCTCTTCGAGCACGGTCAGCGTCTGCTCGTGCAACGTCTCACGGTCGGTCTTGTCGAGAAAGCTCACCGTCAATCTCGCCATGTGACCAGCCTCCCTGAGTCGGTCTCTCCCGGGCGCCTGTTCTCAGGACAGGCACGCAAGCCAGTCGCCCGGCACGCCGTTGCGCGACGCTCTCGACCCGTGCTTCATACGATGGCACGCACGGCTCTGAAGCGCAGCTCCTCGAGCGCGCGTTCCACGTCCTCGCCGAGGGCGGGCGGCTCGTGACGGGCAAGGATGTCCTCCACTTGGGCGTGCGCTTCCGCCATGATGTCGGGGGCTCCGGCGGCGGCCCAGGCGTGGTAGGAGTCGTGCACGCCGAGCTGCGGCAGCAGCCACTCACCCCCGCGCACGTTGCGCCGCGTCGA
>DASRZL010000084.1:0-32442 GCA_035686425.1 Thermoleophilia bacterium
CTCCCCGCATCCCGGGTCGCTCATGAGCTTCGTCCACCTGCACACGCACACCAGCTTCTCGTTCGGCGACGGCGCCTGCCGCATCCCCGAGCTGGTCATGCGCGCCGCCGAGCTCGGCATGCCGGCCCTGGCGGTCACCGACCACGAGGGGCTGTACGGCGCCGTGCGCTTCTACCAGGCCTGCGAGGCGGCCGGCGTCAAGCCCATCGTCGGGGTCGAGCTCACGGTCGAGCCGGTGGTCGGCCCGGGCGGCCGGGCCTGGGAGCCAGGCGCGGACGGAGCCGGGGGCGCGAGCAGCACCGGCGGCACGCCCGGGGCGGCACTCGCCGCCCCGGGCGCCGCCGACCCGGAGGCTGCGGCCGCGCTCGCCCCCGACGGCCGCATCGCCCACCTCAAGGCGGCGGCCACGGTGCCGCCCGCCGCCGCAAGCGCCTCCGGCGCCGGCGGTCACCATCTGGTGCTCCTGGCCAAGGACTACGCCGGCTGGAGCAACCTCTGCCGCATCATCAGCGCCGCCCACCTCGAGCACCCTGGCGAGCCGCCCGTGGCCCGGCTCGCCACGCTCACCGAGCACGGCGGCCACCTCGTCGCCCTCAGCGGCTGCCGCCGCGGCGAGGTCTGGTCGCGGCTGCTCGCCGGCGACAAGGCCGGCGCCCGCGCCGCGGCCTCCGTGTTCCGCGACATCTTCGGCCGCGACTTCTTCATCGAGCTCCAGCACGAGCTGCTCCCCGACTCGGGCGCCGGCCTCCGCGACCTCGACCTCCTCGCCCACGAGCTGCGCATCCCCACAGTGGCCACCAACGACGTCCATTACACGGTCAAGGGCGACGCCGGCCTGCACGACGTGCTCGCCGCCGAGGCCGCCAACCAGCCGCTGCCCAACCCGCTGGGGCGCAAGAACGCCGAGCTCTTCCTCAAGAGCCCGGCGCAGATGCGCCGCCTCTTCCAGCGCTACCCCGAGGCCTACGCCAATGCAGAGCGCATCGCCGCGCGCTGCAACCTCGATCTCGGCCTCGGCCGCCTCCTCTTCCCCGCCTACCCGCTGCCGCCGGACGAGACCGCCTTCTCGCTGCTCTGGAAGCGCTGCTTCGAGGGCGCCGCCGAGCGCTACCGGCCGCTCACCGCCGAGGTCACGGCGCGCCTCGAGCGCGAGCTCAAGGTCGTCGAGGAGCTCGGCTTCGCCGAGTACTTCCTCGCCGTGCGCGACATCGTCGAGTTCGCGCGCGGCCGCGGCATCTACTACTCCGGTCGCGGCTCCGCCGGCAACAGCATCGTCAGCTACGTGCTGCGCATCACCGACGCCGACCCCATCGAGCACAGGCTGCTCTTCGAGCGCTTCCTCAACCCGACGCGCCGCGAGATGCCGGACGTCGACATCGACTTCTGCTCGGCGCGCCGCGACGAGGTCATCCAGTACATCTACGAGCGCTTCGGCCACGACAAGGTCGCCATGGTCGCCACCGTCAACACCGTGCGCGCACCCTCGGCGGTGCGCATCGCCAGCCGCGCCTTCGGCTTCACGCCGGACGAGATCAACGGCCTCTCCCGGCGCATCCCGTGGGGCAGCGCCGCCAAGCTCGGGGAGATGCTCGCCGAGCGCCCCGAGCTCGCGAATCACGAGTTCCAGCACCCGCACTACCGCCGCCTCGTCGACGTCGCCGAGCGCCTCTCCGGCTTCCCCGCACACCTCGGCACCCACCTCGGCGGGTTCATCCTCTCGCGCGAACCGCTCACCGACCGCGTGCCGTTGCAGTGGGCCGCCAAGGGCGTCGTAGTGGCCCAGTTCGACAAGGACGACGTCGAGACGCTGGGCCTCGTCAAGATGGACATCCTCGCCCTCAAGATGCACTCCGCCATCGCCGAGGCGGTGCGGCGCATCGAGGCGCGCACCGGCGAGCAGGTGCGCGCCTGGGAGCTCCCGCGCGACGACCCCAAGGTCTACGAACTCATCAGGTCAGCGCGCACCGTCGGGCTGTTCCAGCTCGAGAGCTCGGGGCAGCGCAACCTGGCCACGCGTCTGCAGGAGCGCGACTTCGAGGACGTCATCGCGGCCATCTCTCTCTTCCGGCCGGGGCCGCTGCAGGCCGACATGATCGCGCCGTTCATCCGCCGGCGGCACGGGCGCGAGCCGGTCACCGTGCCGCACCCGGCCATGGAGCCCATACTGCGACGCACCTACGGCGTCATCGTCTACCAGGAGCAGGTCATCGAGGTGGCGGCGGCCGTCGCCGGCTTCAGCCTCGCCGAGGGCGACCTGCTCCGCCGCACGATGACCCACGAGCGCTCGATGGAGGAGATGGACGCCATCGGCCGCAACTTCGTCGAGAAGGCGATGGTCCGCGGCGCCTCACGGGAGGCGGCCGACGAGGTCTTTCGCCAGCTCCGCGGCTTCGCCGCCTACGGCTTCAACAAGGCGCACGCCGCCTGCTTCGCCATCGTCTGCAACGCGTCCGCCTGGCTCAAGGCGCACTACCCGGCCGAGTTCTACGCCGGCATCCTCAACAACCAGCCCATGGGCTTCTACTCGCCGCGCGTGGTGCTCAACGACGCGCGGCGCTTCGGGCTGCGCGTGCTGCCGCTCGACGTCAACCTGAGCGGTGAGTGGTTCGAGGTCGAGGACGACGGCAGGGCACTGCGGGTGGGGCTAGCCTACGTCAAAGAGATGAGCGCCGCGGCGCGGCGGGCGATCGTGGAGGGGCGCGGAGAACGCGCGCCTGAGTCGGCCGCCGCGTGCGGCGAAGGGGGTCCACCTGCGACCGGCCTGCCGCAAGGCCCGCCCCGACCGTACACCTCCCTCTCCGACTTCGTGGCGCGCACGCGCGTCAGCCGCGAGATCACCGAGAACCTCGCGCGGCTCGGCGCCTTCGACGCACTCGGCGTGCGCCGCGAGGAGCTGGTCGCGCAGGTGCCGCTGTTCTACGCCGGCGCGAAGCCGGCGGGGCGGGCGCCCGGCGACGTCGAGGCCACCGGCGCCGGCCTCGACCAGCCACGGCTCGCCCTCGACGAGCAGCTCGGGCCGCTCACCTTCCTCCCCGACTGGCCGCGGCAGCGGCGCGTGAGCATCGAGCTCGAGCTGCTCGGCCTCAACGTGAGCGCTCACCCGCTGCGCTTCGTGCGCGACGAGGTCGAGGCTCTCCGGGTCACGCCGATGGCGCGCCTCCCCGAGCTCCGCCACGGCCGCCGAGTACGCCTGGCCGGCGTGCTCGAGCGCGCCCAGATGCCCTGGATCCGCAGCGGCCACCGCACCATGTTCCTCACGCTCGAGGACGAGACCGAGCTGGGTCAGGTGGTCGTCTTCAACGACGTCTATCTCAAGTACGGACGGGTGCTCAAGGACGCGATCTACCTGCTGGTCGACGGCGAGCTGCAGAACGACGAGGAGCACGGCCTCGCGGTGGTGGCGCACCGCATCACCGACCTCACGCGGGCGTTCGACCGCAAGGGCGTGCTGCCGGCCGATGCGCGCCGCGGCGGCTTCGCCGCCGGCGCGCCCGGAGCGGCCGGCGCCGGCGGGCCAGCCGCCATCCCCGGCGCCGTCGGCTACCAGCGGCCAGACGCCTGGGAGCTCCCCGCCGTCGAGCCGCGCACGCGGCCGGGTCGCACCGGCTGAGATGAAGGGGCGTCAGTCGACCGCTGCACGAAGCGCAGCGAGCTGCTCGCGACGCGGCGCCCGGACCACTCCTCAGACGAGCCGCCGCACGGCCTCCTCGCCCAGCAGGGCGACGACGGTGAGTACGGTCGTCCACGCCACTGCTCCCACGCCCAGCCAGAACACGAGCCTGCCGCGCGCGGCGCCGAGGGCCACACCGATCGCCGCCGCGAGCGGCGCACCCAGCAGCAGAGGGGCCAGCAGCCCCCACCCGATCACGCCATAGCGGTCCCAGAGGTGCCGCAGGCGTCCGCCTGGGCGTGCACCGCCGTGCCCGAAGCGCGCGACCAACCACGTCCGCAGCCGGTCCCCGGCGAACACGACGACCGCGATGCCGGTCAGGGCCCCGCAGACGGTCGCGGTCCACACCAGCGGTGCGGGAAGACCCATGGCGATACCCGCGGGGATCGCCGCCCAAAGCTCCACGATGGCGATGGCGGCGACGCTCAGGAGCTGCAGGCCGGCCTCCACCATCAGAAGACGGCGACCTCGATCACGACCTCGTCGCCGGCACGAGCGCGCGTGCCGGCGACGGGATCCTGCGCCACCACGTCGCCCGGGATCTCGCCGAAACCCAGGACGAGGTCCGTGTTCACGGTGAATCCGGCGTCCTCGAGGATCGCCGCGGCGTCCCCCTGCGACAGACCCACGACGTCGGGGACGGTCATGCTCGGCGGCCCGCTGCTGACCCAGAAGGTGACCGTGTCGCCGCGCGAGACGGTCGCCCCGGCAGCCGGCTTCTGCTTGAAGATCTGGCCCTTGGGCGCCCAGTCGGACGCCGCGCGGCGGCTCTTGCCGTTGAGCGATTCGGCCTCCAGGCGCTGACGCGCGACGTCGGCGGCGAGCCCGCCGAGATCGGGGGCAGGGATGTGCCGCGGGCCCCGGCTCACCCACAGGTCCACCTTGACGCCCTCTTCGACCTCGGCGCCGCCGCGCGGCGATTGTCGCGCCACCGAATCGGCGGCGTAGCGGTCGGACCACACGTAGTGCACCACGGGCTTGAGCCCCTCGCCGCGCACAGCCTTCGTGGCATCCGCGCGGCGCTCGCCGACGACGCTGGGGACCTGCGGGCCTGGCGCGAGCAGGAAGACGTAGGCAGCCGCGGCCAGGGCCACCGCGAGAGCGAGCAGGACGAGCGCCGCGATCATCTGGCGCCGGCGCCGGCGGCGCGGTCGCACGGTGGTCGCCGGCTCCCCACCCGAGCGGTAGCGCGTCGGCGCGTCCGCCGCGACGGCGGTCGGTGCAGGCGCCGGGGCCGGCCCCGCAGGCGTCCCCGCGGCCCGCGACGGCTGTTCCGCCGGCGTAGCGGGCTGCGGTCTCGGTGCGACGGGGGTGGCCGGCGCGTTCTCGCCGCCGGAACCGCGCTGCCCGCGCCGTGCCGTGCGCAGCGCGACGGCGAACTCCACGGATGTCTGGTACCTGTTCGCGGGATCCTTGCTCAGCGCCCGCATGACGACGCCGGCCAGAGCCTCGGAGACTCCCGGGGCCAGCGTGCGCGGGTTCGGCGGAGCCGCGGAGACGTGCTGCATCGCCACGGCGACGTCGTGCTCCCCGCGGAACGGCACGCGGCCGGTCAGCATCTCATACAGCACCACACCGAGGCTGTAGAGGTCGGAGCGTTCGTCCGCCGGATGCCCCTGCGCCTGTTCGGGCGAGAGGTAGGAGGACGTGCCCATCATCGCGCCCGTGCGCGTCAGGGCCGACTCCCCCATGCGCGCGATCCCGAAGTCGGTGACGACCACGCGCCCGCCCTCGTCCAGCATCACGTTGTAGGAGGTGACGTCACGGTGCACGATGGCGCGCGCATGTGCCGCCCCGAGCGCGGAGAGGACGGCCAGTGCGATCGTGACCGCCTCGTCGGACGGTAGGGCGCCGTCGCGGCGCACGCGCTGCTTGAGGGACTCGCCACGGATGTACTCCATGGCGATGTAGGTGAAGCCGTCGGCTTCACCGCGATCGTACACGGCGACGATGCCGGAGTGGTTGAGGCTGGCCGCTGCCCGCGCCTCGATGCGAAAGCGCTCCAGGAACTCGTCGTCTGCGGCCAGACGCGCCTTGAGCACCTTCACGGCGACGAGCCGGCCCAGCCGCTCGTCCTCGGCCAGATACACGTCGGCCATCCCCCCGCTGCCGAGCAAGGAGACGATTCGGTACCGGCCCCCGAGGACGGTCGGGATCGGGTCGGCTTCTGGGTCGCGTTCGTGATCGTTCATCGGGTCCGTGGCGCGCTCGCGGGCAGGGTCGGACCGGCGGCCGCCGGCGCGCAAACGACGTGGAGACGCGCAAGCACGCCGTCCGGTGCGATGTCCCAGTCTACGGGACGGCGCTCCGGCTGTCGCCCGGGCGCCGTACTACCCACGTCGGCGACCAGCCGGTCTGGTGTTCCACCAGGAACTGGAGCGCCTCGAGCTCGTCCTTCTCGAACCAGGTCACATCGCGGATGCCGCAGGAGTCGATCTCCACGACGTGCTCGCAGCTGCAGTGACGGCGCATCGTGGCTGCCGAACATCTGGGGCAGGCCGCTCAGGCGGCGACGAGGACCATGGCCGGCAGGAGGCCGGAGAGGAGCCAGATGCGCCGGCGCTTCTGGCTCTCGATCGCGAACAGCGTGCGACGTTCCACGGGACTCACGCGAGTCGTTCCCGTCCTCCACCCAGACTCGCCACCGGGCTCCCGGCGGGCGCTTCATATTGCTTAACACTACGGTGGTGGTTTCAACTGTCGTGGCGGTGGTAATATACCGTTTGCGCGGCGGAGTCCCCCTCCACACACCCCTCCCCCGCGCAAGGTACCTCCAGGTACCTCCCCATGGCTCCTTTCACAGGCCCCTCTCCCCGAGGGGCTGCCCGGAAACGGGTGCACGAAGGCGACGCGCAAGCGTCGCCTTCGTGCGTACGGTGTCCGCGCTGGGATCCCTGGCCTCCGCGCGCTGGGCCTCGGCGGGCCGCGTGTCGCGCACCAAGACTGCGCTCAGTCGTCGGCGGGCAGGAGCCCGGACGTGAGCACGAAGTTCTCGGTGATGCGCCGGCAGAACGAAGGATAGGCCGGCAGCCGCTCCTCCGTCTCGGCGCGCAGCTTCTCGGCGAAGCCCTCGCCGAGGTGCTTCTGCTCCTCGACCGCGTCCCGCACCCAGTGCGGAGCCATTTCCGCGTCGACCTCAGGATGGAACTGCGTCCCCCACGACCTGCCACCGGTGCGGAACACCTGTACGCCGTCGCCGCAGGTCGCGACGAGGTGAGCGGTGGGCGGCAGCTTGCACGAGTACGCGTGCCAGTTGAAGGCCACGAACGGCGAGGAGATGCCGTGCAGGAGTGGATCGTCGGCGACCTTCTCGATCCACGTCCAGCCGATCTCGGGGCGCCGGCGCTGGAACACATCGCCGCCGTCGGCGACGGCGAGCAGCTGCGCTCCCAGGCAGATGCCCCACACGGGGGCGCCCTCGTGGACCATGCGCCGCATGAGCTTGATCTCGGCGGCGAGGAACGGGTACTCCCTGGTCTGCGTCGCGTGGATGGCCCCGCCGAGGCTGATCAGCCCCGAGGTCTCGCCGGGCCACGCGGGCAGCTCGTCGGCCTGGTCCAAGCGGCAGACGACGAACGGCACGCCGAGATCCTTCAACGCCACGGCGATGCTGCCGGGCGGATCGTCGGACTCGTGCTGGACGATGGTCAGCGGCTTCATCTGGGCTCCTCTCCGTTACGTACGGGAGTATACCCGCCTTGCCGGGCAGCTCGGGCGTCTGCGAGACTGGGCGCATGAGCGGCAGCATCCCCAGGCATGGACCGGTCGACCCGCACACGGGCGCGCCGCTCGTCGAGGTCGTCTCCGCCGGCAACGAGGTCCTCATCGGTGACGTCCTCGACACCAACACGAACTGGCTGTGCACGCGCGTCACCGGCCTGGGCGGACTCGTGCGCCGCACGGTGATGCTGCGCGACGACATCGAGGCGATCGCAGAGGAGCTCCGCGGCAACCTGGCGCGGCGCCCGGCGCTGGTGTTCACCGTCGGCGGGCTCGGACCGACGAGCGACGACCGCACGCTCGAGGGCGTGGCGCTCGGCCTCGGGGTAGGACTGCAGCTGCACCCCGAGGCCGAGCGCCTCGTGGCGGCGAAGTACCGGGAGTTCCACGCGGCCGGCCACGTGCCGTTCCCGGAACTCAACGACAGTCGCCGCAAGATGGCGCGGCTGCCGGCCGGGGCGGAGCCGATCGTGAATCCGATCGGCGGGGCCCCGGCCGTCCTTTGCCGCGCCGGCGAGACGCGGATCGTCTCGCTCCCCGGCGTGCCCGGCGAGCTCATGGCGATCGTCGACGAGTCGCTCGACGAGCTGTTCGCCGAGGTCTTCGGCGCGGCCCGCTACGAGGAGCGGTCGCTGGAGGTGGAGCTGCAGGACGAGTCGGCGATCGCGGACGTCCTCCGCGCCGCGGAGGAAGCTTTCCCGGCCGTATACGTGAAGTCGCGCGCCAAGGTCCTCGGCAGCACGCGCGTGATCCGCATCACCCTGAGTGCGCGCGGCGAGAGCGAGACGTCCGTCGCCGCGCTGCTCGATCCGGCGGCGGGGCAGCTGCTCGCGCAGATCGCCGCCGCCGGCTACATCGTTCGCCCGGCGGACGCCGCGTCCGGCTGAGACGCGACCTCCCTCCATCACGCTGCGGGGGAGGACGGGCCCGGCTGCGTCAGTCCAGGTGGTCCTCGATGAAGTGCGTGTTCACGTCTCCTGCGATGAACAGCGGGTGGTCGAGCACCAGGCGATGGAACGGTATCACCGTCTTGACGCCGTCCACGAGGAACTGATCGAGCGCCCATCGCGAGCGCGCGAGGCACTCCTCGCGGTCGCGCCCCCAGACGATGAGCTTGCCGAGCAGGCTGTCGTAGAACGGCGGCACCATGTAGCCCTGATACACATGGCTGTCGAGGCGCACCCAGGGGCCGCCCGGAGGGATCCACTGGGTGACGACACCGGGCGACGGCATGAAGCCCTCGGCCGGGTCCTCGGCGTTGATGCGGAACTCGATGGCGTGGCCCTCGAGCTCGACGTCATCCTGGCGCAGCGGCAGGCCCTCGCCGGCGGCGATGCGAATGCCGGTCTTCACGATGTCGACGCCGCTCACCATCTCGGTGACGCAGTGCTCGACCTGCACGCGCGTGTTCATCTCCATGAAGTAGAAGCTGCCGTCCGCGTCGAGCAGGAACTCGACGGTGCCGGCGCCCTCGTAATACGCGGCGACGGCCGCAGCCACGGCCGCCTCGCCCATCTGGGCGCGTAGCTCGAGGCTCACCGCCGGCGACGGCGCCTCCTCGATGAGCTTCTGGTGGCGCCGCTGGATGCTGCAGTCTCGCTCGCCGAGGTGCACGCCGTGGCCCTTGCCGTCGGCGAGCACCTGGATCTCGATGTGGCGCGGCGCGCCGATGTACTTCTCGACGTAGACGGCGCCGTTGCCGAATGCCGCCTCGGCCTCCGCCTGCGCCTGACGAACGGCGCCGGCCAGCTCCGAGGCCTCCTTGACGATGCGGATGCCCTTGCCGCCGCCGCCGGCGGAGGCCTTGACCATCACCGGCAGGCCGATGTCGCGGGCGACCACCTCGGCCTCCGCGGCACTCTCGATGATGCCCTCCGACCCCGGCGTGACCGGGACGCCGGCGGCGGTCATCGTCGCCCGCGCCGCCGCCTTGTCGCCCATGAGCTCGATGCTCTCCGGCGACGGGCCGATGAACTTGATCTCCTGCTCCCGGCACATGCGGCTGAACTCGGCGCGCTCGGCGAGAAAGCCGTAGCCGGGGTGGATCGCCTCGGCGCCGCTCTGCAGCGCCGCCTGAATGAGCGCCGGCATGACCAGATAGCTCTGCGCCGCCGGCGGCGGGCCGATGCAGACGGCCTCGTCGGCGTACCTGACGTGCAGGCAGTCGGCGTCGGCCTCGCTGTACACGGCCACCGTGCCGACGCCCAGCTCGCGGCAGGCGCGGATGACGCGGATGGCGATCTCGCCACGGTTGGCGATGAGGACCTTGCTGAACACGGGCACTCCTTGCTGGCGGTCGCCGGATTATAGCCGACGCGGACGAGATTGGGCTGCAGGTCCGGCTCAGAGGGGCGCGGGTGTTCGACACGCTGACAACACTTTGGACCGCAGGCCCCTCATGAGTCCCACCCGGCTGCCGATAGGCATCACGAGACCGGAAAGGACTACTCACCGGGCCTAGGCTCGGCATCTCATCCTCTCTCTCAGCCGGGCCGGTCTCCTTCAGAAGACACACGGACAGCCCGCATCCGAGTGAAGGCCCCCGCCGGCCCGGCACTTTTCTCCTCTTCACGTCGTCCACCGCGTCCTGCTTCCGCGCCGATCCCGCCGGCCTCACGATGAGCTAGACTGTGGACACGATCCGGCGGGAGGTCTGCGTGCCCAACGCGCCCAAGAAGACCTTGGCGATCATCGACGACGACACCGAGCTTCTGAGCGAGCTCGCCACGACGCTCGGGACCGCGTACGGGGTGACCACCAGTCTCGGCGATCCGGGCACCATGTGCGTCCTGCAAGACGACCCACCGTCGGCCGTCGTCCTCGACCTCGACCTTCAGACCCGCGACCCGTTCGAGCTGCTGCGCCTGATCGCCCGCGACCCCGCGCTGCACGGCACGCCAGTGCTGGCGCTCGCCTCCGACAGCGACTTCACGACCTTCGAGCACGCCCACCGCGCGGGCGCGTCCGAGTTCATGACCAAGCCGTTCTCGCCGGAGGATCTCCGGCGCAAGCTCGACGCGCTGGCGATCGACAGGCGCCCGCAGCGCGTCGCCGGGCGTCTCAAGCTCGGGGCCCTGCTCGTCGCCAGCGGTCTCGTCACACGAGAGCAGCTCGACGGCGCCCTGGAGCGCCAGCAAGACGGCGGCGGGCGCCTCGGCGAAGTGCTCGTCGCGGATGGCCTGGTGAGCGAACACGACATCGTCACCGCGGTGGCGGGTCAGATGCACATCGGCGTGGTCGACCTCACGCAGACGACGCCGCAGCCGGCCGCCCTCGGCCTGCTCCCGCGCGACTTCATCGTCCGCCGGCGGCTCATGCCGCTGAGCCTCGACGACAACGGCAGCCTCGTCCTGTCGATGACCAACCCGCTGGACGTCATCGCCATCGACGAGGTCGGCATGCGCACCAAGAAGCGCGTCGTGCCGGTCATCTGCACCGAGTCCGCCTTCGACGAGGCGGTGGCCATCTACTTCAGCTCCCGCGGCAAGCTCAGGGACGCGCGGGACGACTCCGAAGAGGTGAGTCTCTCCGCCGCCGACATCGACGCCGACATCATCGAGATCGTCGACGCCCTTCTCACCGACGCCGCCAGCATGGGCGCGTCCGACATCCATCTGGAGCCGGGCGAGGACTCGCTGGGCGTGCGCTGCCGCATCGACGGCGTGCTGCACGAGATGCGGGAGTTCCCCAAGGAGCTGCAGGCGGGCATCATCAGCCGCCTCAAGATCATGGGCAATCTCAATATCGCCGAAAGGCGATTGCCGCAGGACGGCCGCACCAGCTTCGAGCTCTCGAGCGGCGAGGCCGTCGACCTGCGCCTCGCCTCCATTCCCAGCATGTTCGGCGAGAACCTCACCATCCGCATCCTCGAGGTCTCGCCGCTGCCGCCGACGCTGGCTTCGCTCGGCCTCGTCGGCGACAACCTCAGCCGGTTCGAGGCCGCGCTCAGGGCGCCCGAAGGCGGCATCGTCATCGTCGGCCCCACGGGCTCGGGCAAGTCGACCACGCTGTACACCACCCTGGAGCTCATCAAGACCCCCCGGCGCAAGGTCTACACGGTCGAAGACCCCATCGAGCGCAAGATCGAGGGGATCATCCAGACCGAGGTCAAGCCTGCCATCGGCCTCACCTTCGCCCAGGCGTTGCGCTCGCTCGTGCGCGCCGACCCCGATGTCATCATGGTCGGCGAGATCCGCGACCTCGAGACCGCCAAGATGGCGGCGGACTCGGCGATCACCGGGCACCAGGTCTTCAGCACCCTGCACACCAACGACGCTTCGGCCGCGGTCAACCGCCTCGTCGAGATGGGCGTGCCCCGCTACCTCGTAGCCGCGGCGTGGCGCTGCTTCGTCGCGCAGCGGCTCGTGCGGCGCCTCTGTCACCACTGTCGCGTCGAGACGCCGATGACCGAAGCCACCTGGCTGGAGCTCGGCCTCGGCCCGGCGCCCAAGAAGCGCTTCAAGGTATGGGAGCCGGTCGGCTGCACGAAGTGCTTCGGCACCGGCTACCGTGGCCGCCTCGGCCTCTACGAGGTGCTCGTCGTCGACGACGAACTGAGCGACCTCATCGCCACGGGAGGCAGCGTGCTCGAGATCCAGCACATGGCCCGCGCGAAGGGCGTCGCCTCTCTGCGTGAAGACGGCATCGGCAAGGTCCTCGAGGGCGCCACGAGCTACCTCGAGCTCCTGCGCGTCACCGTCTGAACGTAGCCTGCCGGGGCGACGCCGGGCCGGAGCGTCTAGACGCCTGTACTATCCGACCCGCCGACCGGCGACCGATGTCATGGGCAGGAGACCGGAAGTGCTCTGAGAGAGGATCTCCCAGTCGACTTGACATTGGCCGGCGGCGCGAAGCGGGGGCTCGCACCGCCGGCCGTTCCACGTACGTTACCGCGACCGTCCCGCGCTCAGGCGGGGCGGTGATCGAGCACGCGCCGCGCCTTGCCCTCGGTGCGCTCGATCGTGCCGGGCTCGACCAACTTGACCGTGGGCCGGACGAGAAGCGCCGAGCGAAGCTCCTCGGTCACTCGGCGCTCAAACACGCGCAGGTCGTCCATCCAGCCCTCGAACAGGGCGTCCGTGACCTCGACGTGCACCTCGAACGTGTCGATCGAGCCGGAGCGCTCCAGCACGATCTGGTAGAACGGCTCGACGCCCTCGATCGCGAAGAGCACGCTCTCGATCGCCGAGGGGAAGATGTTGACGCCGCTGATGATGAACATGTCGTCGGTGCGACCGACCACCTTGCCCATGCGCGCCGTCGTCCGGCCGCAATCGCAACGCTCCCGCGTGAGCGTCGTCAGGTCGCGCGTGCGGTACCGCAACACGGGCGAGCACTCTCGCGTGAGCGCACTGATCACGAGCTCCCCGACCTCGCCGTCGGCGACAGGCTCGCTGGTCGTCGGATCCAGGCACTCGACGAGGAAGTGATCCTCGGAGATGTGCATGCCGCTGCGGCACTCGCACTCGCCGGCCACGCCGGGGCCGATGAGCTCCGTGAGCCCGTAGTTGTCCGTGGCCCTGATCGGCAGGCGGCCCTCGATCCGGGCGCGCATCTCCTCGCTGCACGTCTCCGCCCCGAAGAGACCGAGGCGCAGACGGAGGTCTTCGAGCGGCATGCCACGCCTCTGCAGCACGTCGCCGATGTAGAGCGCGTAGGAGGGTGTCGCGATCAGCACCGTGGTGCCGAAGTCACGCATGAACTGGAGCTGGCGGGCGGTGTTGCCGGCGCTGATCGGCACCACGGTGGCGCCGGCGCGCTGCAGCCCGTAGTGGAGGCCGAAGCCGCCCGTGAACATGCCGTACCCGAAGGCGATCTGGGCGACGTCGCCCTCGTGCACGCCGACGGCCACGGCCAGGCGGCACACCAGCTCGGCCCACGTCGCGAGGTCGGCCTGCGTGTAGCCCCCCACCACGGGCCTCCCCGTCGTACCCGACGAGGAGTGGATCTCGACGACCTCATCCATGGGCACGGCGAAGAGCCCGCTGGGGTAGTTGTCGCGGAAGTCGGTCTTCTCGGTGAAGGGCAGGCGATCGAGGTCGCCGAGACTCTTCAGGTCGCCGGGCTGGAAGCCGGCTTCGTCCAGCCGCGAGCGATAGAAGGGGACGCGCTCGTGGATCCGTGCCAGCATGTCGCCGAGACGACGGAGCTGCAGCTCCTCGAGCCGCTCCCGGTCGATGGTCTCGTGCCGGACGTCCCAGATCGCCATGCGTGAGCCTCCTCGTCGCCGCGTGCCGGGGCAATCATACCGGGCCGGGGAGCCCCGGCGTGCGGGCGCACGGCGTGCTTCGGACCCGGCCCGCGCAGACGCTCGCGACGGCGTACCCCCACGGGTATCATCGTTTGACACTGGGAACAGTATCGGAGGTACGTCGATCACGACCACCCCGAGGCCCATGAACGACCGCGACGCCACTATCGAGTTGCCGATCACCGGCATGACCTGCGCCAGCTGCGTGGTGAGGACCGAGCGCGCCATCGGCAAGGTCCAGGGCGTGGACAAGGCGGCGGTCAACCTCGCCACCGAGAAGGCGACGGTCACCTTCGACCCCGGCGCCGTCTCGACGGACGACCTGGTCGCTGCCGTCGAGGGAGCCGGCTACGGGGTCGTGACCGCACAGGAGACCCTGCCGATCATCGGCATGACCTGCGCGAGCTGCGTCAGCCGGGTCGAGAAGGCGCTACGTACCCCGCCCGGCGTCCTCAAGGCCGACGTCAATCTCGCGACCGAGAAGGCGACCGTCTCGTACATCCCGGGCCAGGCGACGTATCGAGACCTGGTGGAAGCGATCCGCGGCGCCGGCTACGACGTCGTGGAGCCGGCGCCCGGCACCGGCGAGGAGAGCATCGAGGCAGCGACCGATGCGGAGGACGCGGCCCGCGCCGCCGCGTACCAACGGCTGAAGCTCAAGGTCAACGTGGGCTTCGTGCTCAGCGTCGTCATCTTCGCCGGCACCATGCAGATGCAATGGTTCACCTTCCTGCCCGCGTGGATGCACAACGGGTACTTCCTGTGGGGCCTCGCCAGCATCGTGCAGTTCTGGGTCGGCCGGCAGTTCTACACGACCGCCTGGTCGGCGCTGAAACACGGGACGACGACGATGAACACGCTGGTGGCGATGGGCTCGTCGGCCGCCTACTTCTACAGCGTGCTCGGCGTCCTCTTCCCCGCCTTCTTCGAACACCAGGGCCTCGGGGAGCCGATGTACTTCGATTCCGCGGCGTTCATCATCACCCTCATCCTGTTCGGGCGGCTGCTCGAGGCGCGCGCCAAGGGCCAGACCGGGGCCGCCATCAAGGCGCTCATCGGCCTGCAGCCCAAGACGGCGCGAGTCCTGCGTGGCGGCGCCGAGATCGACGTGCCCGTCGCCCAGGTGCTCGTCGGCGACATGGTCGTCGTCCGCCCCGGGGAGAAGGTACCCGTCGACGGCGTCGTCGAGGACGGTTCCTCGCCGGTCGACGAGTCGATGCTCACGGGCGAGCCGATCCCGGTCGCCAAGCAGGCCGGCGACGTGGTGATCGGCGCCACCATGAACACCACCGGCTCGTTCACGTTCCGGGCCACCAAGGTCGGCGCGGAGACCGCGCTCGCGCAGATCGTCCGCCTGGTAGAGCAGGCGCAAGGCTCCAAGCCGCCCATCGCCCGCCTCGCAGACGTCATCGCCGCGTGGTTCGTACCGGCCGTCATCGTCGTCGCCACGATCACGCTGGTGGTCTGGCTGGTCTTCGGACCGTCGCCGTCACTCAACTACGCCCTGCTCAACTTCGTCGCCGTGCTTGTCATCGCGTGCCCCTGCGCGCTGGGCCTGGCGACCCCCACGGCCATCATGGTCGGCACGGGAAAGGGCGCTGAGAACGGCGTCCTCATCAGGGACGGCGCCGCGCTCGAGACCGCGCACAAGCTGGACGTCGTGGTCCTCGACAAGACGGGGACGCTCACCGAGGGCAAGCCGCTCGTCACCGACGTCGTACTGTTCGGCTCGGGGCATGGGACTGACGTCGAGATCGGCCCGCACTTCGACAACGACGGGCTTCTGCGGCTGGTGGCGGCGGCCGAACGCGGAAGCGAGCACCCGCTCGCGGCGGCGCTCCTCGCCGCCGCCGCCGAGCGCGACCTCGTCCTGCCGCCGGCGACGGGGTTCGAAGCGATCGCCGGCCACGGGATCCGCGCCGAGGTCGAAGGACACACGGTGCTCGCCGGTAACGAGCGGCTGGCCGGCGGGGCCGGCGTCAGGCACGCGGCCGCGCTCGCCGCCCAAGGCAAGACTGTCGTCACGGTCGTCGTCGACGACCAGCCCGTGGGAGCCATCGCCATCGCCGACACGGTGAAGCCGGGCTCAGCAGCGGCCGTGGCCCGCCTCAAGCAGCTCGGCCTCGAGGTCGTCATGCTCACCGGCGACCAGACCGCCACCGCGCAGGCGATCGCCGCACAGGTCGGCATCGACAGGGTCGTCGCGGAAGTGCTGCCAGAGGAGAAGGCGTCCGAGGTGTCGGCGCTGCAGGCCGGCGGGCACAGGGTGGCCATGGTCGGCGACGGCATCAACGACACCCCGGCGCTCGCCCAGGCCGACGTCGGCATCGCCATCGGCACCGGCACCGACGTCGCCATGGAGGCGAGCGACATCACCCTGATGTCGGGGGACGTGGGCGGCGTGGCCACCGCCGTGGAGCTCTCCCGCGCCACCATCCGCACCGTGAAGCAGAACCTCTTCTGGGCGTTCGCCTACAACGTCGCGTTGATCCCGCTGGCGGCGGGAGTCTTCTACCCGGCCTTCGGGATCCTGCTCAATCCGATCTACGCCGCCGCCGCCATGGGGCTGAGCAGCGTGACCGTGGTGACCAACAGTCTGCGGCTTCGGGGGTTCAAGGCGAGCTGAGACCGCCGGCGCATGGGCCCGTACGCGACGAGAGGGGCGATTCGCCTTTGCGCGAGCCGCCCCTCCCGGGTGGCGATGCTCCTATGTCTCGTGATCCGTTCATCGTACGTCGCGGATCACTTGCGGCGCTTGCCGGAGCGATCCTCCCGCTTCACCTGCGTTCTGTTGAAATGCACAGGGCCCATGGTCTCACCTCCTCGACATCTCGGTCTGTGTTCATAGTATAGACGCTCCCTCACGGTAACTAAACCCTCTTGTGAAACTGCACACGCAGACCCCGCGCTCAACGCGGCGTCTGTCAGTGTCCAGAACGGCCAACCGCGGCGGTGAATATCCTTCGCCCGTCCAGTGTCCTGCCGCGAGCGCCGGTGCGAGGATGGAGTGGGCGGGGACCGGCGCGTCGCGTGCGTTCCCTCCGGCCAGGATCAGAAGAGGTCACATGCTGCGCGTTCTCGACCGTCACGCCGTCGGCCAGATGCTCCGCACCAAAGACGTCGACGCCTGGGGCGTCGCCGCCAACGAGCCGCGGATGCCACTGGCGCCGGAGTACCCCACCGCCATCTCCATCCTCATGCGGCTCGACCCGCTGGTGGTACACGGGCTGCGCTACGGTCCCACGCTCGACTACTACCAGGAGTACCTGCGCGTGAACACGGCGCTCGACGACGCCACCGACACGCTCGTCAACGTACTGAAGGTGCACGGACACGCGGCGGAGCGCGTCGTCGCCACCGGCGCGTCGAACGGGAGCAAGCCGTTTCCGCACAAGACGGCGGCGACCTCGGCGGGCCTGGGATGGATCGGCAAGACGGCGCTGTTCATCTCGCCGGAGTTCGGTCCGGCCGTCCGCCTCACGACCGTCTTCACCGACCTCGACCTCCCCGCCGGGGAGCCGGTCGTCGCAAGTCGTTGCGGCACCTGCCGCGACTGCGTCGACGCCTGCCCCGCCGGCTGCGGCCGCGACGTGGTGTGGCGGGCGGGCATGGCGCGCGAACTCCTCTTCGACGCCGGCGCGTGCCGCCACCACATGACGCAGTTCACGAGCGTCAAGGCCGAGATCTGCGGCATCTGCATCGCCGCCTGTCCGTACACGCTGCGGCACTGACCGGCCGCCGCCCGCCGCGCTGACAGACTCGATCCGCCGTCGCGAGCGCGTCCGCCCGTGCCGGCTTCGTCCAGTCTCGTCCGGCCTCCGCCGCACCTTGTCCGGCCCCGAACCTCATGCTAGGCTCAACCTCCTTATTGAAAGCGGTTTTCAGTTTCAGAAAGGAGGCCGCCACGAGCTTCGACACAGCCAGCGTCTCCGCGGAGCTGGCCGCCCGCGGCCTTCGCCTGACGCGGCAGCGGCGAGCGGTCCTCGAGGCCATCGCCGCGGCGCCTTCGAGCCTCAGCGCGCTGCAGGTCTACGACGCCGCCCGGGAGCGCTGCCCCGAGCTGGGTCTGACGACCGTGTACCGGACGCTGGACGTGCTCGCCGAGATCGGCGCGTTGCGCCGCGTGCACGGGCCCGACCACTGCGAGGGATTCGTGCCCGCCGGCGCGGCGCATGGCCACACCGTCGTCTGCAGCGCCTGCGGCCGCGTGACCGAGTTCACGGCCTGCGACATGCGCGGCATCGTGGACGCGGCGGGACGTGAGACCGGGTACCGCATCACCGACCACTTCCTGCAGCTGAGCGGGCTCTGCTCCGGCTGCAGCGCCGCGGGAGACGGCGCCGCGGGCGGAGGCTCGGCGTGAAGAGGCGCGCCCCGCTGCTCCTTCTGGCAGCCGCACTGCTCCTGCCCGCCGCCACGCTTGCCGTCGGGTGCGGGACGGCAACGACGTCGGCAGGCGGCGGCGCACTCGACGTCGTGGCCTCCGTCAGCTACCTCGCCGACATCGCCCAGAACGTCGCCGGCGACCGCTTCGAGGTGCGCTCCCTGGTGCCCCTTGAGACAGACCCTCACGCGTTCGAGCCGACGCCGTCCGACCTGGGTGAGGTCGCCGGCGCGGACGTCGTCATCGTCAACGGCGGTGGGCTCGAGGGCCCTCTGCTCGGGACCCTGGAGAACGCCGGCGGCGACGCGACCATCGTCGAGGCCTCCGCCGGCCTCGAGAGCCGGCGACCGCAGCCCGGCGAGCCGCCGCTCGACGAGACGGGGACCGATCCGCATTTCTGGCTCGATCCCACGCTCGTGAAGACCTACGTCGAGAACATCCGCGACGCCTTCGCCGAGGCCGATCCGGCGGGGGCGGCCGAGTACGAGGCCAACGCGGCGGCCTACTCGAAGAAGCTAGATGAACTCGATGCCTGGATCGAGACGCAGATCGCGCAGATCCCACCGGCGGACCGCAAGCTGGTCGTGAATCACGCCAGCCATGGCTACTTCGCCGACCGCTACGGTCTCGAGATCGTCGGCGCCGTCATTCCCGGGACCGGGACGGGAGCGGCGCCGACGGCCAAGCAGCTCACCGAGTTGACGACGGCCATCCGGTCCAGCGGAGCGAAGGCGATCTTCGTGGAGATCGACGAGAACCCCGAACTCGCGCAGCAGATCGCGGGCGAGACCGGGGCGACGGTGGTCACCGACCTCCTCGACCATTCCCTGAGCGAGCCGGGCGGCGTGGCCTCCACCTACATCGAGATGATGAAGTACGATACGCGTCGCATCGTGGAGGCGATCCAGTGACCGGCGGCGGCACGACATCTCTCGCCCTCGAGGGCGTGACCGTGACCTACGGCGGCCGCCCGGCGCTCGACGACGTGACCATGAGCATCCCTCACGGCTCCCAGGTGGCCATCGTCGGGCCGAACGGCGCGGGCAAGTCGACGCTCTTCAAGGCGCTCGTGGGCCTGCTCCCCGTGCGCTCTGGGCGCGTGCGCATGCACGGCCGCGAGCCAGGCGGCCAGACGGACCCGATCGCCTACGTTCCCCAGCGCGAGGAGATCGACTGGGGTTTCCCGGTCACCGTCCACGACGTCGTCATGATGGGCAGGTACGGGCGCCTGGGCTGGTTCCGCCGGCCCGCAGCCGCCGACCGCCAGGTGGTGGCACGCTGCCTGGATGAACTCGGCATCGCCGAGCTCGAGAAGCGCGCCATCGGGGAGCTCTCGGGCGGCCAGCAGCAGCGCGTGTTCCTCGCCCGGGCGCTCGCCCAGGAGCCGCACGTGCTCCTGCTCGACGAGCCCTTCACCGGCGTCGACGCCAGCGCCCGCGAGGCGTTGCTCAGGATTCTCGCCCGGCTGCGCGAGCGCGACATCACCGTGCTCGTGAGCACGCACGACATGGAGACGGCAGCGCAGCGCTTCGAGCTCGTGGCCCTTCTGAACCGCCGGCTGGTCGCCTACGGCTCGCCGGCGAGCGTCTTCACCCCCGAGCACCTCACCGCGGCCTTCGGCGGCCAGGCCCTCTTCCTTGACGGGATGGTCGTGATCGATCAGTGCTGCCCGGGTCACGTCGGCGACGGCGAGGAGCACCGGCACAGTCACGAGCCCCACGCGGATCCCCGATGATCGCCTGGCTCACCGATCCGTTCGCCCTCCAGTTCATGCAGCGCGCCCTGGTCGCTTCGCTGATCGTCGGCGTGCTCTGCTCGGTGATCGGCACCTTCGTGGTGCTGCGCGCCATGGCCTTTCTCGGCGACGCGCTCGCCCACGCGATCCTGCCCGGCGTCGCCATCGCCTATCTGCTGGGCGCCGACCTGCTGCTGGGCGCCCTCGTGGCAGCGGTCCTGGTCGCCGTGGGGATCGGCGTCTTCTCCCGCCGCGGCGGGCTCAAGGAGGACACCGCCATCGGCATCCTCTTCGCGGCCGCGCTCGCCCTGGGCGTCGTACTCATGAGCACTGTTCGCTCCTACGCGACCGATCTCACCCACATCCTCTTCGGCAACGTGCTGGGGGTGACCGCCGGCGACCTCTGGATCATCGGGATCCTCGCCGCGATCGTGCTGGTCGTGCTCGTCCTCTTCTTCAAGGAGTTCCAGCTGGCCTCGTTCGATCCGGTGCTCGCCCACATGTTGGGCAAGCGGCCTGAGGTGCTGCGGTTCACGATGCTGATCCTGCTGGCGCTCACCATCGTCGTCAGCCTGCAGACCGTGGGCGTGGGGCTGGTCGCCGCCATGCTGGTCACGCCGGCGGCGACCGCCTACCTGCTCACGCGGCGTCTCGCGGCGATGATGGCGGTGTCCGCCGTGGTCGGCGCGATCTCGAGCGTCGCGGGACTGTACGCGAGCTACTACCTCGACGTAGCGTCGGGAGCGGCGGTCGTGCTCATCGCCACCGCCGCCTTCCTCCTCGCCTACGTCTTCGCGCCGCGGCGCGGGCTCGTCGCCCGCAGAGCTGCGCGGCGCGCCGCGTAGCTCCGGCCTCGGCGGCCGCCGGGACTCCGGCGCCGCGATCGCCGCCGTTTCGCCGCTACGCCCGGTGTGCAATAGTGCCCACAGGGATTACACACGAGGAGGACACGCCATGCCGACCACGCTCGTCCTGGGTTACGACGGTTCGGACTGCGCCAAGAAGGCGCTCGCGCACACGCTGGAGCTCGCGAAGCACATCGATGACGTCGAGGTCTTCGTCATCCATGCCTTCGAGTTCTCGATCGGCTACGTCCCGATGGGCATGACCGACTCGCCCCTCATGATGAGCTCGGAGTACGACCAGCACGTGGACCTGGTGCGCGCGTTCGGCGAGCAGGCGGTCGCCGAGGCGCAGCAGGCACTCGAGGCGGCCGGCATCCGCGCGACCGGAGAGGTGGTCGAAGGCAAGGCGGTCGACGTCCTCCTGGAGACGGCGCGCGAGAAGAAGGCGGCGGCCATCGTCGTCGGCAGCCACGGCGAGGGCGCCATGTCGGCCGCCTTCCTCGGCTCGACGGCGCTCAAGCTGCTCCACCACAGCGACATCCCCATCCTCGTGGTGCCGCGTCACGAGAAGAACTAGACGGCGCGGAAGGAGGGCGCGATGGCGAAGTGGCGCAAGCCGGACGAGACCCTCGTCCGGCTGCTGGACGAGACGATCTCGGGCCTGGAGTTCGACCAGCCGGTCGACTACCGGCCGATGTTCGGCTGCCCGGCGTACTTCACCGGCGGCAACATGTTCGCCGGCGTGTGGCAGGAGACGGTGATGCTCCGCCTGCCGGAGGACGAGCGCGCCGCGGTCACGGCCGCCGGCGGCGGGCCCTTCGAACCCATGGAGGGCAGGCCGATGAAGGAGTACGTCGCCCTGCCCGCATCCATGGTCGCCGACCCTGCGGAGGCGGCCGGATGGGTGCGCAGGGCGGCAGCGTATGCCGCGTCCCTGCCGCCCAAGCAGAAGAAGCCGCGCAAGAAGAAGGCGTAGACGCCGCCGGCCACCGCGGCCGACGGCATCTGGCCGCGTCTCAGCGCCGCTGCTGCGGCTGTCCCGGCGTCGGGTTGGGCTGCGGCGCCTTCGCGGGGACGGGCGTGATGCCGGCGAGGTCGCCGATCACGTTGACGAGGCTGCCGTCCGCCGGCACGACGATCTTGGCGTTCTGCCAGAACGCCTTCTCGACCGTCTCGAGCTTGCGCAGCACCTGGGCGTTGCCGACGAAGAACTGCTCGGCGGCCTCGTTGACCAGCTGGATGGCCAGCGCCTCGCCCTCGGCGGCGAGGATCTTGGCCTGCTTCACGCCCTCGGCCTTCTTGATCTCGGCGCGGCGCTGCCCGTCGGCCTGGGTCTCGGTCGCGGTGGCGTAGTCGATCGCCGAGATCTTCTCGTTCTCGGCCTTGACGACCTTGTTCATCGTCTCCTGGACGTCCGCCGGCGGGTCGATCTCCTTGAGCTCGGTGCGGAGGATCTCGAGGCCCCAGTTGGCGGTCTCGGTGCGCAGCGTCGTGCGCAGTTCCTCGTTGATGCGGCCGCGCTCGCTGTTGGCGGACTTGAGGCTCAGGGTGCCGATGATGTTGCGCAGCGTCGTGCGCGCCAGCTGCACGATCTGGAGCTGGTAGTTGGCGACGTTGTACTGGGAGGCCTTGACGCTCTCTTCGCCGGTCTTGACCTTGAGATAGACCTGCGCGTCGACGCGCGCGTTCAGATTGTCGTTGGTGATGATCGTTTGCGGCGTGGCGTCGACCAGGGTCTCGCGGATGTCCACCTGGAACATGCGCTCGATGCCGAACGGGATGGTGAGGTGGATCCCCGGTCCGGCGAAGCGGTTGTAGCTGCCCAGACGCTCCACGAGGCCACGGTGCGTGGGACGCACGATACGGATGCCGGACAGGATGCCGACGACGATGAACAGGATGACGAAGACGATGATGGCGAGAGCTACCCAGCCCATGACTGCCCCTTTCGAGTGCACGGGGCGGGCCGCTTCGCGGCCTCCGGCGTGCACGGTAAAGTACGAACTCGATGCTAGGGCCGGACGGACGGAAAGACAAGCGGTGCGGCGGAGCTGCCCTATCGGCCCGGCCGGTGCGAGCGCCCATCTCGCGCTCAGCGCCCGAGCAGCCCCTGCACGTCGGCGATCGAGTCGACGATGTGGTCGGGCGTGCCTGTGGCGCGGGCAAGCGTCTCCTCGCGGAACTTGCCCGTGCGCACCAGCACGCCGGTGATCCCGAGCGCCTGCGCGGCGAGCACGTCGTTCTCCACGTCGTCGCCGACCATGGCGACGCGCTCGGGCGGCAACCCCAGCGCGTCGAGGCCGGCGCGGAAGGCTCCGGCCGCCGGCTTGCCGACCACGACGGCGTCGAGCCGGGTGGCCGCCTCGAGGCCGAGCAGGTAGGCGCCGGCGTCCAGTTTCTCGCCGCGCCGCGTCATCCAGGAGAGGTTGCGGTGCATGGCGACGAGCTCCGCGCCGTCGCGCAGCGCGGCGAGCACACGATTGAAGGTCTCGAAGGCGAACGACTCGTCGGAGCCGGAGAGCACGACGACCTCCGGCTCGTCTTCGAGACCGACGAGATCGACGCCCTCGAGGTCCTCCGGCTGCGCGTCGCCGAGATGGAACACGCGGGCGCCCGGGCGCTGCTCGCGCAGCCAGGCGCCCGTCGCGACCGACGCCGTCAGGATGTCGTCGTCGGCGAACGGGAAGCCCGCCTCGCGGAGCGCCGCACCGAAGCGCGCCCGGCTGAGCGCGGTCGTGTTGGTGAGGACGCGCAGGGGCACGCCCGTGGCGTGCAGGCGCGTCACGGCCGCCGCCGCTCCGGGCAGCGGCCGCCACGACATGGCGAGCACGCCGTCCATGTCGAGCAAGAGGCCATCGATGTGTGCAGGCGCCATTGTCACCTTCATTCGTGGTGCCGGAGCCGGGAGTTGAACCCGGACGCCGCAATCAGCGACAGGAGATTTTAAGTCCCCGGCGTCTACCAGTTCCGCCACTCCGGCACGTCGTCAGTATATGACGCGAGTGGGAAGACGCGCGGGAGGGAGCATCGCCGGGCGCCCCAGCGGGGCGCCGCCGGGGATCAGGCGGGGCACAGCGAGCCGTCCTCGAGAGCGAGCGCCGCGCCCTCGAGGAGGTCGGCCTCGCTGACGCGGACGGCGTCGAGGCCGAAGGCGGCGCACGCCTCGTGCGCGATGAGGGCGCCGGCGAGGATCACGTCCTCGCGGCCGGGCTGGATGCCCGGGAGCCGGCCGCGCTCCGCACTTGTCATCCGCGCGAAGAGCTCGATCGCCGCGTCGATCTCGTCCAGCGTCAGCAGGTGCCCTTGGACGAGCCGCGCGTCGTACTCGCGCATGCCGAGCTGGTTGGCGACCAGCGTCGTGTAGGTGCCGGCCACACCCACCGAGCCACCCACAGCGTCGCGGAGGTCGGCCGGGATGCTCCCGGCGATCGCAGCGGCCACGTGACTCGAGAGGGCCGCGACCTGCGCCGCCGGAGGCGGGTCGGCGTGAAAGAAGCGCTCGGTGAGCCGCACCACGCCGACGTCGAGGCTGCGCACGAACGCCGGCGCCTGCCCGGCGCTGCCCACGGCGAACTCGGTGCTGCCACCGCCGATGTCGACGAGCAGGATCGGGTCGGGCGACGGGGTGCCGGGGCCGGGCTGCGGAGTGTCCCCGGCCCCCGCAGATCCGGCGAGCCACGACGTGCCGCCGAGAAAGGCCAGCGCGCCCTCCTCTTCCCCGCTCACCACGCGCCAGGGCAGGGCGAAGTCGCGCTCCACGGCGGCGAGGAAGTCCCGCCCGTCGCCGGCGTCGCGGAGGACGCTCGTAGCGATGAGGAGGCGCCGCTCCGGCTCGTAGGCCTCGAGCCGCGGCGCGTACTCCGCGAGGCAGGCCCGGGTGCGTGCGACGGCGTCGGGATGCAGCCGTCCGGCTTCGTCGACGCCCTGGCCGAGCCGCACCACGGTCGTGAGCCGGGCCTCCTGCCGCACTCTGCCGCCGTCGACCTCCGCGAGGAACAGCCGGCAGGTGTTGGTGCCGAGGTCGACGACCGCGACCCTCACGCGCCGCCCTCCGGCAGCAAGGCGCCGCAGCGGCGGTCGTCGCACCACGGATCCGTCACTTCGGCCAGGATCGCCTCGCCGAGGGCGTAGCCGGGGCGGGCGAGGGCGTGGGCGACGTGCGCGTGCAGGCACTTGACCGCGAGCAGGTCGACGACGCCGCCGACGCCGGTCGCGAGCGAGGCGCCGCCGTCCACCATCGCGAGTTCGTAGGCGCGCGCGAGGTCCATCCGGCGCATGGCCGCGTCGGCGGCCGCGTTCGCCGCCGAGCCGGCGAGCCTGGCGTCCGCCGCGATCCGCCGCGTCCACGCGGCGACGCCGCCGTCGCTCTCGAGGCGGGAGACGGCGGCGACCAGCGTCGGGCAGGTGCAATAGTAGAGCGTCGGGAACGGCCGGCCATCGTCACCGAAGGGAAGGTCCTCGACAACGGCGGGGAACCCGAACCGGCAGCGGGCGGCGACCTGACTCATCGCGTGCGGCGCGCGGCCGAGCTGCCCGGCGACGACGACTGCATCGGCGCCCGTCACCAGCGGAGGCCTCCCGCTCACGCCCGCCTCAGTGCAGCAGCGTGCGCCACAGGTCCTCGACGCGGTCGAGGACCGAGATCGAACTCTCCACCGGAGGCGTGTCCACGCTGAGATCCGTCTCGTCTTGCCTGCCCGGCAGCCCTTTGATCACGAAGACCTGCGTGCCGGGCGGCACCAGGGTGGTGTCGGCCCGGGCGCGCTGGGCGATGTATGCCTCGGTGGTGAGCAGCCTGATCTCGCGTTCGAGGGCGGCGTTGTCCCGCCGGGCAGCCTGCAGCTCCGCCGACGCCTTCTCGAAGCGGTCCTGCTGCTCGAAGAAGGCGCGAAGCGGTGAGACGTACAAGGCGGCGCCGATGAGAAGAAGAGCAAGGAGCGCGAGGCGGCCGAGGTGGGGCCGCGGCGCGTGCGCGCGCGCACCGGTGGGTGCGCGACGCGCCTGCCCCGCTCGCGAGGTTGCTGCTGTACTCGTGTCGGCCACGCTGTGCCGCTCCCGGCTCGCCGCCCGCCGCCCGCTGCGCGCAGGGCGGCCCCTTCTCACCCTAAGGGTTCGCGGCCGCCGGCGGATGTCCCTGCCCGGCGGCCGCGTACCGGCGATCGTGTGCTGCTAGAGCTGCTGCAGGCTGGCGTCCGCCTGCTGCCCGGCCTCCGACTTGGGATCGATGGCGACCGCTTCGGTGAACGCGGCCTTCGCCTCGTCAGTCAGCTTCTTGGCCGCCTTCTTGTCGCCGCCCTGCTCGGCGATCCTGGCCTCGTGGCTGAGGAAGATACCCTTGTTGAGCCAGGCCTTCTGGAACTCCGGGTCGAGCTTGAGGACCGCTTCGATCTGCTTGAGGGCGGTCTCGATGTCGCCGCTGTAGAAGAGCGTGACGGCAAGGTCGGTGCCCACACCGGGGTCGGTGGCCTGCTTCTTCCACGCGGCGGCGTAGACCTGGGCGGCGGCGGCGAAGTACGCCCCGCCCTGATCGAAGTTCTGGTTCTGGAACTCAGCGTCGCCCGTGTCGTAGAGCTCGTTGCCACGGGTGACCAGTTCGTCGTAGCTCCCGCTGGTGTCGGCCGCGATCGCCTCGACAGGGCCAGCGCTCGTCTCCGCCGCGCCGCTGGCGCCGGAGTCGCCACCGAACCCGCCGGAGATCATGACGACGATGACGATCACGACGACGGCCAGCGCGCCGAAGCCGCCCCAGATGACGGCCGGCGAGAGGCGTTTGGGTCCGCCCGCGGCGGAGGCTTCGGGCGCCGCGCCGGAGCCGGCCTCGGCGCCGGCGGACTTGGCGGTGCTCGCCTTGCCGCTCAGAGCGTTCTTCACGCCTGAAAGGTTCGCGCCGCACTCGGGGCAGAACTTGGCGTTACCGGCGTCGTCGCCACATTCGGGACAGTACATGCTCCTGCTTCCTTTGGGTCGTGATCGACTGACTTGGTCCCGCCACAGCGCCGGACTTGTCCTCCGGCCGGCATCCGCACGCGTGCGGTGCGACGCCGACGCGGGAGCGCGTGGCAGGCTCGGCGGCGATGCCGCCCATTATCTGCAAGGGATAGTGTGCGGGACGAGGGACCCAATCTGCAACTCGCGGGCCGGAGCGGCGCTGCGCCTCTCCGGCCCGTTCTTCCCCCTGCCCTGCGCGAGAACGGCGACCCGCGGTCGCCATTCCACGCCTAGTGCAAGTTGTAGAACGCGCTCATCCCCGGGTAGTACGCCACCTCACCGAGCATCTCCTCGATGCGCAGCAGCTGGTTGTACTTGGCGACGCGGTCGGTGCGCGCCGGGGCGCCACTCTTGATCTGGCCGGCATTGGTAGCCACGGCGAGGTCGGCAAGCGTGGTGTCCTCGGTCTCGCCGGAGCGGTGCGAGCACACCGCCGTCCAGCCGGCACGCGTCGCCATCTGGATGGCGTCCAGGGTCTCGCTGAGCGTGCCGATCTGATTCAGCTTGATGAGAATGCTGTTGGCCGAGCCCTTCTCGATGCCCTGGGCGAGGCGCTCGACGTTGGTCACGAAGAGGTCGTCTCCGACGATCTGCAGCCGGTCACCGAGCTTGTCGGTCATGAGCTTGAAGCCGTCCCAGTCGTCCTCCCAGAGGCCGTCCTCGATGCTGATGATGGGGTACTTGCCGACCAGCTCGGCGTAGTAGTCGACCATCTCCGCCGAGGAGAGTTCGCGACCCTCGCCCTCGAGCACGTAGCGCTCCTTGCCGGTGTCGTAGAAGCTGGAGGCGGCCGGGTCGAGCGCGATGCGCACGTCGTCGCCGGGCTCGTAGCCGGCGGCGTCGATCGCCTCCATGATGACCTGGATGGCCTCTTCGTTGCTGCCGAGGTCGGGCGCGAAGCCGCCCTCGTCGCCGACTGCGGTGCTCAGGTGCTTGGCCTTCAGCACCGCCCTGAGCCCGTGGTAGACCTCGGCGCAGATGCGCAGCGCCTCCTCGAAGGTGGCGGCGCCGACAGGCATGACCATGAATTCCTGCAGGTCGACGTTGTTGTCCGCGTGTTTGCCGCCGTTCATGATGTTCATCATCGGGACCGGCAGCGTGAAGGCGTTGACACCGCCGACGTACTGGTAGAGCGGCAGCTCGAGCGCCGCGGCGGCGGCGTACGCGGTCGCCAGCGAGACGCCGAGGATCGCGTTGGCGCCCAGCTTGGCCTTGTTCGTCGTGCCGTCGAGCTCGATGAGCATGCGGTCGACGAGCCGCTGGTCGGTGGCGTCGAAGCCGACGATCTCCTCGGCGATCACGTTGTTCACGTTGTCGACGGCGGTGCGCACGCCCTTGCCGAGGTACTCTCCGCCCTCATCACGCAGCTCGACGGCCTCGTACTCCCCGGTGGACGCGCCCGAGGGCACGTCGGCACGGCCGACCGCGCCTGACTCGAGCTCGACCTCGACCTCGACCGTGGGGTTGCCGCGGGAGTCGAGGATCTGCCGTGCTGAGACGTCGATGATGGTGGTCATGGCGCGAGGTCCTCCTGCGTTTGCCTGTGGACCGACGCTATCACACCGGCGGAACCCCCAGCCGCACCACGGCGCTGCAGTCGCGTCACAACGGGAACAACTCCCGTGTGAGACGAAAGGGGATGACCATGGACACTCCGTACTTCTCCTGCGAGGACTGCGGCGCCGTGTTCACGAAGACGGAGCTTCTCCCCGACATCGAGGACGACCTGCTGTCTTGCCCGGAGTGCGGCGGGCTCGACATCCAGCTCGTACAGACGCCGGCCGCGTGACCCTTCAGACGCCGGCGCCCGGCGATTCGTCGCCCGGTCCCGGCGACGCGGCGGCGTCCACGTCGGGCGAAGCCTTCGCGCCGGCCTCGTCCACCTTGGCCCGCTGGTAGTACTCCTCCTGGGCGGGCAGGTCGAGTGACGCCCAATCAAGACCCTCGCCGGCGGCAAGCACGGCGGCGGTCGTCACCCGGCGCTCGAAGCGCCGGCCGGCCTCGCGCAGCGCGAGCTCCGGGTCGACGTGCAGCAGGCGCGCGACGTTGACCGTCGCGAAGAGCAGATCGCCGACCTCGTGCGCGACGCGCGGATCGGCGCGGTGCGGGTCGGCGGTCGCAGCGCCGGCGGCCTCGGCGAACAGCTCCGCCAGTTCGTCGTGCTCCTCGGCGATCTTGGGGAACGCCTCCGCGGCGGAGTCCCAGTCGAAGCCGACGCTCGCCGCGCGCTGCTGGAGCTTCTTGGCGTAGAGCAGCGCGGGGAAACCAGCCGGAACGTCGTGGAAGATGCCCTCGCGACCCTCCTGCTCGACCTTGATGCGTTCCCAGCGGCTCTTGACCTGGGCGGGCGTGTCGGCGACGGCGTCGGCGAAGATGTGCGGGTGCCGGCGGATGAGCTTGACCTCGATGTCGCGAGCGACGCTGGCGAGGTCGCCGGCGTCCTGCTCGCTGAGCATGAGGGCGAGCAGGACGACCTGCAGAAGCAGGTCGCCGAGCTCGCCGTGCTCCGCCGCGAGGTCGCCGGAGGCGATCGCGTCGGCCAGCTCGTGGACCTCCTCGACCGTGTAGCCGACGATGTCCTGCGGTGTCTGCTCGCGGTCCCACGGACACTCGACCCGCAGCACCTCGACGATGCGCTTGAGCGACACGAGTTCCTGGCCGAGCAGGGCATCGTCGAAGGCCTGGCCTGCGGGAACGGTGCGGAGCTCGATGGGCGATGCGGCCGCGGTGAACGCCGGGCCGGAGGCGGTCCGCCGGCGTAACTCGCGCGCCAGCTGCGGCCCGCCGGGGCCGGCCAGCGCCACGACGACCGCGCCGCCAGCGGCGCGGCCCACGAGGTCGTCCAGGCCGTCACCGTCGGCGGGGTCGAGCTCCAGGAGCCGACCGAAGCCGGGATCGGCGGCCTCGGCGACGAGCTCGCGGAGCTCGCCCTCGATGCCGGCCGGGACGAAGACGGCGCCGCCGCCGGAGAGGGCCCGCAGCGAGGCTGCGGGCGCCAGTCCGGCGGCGGCGCCGATGTACACGAGCGTGAGGCTCATCGCCGCGGCGCGGCGCGTTGCCCGGCGGCCGGCCCTACTCCGCCGGCGAGGCCGCCGGCGAGGCCGGCGGCGACTCCGGAGCGGCCGGGCTCGGCGACGCGGTGAGCAGCGCTGGGTCGAAGCCGGCGGCGTACGCGACGCCCGCGTCGGCGAGGACCTTCTTGAGCCAGTCCTCCCAGGCCGTGGCCTGCTTCTGGAACTTGAGCTGCTGCTCGATCGTGGACTTGGCCTCCTCGAAGGTCTGGCTGGAACCCTCGGTCTTCTTGGTGACCTCGATGACGTGGTAGCCGAACTGCGTCTTGACCGGCTGCGAGATCTCACCGACCTTGAGGTCGAAGGCGACGTCCTCGAACGGCTTGACCATACGACCCTTGGGGAAGTTGCCGAGGCTGCCGCCGGCGTCCTTGGAGCCGGGGTCGGTGGAGTACTCCTTGGCGACCTTCTTCCAGTTCGCGTCACTGTTGTCCGCCTCGAGCAGCGCGCGGACCTTCTCGGCCTCGGCCTTGGTCTTGACGAGGATGTGGCGGGCGTCGACCGACTCAGGCGCCTCGAACTGCGTCTTGTTCTTGGGGTCCTCGTAGTACTTCTTGAGGTCCTCATCGCTGAGCTTGATGTCCTCGTTGACCTTCTGCTGCACGGCGTCCTGGAGCATCTGCGCGTTGAGCTGGTCCTGAAGCTGGGCCTCGGTGACGTTCTGATCCTTGAGCAGCTTGTCGAGCTTCTTCTGGCCGCCCACCTGCTCGACGATCTGCTTCATGCGCTCCTCGAGCTGTGCGTCGGTCACCGTCACGTCCATCTCGGCGGCCTGCTCCTTGATGATCTCGTTCTGGACCAGGTAGTTGACGATGCTGGCCTTGAGTTGGTTGTACTGCGCCGTGCCCTCTTCAGGGAACGGCGGCGCGCCCTCCTGGGACTTGTACTGGGCCTCGGCCTGCTGCCAGATCTGGTCGAACTGCTCCTGCGTGATGACTCCGTTGCCGACCGCGGCGATGGCGCCGGCGGGGACCTTGGTCTCGCCGCAGCCCGCCAACAAGACCGCCGGCACGACGAGGGCGAGCAGGGCCACACCCACGATGAGCTTCTTCATAGATTCTCTCTCCCAAGGATTGACGACCGGTCGTGAGACACACGGGAGTCCATTATAGCATCGAGCGTAGCCTCGGCCCACCGGAGCAGGGGCGGCTCGGAGCCCTCCCGGTGAGCCCCCAGTGACTGCTTCTGCTTGAAGTACACGATGCGCTCGTCGGCGGCGCGCAGACGGGCCGCCGCTTCGTCATCGAGGTCGAGACCCTCCAGCTGCAGCTTGCTGCCGCGGTAGGCGGCGGCAGTCGCGCCGAGCTCCGCCGCCTTGATGCGGATCGCCTGCAGCGTCAGCAGGTTCTCGACCGGCTCCGGCGGCGGGCCGAAGCGGTCGGCGAGCTCCGCGCGCACGTCGCCGAGCTCGCCGACCGTCCGTGCCCGCGCGATCCGCCGGTGCGCGTCGATCTTGGTGGCCTCGTAGGCGATGTAATCCGGCGGCACGTAGGCGGTGACGGGCATGTCCACGCGCACCGGCGCCGCCATCGCGGCCTGCTCGCCAGCCAGCTCGTTGACGGCCTCCTCGAGCATCTGCGCGTACATCTCGAAGCCGACGGCGGCGACGTGTCCGCTCTGCTCGTCGCCGAGCAGGTTGCCGGCGCCGCGGATCTCGAGGTCCGCCATGGCGATCTTGAAGCCGGCGCCGAGGTCGGTGTGGTCGCTCAGCGTGGTCAGCCGCGCCGCGGCGTCGCCGGTCAGCAGGTCCTCGCTCGGATACAGGAGATACGCGTAGGCGTAGGCGTCGCTCCGACCGATGCGTCCGCGGATCTGGTAGAGCTGCGCGAGTCCCAGCATGTCGGCGCGCTCGACGATGAGCGTATTGGCCGTCGGGATGTCGATGCCGCTCTCGATGATCGATGTCGTGACCAGCACGTCGGCCTCGCCGGCGAGGAAGGCCAGCATGACCTTCTCGAGCGCGCGCTCGGGCATCTGCCCGTGCGCCACGAGGACGCGCGCCCCGGGCGCGAGCGCGCGCACGTGCTCGGCCGCCTGGTCGATGGTCTCCACCCGGTTGTGCAGGTAGAACGCCTGACCCTCCCGGGCGAGCTCCTTCTCGATGGCGACGCGCACGAGGTCGTCGCGGTACTCGCCGATGTAGGTGCGGATCTCGTGGCGGCCGCGCGGGGCCGTCTCGATCACCGAGATGTCGCGGATGCCGCTCAGGCTCATCTGCAGGGTGCGCGGGATCGGCGTCGCCGAGAGACTCATGACGTCGACCTGGAGCTTGAGATTGCGCAGCAACTCCTTCTGGCGCACACCGAAGCGCTGTTCCTCGTCGACGATCGCGAGGCCGAGATCCTTGGCGCGCACGTCGGTGCTCAGGAGCCGGTGCGTGCCCACGAGCACGTCCACGGCCCCGGCGCTGAAGGCCGCCAGCGTCTTGCGCTGCTCCGCGCCGGTGCGGAAGCGTGAGACCATGCCGACCTTGACCGGCAGGTCGGCGAACCGTTCCTCGAACGTCATCCAGTGTTGCTCCGCAAGGATGGTGGTCGGGACCAGCACCAGGGTCTGCTTTCCGGCCTCGGCGGCCTTGAACGCGGCGCGCAGCGCCACCTCGGTCTTGCCGTAGCCCACGTCGCCGCAGATGAGGCGGTCCATGGGATGCGGCGCCTCCATGTCGTTCTTGACCTCGTCGATGGCCTCCGCCTGGTCGTCGGTCTCCTCGTAGGGAAAGGCGTCCTCGAGGCGGCGCATGAGCTCGCCGTCCGCAGGAAAGGCGAAGCCCGGGATCGCC
>DASRZL010000085.1:0-15000 GCA_035686425.1 Thermoleophilia bacterium
GGGATGCGCCCCATCAGCAACGTCGTCGACGTCACCAACTACGTCATGCTCGCCTGGGGTCAGCCTCTGCACGCGTTCGACGCGGGCAAGATCCGCGGCGGCAAGCTCATCGCCCGCCGCGCCGCGGCCGGCGAGAAGATCGTCACCCTGGACGGCGTCGAGCGCACGCTCGATGACCAGATGCTCGTGATCGCCGACGTGGAGCGGCCGCTCGTGATCGCCGGCGTCTTCGGCAGCGTGGACGCCGAGGTGGACGAGCACACGAGGGACCTGGTGCTTGAGGCGGCCAATTTCAGCGGCCCGAGCATCCTGCGCACGGAGATGCACACCGGCATCCGCAGCGAGGCGAGCAACCGCTTCGAGAAGGGGATCGACCCCAACCTCGTGCCCGGCGGCCTCGACTTCGCCGGGCGGCTCTTCGCCGAGCTCTGCGGCGGCACCGTGGCTCCGGGAATGGTCGACGCCGGAGGTGTGCCGGCGGCACCGGCGTCCCTGCGCTACCGGCCCGCCAGGACCGACGTCCTGCTCGGCTACTCGATCCCTGCCGCCGAACAGGCCGGCATCCTGCGCCGTCTCGAGTGCGACGTCGACGAGGGTGGAGGGCCTTCGGCCGCCGCCCCCGACGCCACCGCCGGCCCGGCTTGGACCGTCACTCCGCCCACCTTCCGCCCCGACCTCGGCCGCGAGGTCGACCTGGCCGAGGAGGTCGGGCGCATAGCGGGCTACGGTCTCGCCCCCGAGACGTTGCCGAGGCACACGACCACCGGAGGCCTCACCCAGACGCAGCAGGTGCGGCGCGCCGTGCGGCGCGCTCTGGCCGGCTGCGGCCTCGACGAGGCCATCACGTACACCTTCATCGCACCCGACGCCCTCGCTCCGCTCGGGCTCTCCGAGGGCGACGTGCGGCTCAGGCCCGTCCGGCTCTCCAACCCGATGAGCGTGGAGCAGTCGGTGATGCGTACCGTGCTGCTCCCCGGCCTCCTGAGCGCCGTGCGCGACAACGTCGACCGGCTCAACGACCCGCCGAACCTGTTCGAGATCGGCAAGGTCTACCTGTGGGACGAGCCGGTGCCGGCGCCGGAGCACGCTGCCGAGCCCGGCGCCGTACTCCCGCACGAGCCGGAGGCCTTGGGCATCGTGCTGTCGGGCCCACTCAGCGGCGAGAACTGGACGGGCGCCGGCCGGGCGACCGACTTCTACACGCTGAAGGGCGCGGTCGACGCCGCGCTGGCGGCCGTGCGGCTGCGTGCCGAGTACGCGCCGCTCGGCGACGCCGCGGCGCACTTCCCCTTCCTGCATCCCGGCAAGGCCGCGCTGGTCGCGGTGCCCGGCGCCGGTGGGGTAGGCGCGCTCGGCCAGTTGCGGCCGGACGTGACCGCCGCCTACGGCATCGACGACCTCGCCGTGTACTTCGCCTCCCTCAACATGGACCGGATCGCGCCGGCCGCCCTCAAGACGGCGGTGTTCGAGGACCTCGGCACGTACCCGCCGGCGTCCCAGGACCTCGCCGTGATCGTCGGCCGTGACGTCCCGGCGGCGGCAGTCGTCGAGCAGGCCCGCCGCGCCGGCGGCAAGCTCGTCCGCAGCGTGCGCGTCTTCGACGTGTACGAGGGCGACCAGGTGCCGGCCGACAAGCGCTCGCTGGCGCTGCGCGTGGTGATGCGATCGCCGGAGCGCACGCTGAACGAGAAGGACATCGCCGGCGTGCGCGCCAAGATCCTCAAGGCGCTGGAACGGGAGTTCCAGGCGGCGCTGCGCTGACGCGCCGCGCTCCCCGGCTGGTCGTCGCCGGGTCGTCGCCGGGGACCCGCGGATCGCAGAGATGCTGACGGGGCGGGCCGCACTCCCGCCTGCCCGCCCCGCGCACTTCCGCATGGTCAACCCGTTGCACCTGTCCTCCACGAGAGCATGCATATTTGTCACCGATGAGGCACCGCGCTTGCATCACATCGGTTGCTTCGGTATAGTCCCCCGACGATGAGCAGCGCTCCGACCATCAGGTTCGTCCCAGAGGCCCTCGCCACCGCGGGCGCCCGGCGCTGCACAGCCCTCCGAGCCCGACGTGCACGAAGCGCGCCGGCCGGTGGGCGTCTCCGTGTGCTCTAGCTCCCGCAGCTAGCCGCTCTCGCTGACTCGCTCACTCCTTTCGCCGGCGACCACCGCGCCTTGCCCGCGTCCATTCCGACGTGCACCCGGAGTGCCTTGATGATTTCTGCGACCTGCATGCAAACCACGACCACCACGACCGACGCGATCGCCGCCGACGGCCCCTGCGTCGCCAGCGCCGGCATCGTCGGCGGCAGCGGCTACACCGGCGCGCTGCTGGCGGAGCTGCTACTGAGGCATCAGTCGGTGAAGCTCGCGGCGATCAGCTCCGAGACGCTGGCCGGCCAGCCGGTGCAGCGGCACCTGCCGAGGGTCAGAGCCGGCCTCGACTTCTGCAGCCTGGCCGAGTTGGGAGATGTCGACGTCGCCTTCGTGTGCACGCCGCACGGCGAGGCTGCGCCAATCGCCAAGAAGCTGCTCGACGACGGCGTCAAGGTGATCGACCTCAGCGCCGACTTCCGCCTCGACGCGGCCTGCTATGCGGAGTGGTACGGGGAGCACCCGCATCCCGAGCTGCTCCCCGGTGTGTACGGCCTCACTGAGCTGCATCGGGACGAGGTCGCCGCGGCGGACCTCGTCGCCAACCCCGGCTGCTACCCTACGGCGGCGCTGCTCGCGCTGACGCCGCTCAAGGCGCTCGGCCTCGTCGACGTCGTCATCGACGCCAAGTCGGGCGTGAGCGGCGCCGGCAAGGCGCCGAAGTCGACGACGCACTTCTGCAGCATCGACTCCGACCTCGTCGCCTATGGGGTGGAGTCGCATCGTCACTACCCGGAGATCGCGGCCGGGCTGAACGGTGGGGGCGCCGGCGCCAGGGGCCCCGCCGCGAAGCCGAGCGTCTTCGGCGCGGCGCCCTCCGCAGGCCCGGCGCCGTCGCTCACCTTCGTTCCGCACCTCGTGCCGCTTCAGCGCGGCATCAGCGAGACCATCTACGTGAAGACCGGCACGCTGCCGCTCCCGACCGCGACCGAGCTCAGGACCCTCTACGAGGAGTTCTACGCCGGAGAGACCTTCGTCGAGGTCTGCGACGCGCCGCCGCAGCTCAAGGACGTGGCCGGCACCAACTACTGCCGTATCTTCCCGCACGTGGACACTCGCGCGGGGCGCATCGTCGTCATCAGCGTCATCGACAACCTGATGAAGGGCGCCTCCGGCCAGGCCGTGCAGAACATGAACGTGATGCTCGGCCTGCCCGAACATCAGGGGCTGGTCTGATGCTGCCTCAGAGTCGCTTCGCCCCGCTGCCTACGTCCGCGAAGGAGATCGGCGGCGGCGTGACCGCCCCGCGGGGGTTCCTCGCCGCCGGCGTCGCCAGCGGCGTGAAGAAGAAGGGCAGGCTCGATCTCGGCCTGCTCCTCAGCGAGACGCTCGCAGTCTCGGCGGCGACGTTCACGAGCAACGCCGCCGCCGCCGCGCCGGTGCGGCTCACGCGCGAGACCAGCGACTGCGCGCACCTGCATGCGGTCGTTGTCAATGCAGGCAACGCCAACGCATGCACGGGCAAGCAGGGGCTCGCCGACGCGGCGCGCATGCGGCTGCTTGTCGCCAACCACCTGCGGCTGCCGGTCGAGCAGGTGGCCGTGTGCTCTACGGGACTCATCGGGGTGCACCTCCCGATGGACAAGATCGAGCCCGGCATCGCCACTGCCGCCGCCGCCCTGCCCGGCGGCGCCGACGCGAAGGCGTCCGACGCCTTCGCCACGGCCATCCGCACCACCGACAAACACGGCAAGTACGGCGCCGTCGAGGTGACCACGCCGGAAGGCAAGGTCAAGCTCGGTTTCGCCGCCAAGGGCTGTGGCATGATCAGCCCCAACATGGCGACGATGCTCTGCTTCGTCACCTGCGACGCCGCCGTGGAAGAGGCCTCCTGGGCGCAACTCCTGCACGGCGCCGTCGACAAGTCCTTCAACCTGATCACCGTCGACGGCCAGGAGTCGACCAACGATACGGTGCTCGGGCTCTGCAATGGCGCCTCCGGCGTGAAGCCCGGGGAGGAGGGGCTGGCTCGGCTCGGCCAGGCCCTCGAGGCCGCGCTCCTCGCGCTCGCCCTCTCCATCGTCGCCGACGGCGAGGGCTCCACGCGCACGATGAAGCTCACAGTGACCGGGGCCAAGGACGCCTCGTGGGCGAACGCCGTCGCCCGCGCCGTCGCCAACTCGCCGCTCGTCAAGACGGCCTTCTACGGCCGCGACGCCAACTGGGGCCGCATCATGCAGGCCATCGGCCAGGCGCTCGGCCGCGACGGCCACCAGGCGCTCCCGGCGCGGATCTCGTACGAGGACGTCGTGATCGTCGAGCACGGGCAGCCGGCGGCGCTGGGCGAAGCCCAGCAGGGCCGGCTCGCCGAGATCATGCACCAGCCGGAGATCGAGCTCACGGTGGCCCTCAACGGCCCCGGCGCCGAGGCCACCGTCTACTTCAGCGACCTCACGCATGACTACGTCACCCTCAACGCGGAGTACTCGACATGACCGTACGGCACCAGAAGACCGTCAAGACCCTGCTCGAGGCGATGCCGTACATCCGTCGCTTCTGGGGCGCCACCGTCGTGTTCAAGTACGGTGGCGCGGCAATGACCTCGCCGCGGCTGCAGGAGCAGTTCGCCGAAGACGTCGTGCTCCTGCGTCTCGTCGGCATGAAGCCGATCGTCGTGCACGGCGGCGGCCCGGCGATCAGCCGCCACATGAAGAGGCTGGGCATGACGCCCGAGTTCGTCGACGGCCACCGCGTGACCGACGAGGCGACGATGGAGGTCGCCAAGATGGTCCTGGTCGGCAAGGTCAACAAGGAGATCGTCGGCCTCATCAGCCGGCACGGCGGCTCGGCGGTCGGCATCTCCGGTGAGGACGGCCGGCTGCTCCGGGTGACGCCCAAGAAGCACGTCGACGCCTCCGGCAACGACGTGGACCTGGGCTTCGTCGGCGAGGTCGACGAGGTCAACACTGAGGTCCTCGACCTGCTCGCCGAGGCCAACATCCCGGTCGTTGCGAGCGTCGGCGCCGACGGCACCGGCGAGGCCTACAACGTCAATGCCGACACGGTCGCCGGCGAGCTCGCCGCGGCGCTCGGCGCAGAGAAGATCATCTTCCTCACCGACGTCGACGGGATCTACGAGGACCAGGGAGCGGACATGACGCCCGTCTCCGAGTGCGACCTCGCCTACCTCGGCGCGCTGCAGGCCGCCGGCAGGATCGGCGGCGGCATGGTGCCCAAGGTCGCCGCCGTCCGCAAGGCGCTGGAGTCAGGCGTGGGGAGCGCGCACATCATCGACGGCCGCGTGGAGCACGCCGTGCTGCTGGAGATCATGACCGATGCCGGCTGCGGCACCAAGGTGACGGCGTGAAGCCCGCGGCTCTGGCGCCGTCGACGCCTGACTCGCAGGTTTGCATATTCCAGCCGAGCTTGGTGTATTCTATGCACATGCATCAGCGCGCACCCATGGGCAAGACCGAGCGTCAGCGTCTCATCCAGACGGTCGTCCAGCAGCGGGAGGTCGCCACCCAGCGCGAGCTCGTGAGCGCTCTCAGCGCCCTCGGTTGCGAGGTCACCCAGGCGACGGTCTCGCGCGACATCCGCGAGCTCGACCTCCAGAAGGTGCGCACGCACCTCGGCCGTGCCAAGTACATTCTGAGCTCGCGCGAACGGCCCAAGGACCCGGAGCAGGCGGCGCGCCACGTGCTCCGCGACTTCGCCCGGTCGACCTCGATCTCGCAGCAGCTGCTCGTCGTGCGCTGCGAGATCGGCACGGCATCCACGGTCGCCCGGCAGATCGACAACCTGAATCACAGTGATGTCGTCGGCACGCTGGCGGGCGACGACACGTTCGTGGTGATCCTCATGACGCCCGACAAGGCGCTGGAGATGAAGCGCTACGTCGATCGTCTCCGAGAGGCCTAGCGCGCAGGCACATCTCGCGCGCACTCCACCCTCGTCCTGAGGGCCGGCGAGTGGCTTCGCCGCGCCGGTCCCCGACCTACCTCACCCAAGGAGCGCTCCAAGTGACTACCAGCAGCAACCAGGGCAACGACAGCGCCCCCAACGGCACCGTCGTCCTCGCGTACTCGGGAGGCCTCGACACTTCAGCCCTCATCCCGTGGCTCAAGGAGAAGTACGGCTACGACGTCGTCGCCTGCCTCGTCGACCTCGGGCGTGTCAAGGACATCCCCATGATGATGGAACGGGCGCTCGCGTCCGGCGCGATCGCCGCCGAGGCCATAGACGCCAAGGAGGAGTTCGCCGAGCATCACTGCCTGCCGGCTCTCATGGCGAACGCGCTCTACGAGGACAAGTACCCGCTCTCCACGGCCATCGGCCGCCCGCTGATCGCCAAGAAGCTCGTCGAGACGGCGCACAGGTACGGCGCCACCGCCGTCGCGCACGGGTGCACCGGCAAGGGCAACGACCAGGTGCGCATCGACATCGGCGTGCGCGCCCTCGATCCCAGCCTGGCCATCATCGCCCCGGCGCGGGCCGCCGACTGGCCGAGCCGTGAGGAACTGCTCGACTACGTTGCCGCCCACGATATTCCCATCGCGCTCACCAAGAAGAGCCCGTACTCCATCGACGAGAACATGTGGGGCCGCAGCAACGAGTGCGGCGCGCTCGAGGATCCGTGGGTGGCGCCGCCGGATGACGCCTTCCAGTTCGTGGTGTCCGCCGCCGACGCCCCCGACGAGCCGCAGCAGGTGATCGTGAGCTTCGAGAAGGGCAAGCCGGTGGCGCTGGACGGCAGGCCCATGGGCATGGTCGAGCTCATCGAGACCATCGACGAGATCGGCAACAAGCACGGGTTCGGTCGCGTCGACATGGTCGAGAACCGGCTCATCGGCATCAAGAGCCGCGAGGTCTACGAGGTCGCCGGGGCCCTCGCGCTGATCACGGCACACCGGGAGCTCGAGGACCTCGTGCTCACGCGCGACCTGATCCACTTCAAGAGGACCATCGAGAGCAAGCTCGCCGACATGATCTACGAGGGTCAGTGGTTCGATCCGCTGACCGAGGCCTGCAAGGCGTTCCTCTTTCAGAGTCAGGAGCGGGTCAGCGGCGACGTCCGGCTGAAGTTCTTCAAGGGCACGTGCGTCGCCGACGGCCGCCAGAGCGACTTCTCGCTGTACAGCTACAAGCTCGCGACCTACACGACCGAGGACGAGTTCTCACACGAAGCGGCCGCCGGCTTCATCCAGCTGTGGGGCCTGCCGATCGAGGTCTGGGCGCGGGTCGGCAAGGAGCACCACATGATGAAGGAGCTCGAGACCACCTGAGGGCGGTCCTCGAGCCTGAGCAAGACGGGGAGGAGCGGGCGGCCGCCCGTCCCGCACCCGACCGGGAGCGCATATGATGCGGGGCATGACGACCGCTGCAGACAGAGATCCCGCGACCGTGCCGGTCGCGTCAGCCGGGAGCATACGATGACGGTCGCCCGCTCGGGCCGCTTCGCCGGCGAGCGCGCCCCGGCCTTCGTGGCGTTGAACAGCTCGCTGGCGCTCGACTGGCGCCTCTGGCCCGAGGACATCGAGGGCTCAGTGGCGCACGCCCGGGCGCTGCAGGGCGCCGGCATCCTGAGCGCGGCCGAGCTCGAGGCCCTCGAGGACGGCCTCGCCGCCGTCGGCCGTGAGATCGACTCCGGCGCTTTCGTCCCCGCTGAAGCGGACGAGGACGTGCACATGGCGATCGAGCGCCGGCTCACGGAGCTCATCGGCGACGCCGGCGCCCGGCTGCACACGGGCCGCAGCCGCAACGACCAGGTGGTCACGGACGTGCGCCTTCACCTGCGTCGCGTTGCCGAGCGCCAGGACGCGGCCCTGGCCGCCCTGCAGCAGGTCCTTCTCGCCCGGGCGGCCGACCATGTCGAGACCGTACTGCCGGCGTACACGCACCTGCAGCGCGCACAGGTCACGTCGCTGGCGCAGCACCTGCTCGCCTACTTCTGGATGCTGGACCGTGACCGTTCGCGCTTCGAGGCCGTGCGGCAGGCATGCCTCGAGCTGCCGCTGGGGGCGGGGGCGGCGGTCGGTCTCGACTTCGACCTCGACCGCGAGGCCGAAGCGGCGGACCTCGGCTTCGAACGCGTCGCCGAGAACTCCATCGACGCCGTCGCCAACCGCGATTTCGTGGTCGATTATCTGGCGGCGGCGGCCCAGCTCGGCGCGCACATCTCACGGCTCGGCGCCGAGCTGGTCCTGTGGGCGAGCGCCGAGTTCGGCTTCGTGCACCTCCCGGACGCCTACGCCGGCGGGTCGAGCATCATGCCGCAAAAGAAGAACCCGGACGCTGCCGAGCTGATGCGGGCCGCCGCTCCGCGGCTGACGGCCGACCTGGGTGGCCTCCTCGGCGTGCTCCACGGCCTGCCGCTCGCCTACAACACCGACCTGCGCGAGGACAAGCGCTACCTCTTCGATGCCGTCGACTGTCTCGACCAGCTGCTGCCGGTCGTGCACGGGCTTCTCGAGGAGGTCACGTTCGACGAGGCGCGCATGGCGGCGGCCTGCGACCCGTTCCTGGCCGCCACCGACGTCGCCGACTACCTCGTCGAGAAGGGCCTGCCCTTCCGTGAGGCGCATCACCTCACCGGAGGACTGGTGCGCCGCTGTCTAGACAAGGGTGAAGACCTCGAGCAGGTGCCGCTCGAGGATCTGCGCACCCTCTCACCGGCGTTCGACGACGGCTACTACGCGCTGCACGAGCCCGCCGCGCAACTTGCGCGCAAGCGCTCGCGCGGCGGGTCCGCTCCCGCGCGCGTGTGCGAGCAGCTCGAGCGGGCTCGCGCCGCGCTCGCGGCGCACACCTGCTGCTGACGGCTGGCCCGGCCGTGCGGTCCGGCATCCCGGGGATCAGGAGTCCCTCGGGGGCTGGTACGCGCTGGCGTACGTCCCGGCGTACGAGCGTACACCCAGGAGTACGTGCTCACGTACGCATCCGGAGAGCACATGGTGACCCCGTCGTTGCCGCGCGGCCGACTGTGGTGGCGCTCAGGTCCGGCGCCGCTCCGGGTCCGGTACACTCGCGCCATGGAGCCGCTCCAGCCCTTGCCGCAGTCGTTCTTCGCACGCGATGCGCTCGAGGTCGCGCGCGATCTCATCGGCTGTACTCTGCTGTTCGGCGGCGCCGGCGGGCGCATCGTCGAGACCGAGGCCTACCGCCAGGACGACCCCTGTTGCCACGGCTACAGAGGCCGGACGGAGCGGAATGCGGTGCTCTTCGGCCCTCCCGGCCACCTCTACGTGTACTTCACCTACGGGATGCACTTCTGCGCCAACGTCGCCTCCGAGGAAGAGGGCGTGGCGGCCGGCGTGCTGCTGCGCGCCCTCGAGCCCCGGGCGGGCGTCGAGGGCATGGTCGCGCGCCGTGGGCTGAGCGAGCCGCGCCTGCTGGCCTCCGGCCCGGCGCGGCTCGCCCAGGCGCTCGGCATCGGCCGCGAGCAGAACGGCCTGCCGGTCTGGGAGCCGCCGCTGGCGATCCTGCCGCGCGAAGCCATGCCTCGCGTCGTCACCACGGCGCGCATCGGCGTCCGCGGTGGCGACCAGAAGCCGTGGCGCTTCGTCGACGCCGACAGCCGCCTCCTCTCCCGGCCGCTCTCACGCACGCTCATCATCCCGGCTGGGTAAGATAGGGGCGACCCAGCTGTCACCACGCAGCGCGGCGCCTGCCCGTGCCCGTCGCTCCGGCCCGGCGCGCCGCCTGAGAAGAAAGGAACGCGAGTGAGACTCCACGAGATCTACGAGACTGCCGTGCGCATGGGCATCGAGGCCGACCCGCGCGGCAAGGGCGGCGTCGATGAGTTCCTGGCGCGCACGAAGAAGCGCTACGACGCTCTGCCGGACCACCTCAAAGCGCTTGCCGACAAAGAGGAGCTCACCAATCCCTTCAACGATACGCGCATCTACGTGGGCGATCCGGACGGTGAAGTGAAGACGCTCCTCGGCGGCATCGACATGAACACCGGGGAGGTCCTTCTCGCCGACCGGCTACGCGAGAAGGGCACGCCCATCGACGCGATCTACACGCACCACCCGGAGTCCTGGGGTCTCACCAGGCTCGACGGCGTGATGGAGGTCCAGGCGGACATCTGGGCCACGCTCGGCGTGCCGATCCAGGCGGGCGAGAAGCTCATCGCCGAGCGCATGGACGAGGTCAAGCGGCGCCTCATGCCGATCAACTACGATCAGGCGATCGACGCTGCACGTCTGCTCGACATGCCCTTCTTCTCGGCGCACACGCCCACCGACAACCTCGTGGTTGACTTCCTCAACAAGTGGTTCGCCAGGAAGAAGCCGACGCTCATCGAGGACGTGCAGAAGGCGTTGCTCGAGATCCCCGAATACCGCATCGCGGCGCAGAAGGGCGCCGGCCCGTACGTGGGCAAGAGCAGTCCCGGAGCGCGAGCGGGCAAGGTGTGGATCGACATGACGGGCGGCACCGAGGGCCCCAAGAAAGCGATCGAGAAGCTCGCCGACAGCGGCGTGGGCACCATCGTCGGCATGCACATGGGCCAGGAGTTGCGCGACGAGGCCGACAAGCACAGCATCCATGTCGTCATCGCGGGGCACATGAGCAGCGACTCGCTCGGCATCAACCTCTTCCTCGACGAGCTGGAGCGGAACGGCGTGAAGACGATCGCCACGAGCGGTCTGATCCGCGTGCACCGCGACAAGCGCGGCAAGGTCACCAGCGAGGAGCCCGGCGCGCTGCCGCTGCGGTAGCGCCGCGCCGGGCGCACGCTCGATGAAGACCCCGGAACTCCTGGCGCCGGCGGGAGAGCCGCGTGCGCTGCGCGCGGCCCTCTCGGCCGGCGCCGACGCCGTGTACTTCGGCCTCGCGCGCTGGAGCGCGCGCGCCTTCGCCGGCAACTTCGGCGGCGAGGCGGTCCCGGAGGCCGTCGAGACGGCCCACCTCTATGATGCGCGCGCGTATCTCGCGCTCAACACGCTCCTCAAGGACGATGAGGTGGAGCCGGCGCTCGCGGCGCTGGAAGCGCCGTACCTCGCCGGCCTCGACGCCCTCATCGTCGCCGACCTCGGCTTCGGCGCGCGCGTGCGCGACGAGTACCCGGACCTGCCGCTGCACGCGAGCACGCAGCTCAATGTACACAGTTCGGCGCAGCTGGGGGCGCTAGAGCGACTCGGGTTCGCCCGCGCCGTCCTGGCACGCGAGCTCAGCCTTGCCGAGATCGCCGCCCTCGAGACGCACGGGCTCGAGCTGGAAGTCTTCGTCCACGGCGCCCTCTGCTACGGCTACTCCGGCGATTGTCTGCTGAGCAGCATGGTCGGCGGACGCAGCGGCAACCGCGGCCGTTGCAGTCAGTCGTGCCGGCTGCGGTACGCGCTGCGCCGCGAGGGCGGACAGGCGCTGGAGCCGTCGCGAATCATGTCCACCAGCGACCTCGCCGCCGTCGGCGCGCTGCCAGGTCTGCTGGCCGCCGGCGTCACGTCCTTCAAGGTGGAGGGCCGCATGAAGGACGCCGCGTATGTCGGCGTGACGACAAGCGTCTACCGCGAGGCCCTGGATGCGGCCGTCGCCGATCCCGAGGCGTACGCCGTGCGGCCGCAGTGGAGCGAGCGGCTGGAGCAGAGCTTCTCGCGCAGCTTCACGACCGCCCACCTCGACGGTCGCCACGACGCCGTACGCAGCGGCGGCCGCGGCGGGCACCGCGGCGTCCTCATCGGGCGCGTGAGTGCGGTCGATGACGCGATGGGCACGGTCGCCGTGAAACTGAGCAAGCCGGCCGCCGAAGGCGACGTCGTCTATCTGTACACGCCGTGGGGCCAGACCGAGCCGCGGCGTCTCGAGGAGGGCGGTGACGCGGCCATCACGCTGCGCGTGCGCGAGCGCGTCGCCCTCAAGGACCGGCTCTTCCGCCTCGCCGCGGCCGACATCGGCGAGTTGGGCCGCGACCTGGTCACGGGGCGCGTCGCCCTTCGTCCCATCGAGGTCACCATGCGATTGGCCGGGGAACAAGGGTCGCCGGCGCGGTTGACCGTGACCGAGGTGGTCTCCGGCGAGGTCACGAGCGTCGAGTCGCCGGAGCCGCTGGCGCCGGCGCGCACGGCAGGGCTCACCGAGCACCGGGCCGGCGACGCGCTCGGCGCCCTCGGGGGGACGCCGTACCGGCTTGCGGACCTTGACTACGAGGTCGCCGACGGCGTCTTCCTCGCGGTGGGCGCGCTCAAGGACCTGCGGAGGCGGGCCGTGGCGGCGCTCGGGGAGCGTCGCCTGGCCGCCGGCCGCCGGCTCTCAGGCCGGGTCTCGCCGGCCGGACGGCCGCGCGCGGGCGCCGGGGCGGCCGCCGGTGGCGATCCCGCCGCGCGTCGCCGCACCGACGCCGCGCCCGAGCTCGTCCTGCGGCTTCGACCTGGTACGACGCCGCTGCCGCTCCCGCGCGGCGGCGCGTACTGCCTCGATCTGCTCACAGGCGACCCGCCTGCGGGGGTCGCCCGGGCCCTCGAGGCGCTCCGTCACGCCGGCGCGCCCGTGCGCGTCCGCCTGCCCGAGGTCCTCTTCGACGCCGATCTCCCGTGGGTGCGCGCCGTCTTCGAGTCGCCCTGGGACGCCGCCGTCGTCCGCGACGCCGGCGTGCTTCAGATCGCCGCCGGCGCGGCGCTCCCCGGCGGCTTCGTCATCGAGTACCCGTTGCAGGGTCTCAACGGACTCGTCGCCGGCGTGGCCGGGGAGCTGGCGGCGGAGTGGCCGGCGGCGGTCACTGCCTCGCCGGAGGCTTCGCTGGAAGAGATCGCCGGCCTCGTGCAGGCGCTCGCGGCCGCATTCGCGGGAGCTGCTCCGGGCGTCGAGATCCTCGCCTTCGGCCGTCAGCAGGTGCTGCACACGCGTGACCAGCTGGGCCGGGCAGAAGGGCTCTACGACGCGCCCGGTCCGGACGCGCACGTCTCGCTCCTGCTCGAGGACGCCAAGGGCTACGAGTTCCCGGCGGAGGCGGACGCCGGCGGGACGCGTCTGTTCAATGCGCGCGTGACCAACCTCGCGTCCAATCTCGCGGAGTTGCAGGACGCCGGCGTCGCGACGTTCATCGTCGAGCAGGGGGCGATGGACGCCGCGGAGCGTCGTGCCTTCGCCGCCGGCGGACTGCCCGCGCTCGCGCCGCTCGCGTCGCGCGAACGCTCCACTACCGGGCACCTCTTCCGCGGCGTCGCCTGAGCCGTCCCGCGTGGGGCGGGCTTCCGCGCTGCAGCCGACTCGCCACGACCACCCCTCGCCGGCGACCCCCTGTGCTATCATCCACGGCGGCCGCGCCGCCCGGCGGGCGCCTCGCGTCTCCGGCGGGCCCGTTCCTGTCGCCGCACCAGTCCGGAGGCTCTATCCGATGGCCGACCGCCGCCTCATCGACGACCTCATGATCGGCGCCGTCGAGGTGCTTCCCGAGGGAGCCCTCGAGGCGAAGCTCGACCTCGCCGAGCGGGAGGGCCGGCCGCTGCGCGTCAAGCTCGGCGTCGATCCCACCGCCCCGGACCTCCACCTCGGCCACACGGTCGTCCTCAACAAGCTCCGCCAGTTCCAGGACGCCGGCCACACCGCGGTGCTCATCATCGGCGACTACACGGCGCGGATCGGCGACCCCTCGGGCCGCAGCAAGACGCGCCCCCGCCTCGACGGGGCCGTCATCGACGCCAACGCCCAGACCTACAAGAACCAGGCGTTCCTCATCCTCGACCAGGACCCGGCGAAGCTGGACCTGCGCTACAACGGTGAGTGGCTCGAGCCGCTCACCATGGAGCAGCTCTTCGAGATCACGGCGACGAGCACCGTGGCCCGCATCCTCGAGCGCGACGACTTCGCCAAGCGCTGGGCGGCTCACCAGCCGATCAGCATGCTCGAGATGCTCTATCCGTTCGCACAGGGCTACGACTCTGTCGCCATCGAAGCCGATATCGAGCTCGGCGGCACCGACCAGGTCTTCAACCTGTTCATGGGGCGCGACCTGCAGTCGTACTTCGGTCAGGAGCCGCAGGCGATCATGACCCTCGATATCCTTCCGGGCACCGACGGTACCGAGCGCATGAGCAAGAGCACGGGCAACTACATCGGGGTCACTGAAGACCCACGCGACATGTACGGCAAGGTCATGAGCATCCCCGACGTCGTGATGCTGACCTACTTCCGCCTGCTGACGTCGCACCACGCCGACGAGCTGGCGCGGATCGAGCAGGAGTACGAGAGCGGCGCCGTGAACCCGCGTGACCTCAAGGCGCGCCTCGCGCGCGAGATCATCACGCGGCTGCGCGGCGCCGAGGCCGCAGCGACGGCGGAAGAGCACTTCGACAGCGTCTTCCGCCGCCACGAGTCGGCCGCCGATCTCCAGGAGCTGACGCTCGAGGCCGGCGACATGGAGGCCGGCGGCGCCGTCTTCCTGCCGGCCGTCATGGAACGCTGGTTCGGCCAGACGCGCAGCGAGTGGCGCCGCCGCATCCAGCAGGGCGGCGTCAGTCTGGACGGCGAGCCGGTGCGCGATCTCGCCGTCCCGGCCGACGTTCTCGGCGGCAAGCATCTCAAGGCGGGCAAGTCGGCGACCGCCCAGGGCGTGATCCGGGGCCTGTAGCCCTACCGCATGCCCTCCCGGGCCGCCTGCTCAGGCACGGAGCGAGCCTGGAGAAAAGAATCTCGGCAGCGAGGTTGACACGCCCTTTTCTGCGGGTATACTTCCCTAGCGCTTCAGGAGTCCGCTCGTTACGAGCTTGCTCGAGATGATGACCATGAGGCGCGAATCGTTGAACGGCTCGGCAACTTCGTGTATACTACGAAGTCCCTGCCGGGACGTGTGGTGAGGCAAGCCAAACCCCGCGATCACCTCTGCAGGGTTCGTGCGCGCTGAAACCGCCACGATTCACCAAGTGCCTACGAGGCACGCGGTCTTTGAAAACTGAACAGGATGAGGAAGCCGAT
>DASRZL010000085.1:17500-19684 GCA_035686425.1 Thermoleophilia bacterium
ATTCCTCAAGAACGCGGAACCACGCTAGGTGTGCCGGCACGCCGGCGCGAACCTTGAAAACTGCAGAGTGGCAAAAGAGTTCTTTTCGGTCAAGATAATAAGAGCCATTGGCGGATGCCTTGGCGCCAGGAGTCGATGAAGGACGTGGCCGGCTGCGATAAGCCTCGGTGAGGTGCTGAACAACCTTTGACCCGGGGATTTCCGAATGGGGGAACCCACGTGCGGTAATGCGCACGTACCCATGCCTGAACACATAGGGCATGAGGAGACAAGCTGGGGAACTGAAACATCTTAGTACCCAGACGAAAGGAAAGAAACCTCGACTCCCTGAGTAGTGGCGAGCGAAAGGGGAATAGCCCAAACCGACCAGGTGTGACTGGGTGCAGCCCTAATCTGGTCGGGGTTGTAGGGCTCGACTTCACTGTCCTGCATGGCGGTGGGGGAGTTACAAAGGATCTTGGTAGCGGAAGGGCCTGGAACGGCCCACCACAGAGGGCAAACGTCCCGTACGCGAAACCTTGATCTCTCCCTTGTCGAGTACCTGAGTACGGCCGCACACGTGAAACGCGGTCGGAACCCGCGGGGACCACCCCGCAAGGCTAAGTACTACCTGGCGACCGATAGCGGACTAGTACCGTGAGGGAAAGGTGAAAAGAACCCCGGAAGGGGAGTGAAATAGAACCTGAAACCAATGGCTTACAAGCGGTCAGAGCACGGCTTGCCGTGTGATGGCGTACTTTTTGCATAACGGACCGGCGAGTTACTCGTCTCTGGCAAGGTTAAGGAAACGGAGCCGTAGCGAAAGCGAGTCTGAATAGGGCGCTAGTCAGAGGCGGTAGACCCGAAACTGCGTGATCTATCCATGGGCAGGCTGAAGCGGGGGTAAGACCCCGTGAAGGGCCGAACCCACGTAGGTTGAAAACTGCGGGGATGACCTGTGGATCGGAGTGAAAGGCTAATCAAACGCAGAGATATCTGGTTCTCTCCGAAATATATTTAGGTATAGCCTCATGCGTTCAATCGTGGCTGTAGAGCACTGTTTGGCCTAAGGGGCCCACCAGCTTACTGAAGTCAGACAAACTCCGAATACCACGATTCCAGAGCATGGGAGTCAGACTGCGGGGGATAAGCTCCGTAGTCGAGAGGGAAACAGCCCAGACCACCAGCTAAGGTCCCTAATTGCTAGCTAAGTGGCAAAGGATGTGGGAGTGCACGGACAACCAGGATGTTGGCTTAGAAGCAGCCATCATTTAAAGAAAGCGTAATAGCTCACTGGTCAAGTGTTCCTGCGCCGATAATGTAACGGGGCTCAAGCTAGCAACCGAAGCTGTGGACTTCAGCGCAAGCTGGAGTGGTAGGAGAGCATTCCCAGGCCACGGAAGCGGCGGCGACAAGCCAGCCGTGGAGGCCTGGGAAGAGAGAATGCCGGTATGAGTAACGAAAGTGACGCGAGAAACGTCACCGCCGAATGCCCAAGGGTTCCTGGGTAAAGCTAATCTTCCCAGGGTTAGTCGGGACCTAAGCCGAGGCCGACAGGCGTAGGCGATGGACAACGGGTTGATATTCCCGTACCACCCACGTGCGTTATCACCGATGGGGGGACGCGGTAGGTAAAGCGGACCATGGCGTTGGTAGACCATGGACAAGCGCGTAGGACGGAGTGTAGGAAAATCCGCACTCTACTAAGTCTGAGACGTGATGTCAGCTGGCGTAAGCCGGCGAGCCGCTGGTTCCTTGCCGCCTAGAAAATCCTCTAGGGAGTGCGTGTGGTGCCCGTACCAAAACCGCCACAGGTGGGCAAGTAGAGAATACTAAGGCGATCGAGAGAACCCTCGTTAAGGAACTCGGCAAAATGGCCCCGTAACTTCGGGAGAAGGGGCGCCTTGCCAGGTTAGGCTGCATGCCAGCCAAAGCGCGGCGAGGCCGCAGAGAATTGGCCCAAGCGACTGTTTACCAAAAACACAGGTCTCTGCTAAGTCGAAAGACGATGTATAGGGGCTGACGCCTGCCCGGTGCCGGAAGGTTAAGAGGAGATGTTAGCTGATCGCAAGAGAGGCGAGGCATTGAATTGAAGCCCCGGTAAACGGCGGCCGTAACTATAACGGTCCTAAGGTAGCGAAATTCCTTGTCGGGTAAGTTCCGACCTGCACGAATGGCGTAACGACTTGGGCGCTGTCTCAACGA
>DASRZL010000086.1:0-6511 GCA_035686425.1 Thermoleophilia bacterium
TGCTCGGGGACGATCTCCTCGCAGGTGACGATCACCCTGGTCGCGGCCTTGCACTGCTCCAGATCGGCGAACGTGAGTCCCTTGATGCGCACGGTGCCGTCGGTGCTCACCTGCTGCGCATGGACGATCGAGACGTCCGGCGTGAGCGCGGGGAGGAGCACCACCTCGTCGTCCTGGTGGCCGAACGGGTCGTCGACGACGATCACCTTCTCGCAGGGGATGCCGTCTTCGCCGCGCAGCTCGGGCGGAAAGCCGGACTTCTCGACCACGTCCGTGCCGAGACCGGATTTGCTGGGGATGAACGGTACGCCGAGCGCGCCGGCGAGGAAGCGCAGGCTCATCATGTTGTTGGTGTAGTCCTCGACGAGGATCTCGCCGCGCTCGACCGCCTTGCGGAAGCGGATACAGGTGGGGGCGAAGCGGCCGTTGCCGCCGTAGGCGATGTCCAGGCGGCGCACGCAGCCGGCGCCGATGAGCACGTCGAGTGCCTGGCCGTTCGAGTGCGCCACCAGATGCAGGTCGCTCACGCGACGGCGGGCGATCTCATAGGTCACCGCCATCGGATTTCGGTTGATGGTGAAGCCCCCGACGCAGATCTGGTCGCCGTCGCGGACGAAGCGCTCGACGGCCTCACCGACGCTCATCAGCTTGCCGTCCAGCCCGTTGTGCTCTGGCATCGCGGTCCCCTCCTCGGGTCTGCCGGGACCCCCTTAAATGCAGAAGCCCCAGCGAGCACGGTACGTCTCGGCTGGGGAGCAGGGCCTGGCGGAGGGGCCGGTGGGAACGCCGTCGGCCCGGGCCTTGCGGCAGCGGCACCATGATACACGCGGGCGGCCGCGGTGCAAGAGCCGTGCCGTCGGCGGCAGCCCGTGCTCGCGTGCGCGACCGTGGGCCTGGGGGTACACCGCGGCCGGCTTCGCCCGCGCTCGCGTGTGGTAGGCTCCGGGCATGACCGGCGAGCCGAGCACCTTCCTCTTCTCCGGCTACGCGCGCCTGCCCCAGGACGTGAGCCACCAGGCGATGTACAAGCGCGTGGGCGTGGTCAACGAGGTCGACGCTGACGGCGCGGTCGTCGCCTGCAGCACCACGCTGATGATGGCCGCGGCCTCCGACTTCTTCGAGCGCCTGCTGCTCGGCCGCAACGTCCTCACCGAGCGGGCGGAGATCGAGGCGCTCGTGCGCTACCGCTACCGTGGCCACTCGCAGGGCGCGCTCGTCTCGGCGCTGCACAAGGCCTTCGAGGCCGTGGACCAGAGCCCGCTCGTGCTCGGTGAGGCCGCCGGATCACTGCCGAGCGCCCGGCCCGACGGCCTGGTCGAGCCGCGCGGCTGACCGTTCGAGCCGTGGCGGTCCCGCTCCCGCGGCGACGGCCGGGCCGCCGGGTCGTACACCCGGCCGAATCTTCCTCCACCTTGTCGAAACGCCGGGACTTGCGCGCCCGTGCTGCGCGAGCGTATGCTGCCGTTGCTGCACACATGACCGCAGCCGGGCGCCGTCTCCGCCCCCTGCGCTACAGGTCATGGACCCCCAGCGAGCGCTTCGGCGTCCCTGGGGGTCTTCGTCGTTTCCGGGGACATCGAGGGCCGGGCCGGGCCGGCCGCATACGCGGCGCCTCCGGCCCGATACCATGGGAAACACTGGTCCCTGAGGAGGGAGCTGCATGGACTTCCGTTACACCACCGAGCAGGAGATGTACCGCCAGGCCATCCGTGAGTGGCTGGTCAAGAACCTCGAGCCGCGCGCCCGCGCGATCGACGAGGCCGAGGACGGGATCCCCGACGACATCACGGCCGGCATGGCCGAGATGGGCATGTTCGGCGTGACCATCCCGGAGGAGTACGGCGGCATGCCGCTCCCCGACGAAGAGCGGCTGATCTACGCGATGATCACCGTGCAGGAGATCGCTCGCGCCGACCTCAGCATGAGCACCCCCGTCTACACGCTGCTCACCATCGGCTGGTCGTACATCATCGACCGGTACGGCACGGAAGAGCTGAAGCAGGAAGTGCTCCCGGCCGTGGCCGCCGGCAAGGCCTTCGCCGGCATCAACACCACCGAGCCCGGCGGCGGCTCCGACCTCGGCGCGATCAAGACCATCGCCCCGTGGAACGAAGAGAAGCAGGCCTTCGTCATGAACGGCGAGAAGGCCTACGTCAGCGGCCCCAAGGAATGCGCCAAGTGGGGCCCGCCGAGCGGCCACTGCACGCTCGTCAAGACCGACCCCGCCCAGGGTCACAAGGGGATGACGTTCATCTGGGTCCCCGCCCACCTGCCCGGCATCAGCTACACCACGTACAAGGACATGGGCCGTATGGGCCTGAGCACCGGCGGCTGGATCTACAAGGACGTCGAGCTGCCGCGCAAGTACATCCTCGGCGAAGAGGGCAAGGGCTTCTACGTCAACATGGACGGCTTCAACGCCGCCCGCGTGCTCGTGGTCGCGGCCTGCCTCGGCGGAGCCGAGAAGGCGCTCGAGATCAGCGGCGAGTACACCGCCCAGCGCACCACGTTCGGCAAGCCGCTCGGGAAGAACGAGGGCATCTCCTTCGAGATGGCGGACGACTGGATGCAGCTCGACATGCTCAAGCTCAACCTGCTGCGCGGCGCCTGGATGATCGGCCAGGAGCACACCAACCCCGGTCAGTTCGGCCGCAAGGAGATCAACAAGATCATCAGCACCTGCAAGTGCCTGGCCCCGGCCCTGTGCCACGACATCGCCCGCCACGGGATGATGTACCACGGCGCCTTCGGCTACACCAAGGAGACGCCGCTCGAGATGCTGCTCCGCGGCGTCATGAGCTACGAAGTGGGCGCCGAGGGCGGCCTGATGATCATGCGCGGCATCATCGCCCGCGACGAGTGGGGCGACACGCACAACCCGTTCAAGGATTGACGAGGGCCGGGAGGAGGCCGCCACCATGGAAACAGTCGAATGCATCGTCGTCGGCGGCGGCCTCGCCGGCCTCTCCGCGGCCTACGGTCTGGCGTCGGCCGGCGTCGAGGTCATGGTCCTCGAGCGCGGCGACTACTCGGGCGCCAAGAACGTCACCGGCGGGCGCCTGTACGTGAAGCCCATCCGCGGCTTCTACCCGGAGCTGTGGGACGAGGCGCCGTTCGAGCGCCCGGTGGCCCGCGAGCTGGTCACGATGATGGCTCCCGGCGCCCACACGACCGTTGAGATCGCCGCGGACCGGTTCACCGGCGAGCAGCCGCAGAGCTACACGATCGTGCGCGCGAAGCTCGATCAGTGGCTCGCCGAGAAGGTCACCGAGAAGGGCGCGATGGTTGTGCCCAACATGAAGGTCGACGAGTTGCTGCGCAAGGACGGCCGCGTGATCGGCATCCGCGCCGGCGGCGATGAGATCGGCGCTCAGGTCGTGATCGTCGCCGAGGGCGTGCTGCGCCTGCTCAGCAGCGCGGCCGGGCTCACGTCCGAGCCGCAGGCGAAGCACCACGCGCTCGGCTACAAGGAGATCATCGAGCTGCCGGCGGGCGTTATCGAGGATCGCTGGCGCCTCAATCCCGGCGAGGGAGCCGCCCAGTTCTTCATGGGAGAGTGCACCAGGGGCATGATGGGCGGCGGCTTTCTCTACACGAACAAGGAGAGCATCTCGCTCGGCATGGTCGTGGGGATGGAGGCGTTGCGGAGCCGGCGCGACGGCACGGAGAGCTGGCAGCTCCTCGACGAGTTCAAGGAGCTGCCCCAGATCCGGCCGCTGGTCGCCGGCGGCGCCGTCGCCGAGTACTCGGCGCACGCCATCCCCGAGGGCGGCATCAGCCAGGTGCCCAGGCTCGCCGGCGACGGCTATCTGGTCGCCGGCGACACCGCCGGCCTCAGCCTCAACGCTCTCGTCACCGTGCGCGGCATGGACTTCGCTCTCGCCAGCGGCTACTACGCCGCCGAGGCGGTCAAGAGGGCAAAGGGGGCCGGCGACTTCTCGGCCGCCGGCCTCGCGAGCTACGAAGCGGCATTGCGCGAGAGCTTCGTGCTCAGGGATCTCGAGACGGCGCGGGATATCCCGAGCTTCATGGAGAACCCGCGCCTGTTCACGCATTACCCGAAGGCCGTCTCCCGGCTGCTCGAGAGCATCTACACCATCGACGAGCGGCCGCAGGCCGGCCTTTTCAAGAAGGCCTGGCGAGGCGCGAGGCGCGACTTCATGAACGTGGCGACCTTCAAGGACGCCTGGTCCATGCGGAAGATCTGAGGGGAGGAGCCATGCCGATGAAGATCGACGCCAAGCTCGGCCTCGACGTCTTCAAGCTCGACAAAGAGCCGCACATCGTCATCGCAACCGACGTGTGCAGCGCCGTGTGCAAGGACGAGGCCTGCATCTACGTGTGCCCGGCCGACTTGTACGAGCGCGACGACCAGGGCCGCATGACCGTGAACTGGGAGGGCTGCCTGGAGTGCGGCTCCTGCATGATCTGCTGCGATCACCGCGCCCTCACGTGGAAGTACCCGAGCGGCCCCTTCGGGGTCCAGTACCGGATGAGCTGAAGGAGGTGACGGCGTGGACATCGTCGTCTGCGTGAAGACCAACCCGGACCTCCAGATGGTCCGCATCAAGAACCGCGAGGCGGTCACCGAGGCCGTGCCGTACAAGATCGGCGACCTCGAGAAGAACGCTCTCGAGGCGGCGGTGGTGCTCCGTGACGCCGTGGGCGGCAAGGTCGTCGCCCTGTGCCTCGCCGAGGGCAACCGCAAGGCGGCCGAGGACATCAAGGTCGCCCTCGCCATGGGCGCCGACGAGGCCGTCGTCATCGACGATCCGGCGCTGGCCGCGCCCGACCAGGCGGCCGTGGCCGCCGCGCTCGCGGCCGCCGTCAAGAAACTTGGCGCCTGCGATCTGCTGCTCTTCGGCGAGGGCTCGAGCGACAACTACACCGGCCAGGTCGCCCCTCGCGTGGCCGAGCTGCTCGGCCTGCCGCAGATCGGCTACGCCCGCAAGGTGGAAGCCGCGGATGGCGTGGTGCGCTGCGAGCGCAGCATGGACGACATGATCGAGACGCTCGAGGCGCCGCTGCCGGCGGCCGTCACCGTCGTCAGCGAGATCAACGAGCCGCGCATCCCGGGCCTCATGCAGATCATGAAGGCCAAGAGCAAGCCGCTGCAGGTCTGGTCGCTCGCCGACCTGGAGCTGGAAGCGCCCGCGCCGGTGCGCGCGATCGTCAGCAATCTGGCGGAGGAGCAGGACCGCAAGCACATCCTGTTCGACGGGAGCGCGGCCGAGCAGGCCGACGCCTTCGTCAATGCCCTCATCAAAGAAGGCGTCCTGGGGAGGTAACGATGGCCGAGCTGCTTGTCTACAGCGAGAGAGTCGATACCGCCCGCGAGCTGGTCGCCGGCGGTAAGGAACTGGGTGCGGCCCTCGGACTCGGCGTGAGCGCCGTGGCCCTGGGGCCGGGCGCCGGAGCCGCGGCGAGCGAGCTCGCCGCGGCCGGCGCCGACACCGTGTACGTGAGCGAAGACGCCGCCTTCGAGGGCTGGCCGGCCGACGCCGTGGCCGCCGGCCTCGCGCAGGTGGCGGAACAGGCCGGCGCGAGCGTCGTGCTGGTCGGCTCGACGCGCCGCGGCAAGGAGACCGCGCCGCGGCTGGCGCAGAAGCTCGGCGCCGGCTGCGTCACCGACGTCAACGGCCTCGCGGCCGAGGGCGGCGACCTCGTCGCCGCGCGCTACGCCTTCGGCGGCGCCACCGTGGCGTGCGAGAAGCTCACGACGCCGGTCAAGGTGTTCGCCGTGATGCCCAAGACGTTCGACGCCGAGGGCGCCGGCCCCGGGGCAGGCACGGTCCAGACACCGACCCTCGACGTCAAGTCGAGCGTTAAGGTCGTCGACCGCCGGCCCAAGGAGGGCGACCACGTGAACCTCGACGCCGCGCCGCTCATCGTCGGCGTCGGCCGCGGCTTCAACGCCCGCGAGGACCTCGCCCTCGGCGACGAGCTCGCGGGCGCCCTGGGTGCGGTCGTCGGCTGTACCAAGAGCCTCGCCGACTTCGAGTGGCTCGGCGAGGACCGCATCATCGGCCTCTCCGGCGCCAAGACCGCGCCGGACCTCTACCTCGGCGTCGGTGTCTCCGGCCAGATCCAGCACACCGTTGGAGTGGCCGGCGCCAAGCTGATCGCCGCGGTGAACAAGGACAAGGAGGCGCCGATCTTCGCGATGGCGGACTACGGCCTCATCGGCGACCTCTACGATCTGGTGCCGGCGCTGGTCGAGCGGCTCAAGAGCGTGTGACGCGGGCGCAGCGGGGCTCCGTACCCGTCCGTCGCCGGCTGCCTTTCGGCCGGCCTCCCGTTGTCACGCAAAGATGCTTCGGCGGAGAGAGACGGCTTCGCCGGAGCGCCCGGGCCGGGGCCGCTCACGCGGCCCCGGCCCTCCTCGCCCCGAAGCCCGCGGACTGCGAGCCGCGACTCAGGCTTCTTCCGTCTCCGCCTGCACCTCCGCTCCCGCTACCGTCGGCGGCTCCTTGACGATCGGCTTGCGCCCGCCCTGCCGCTCCGCTCGTGC
>DASRZL010000087.1:0-7912 GCA_035686425.1 Thermoleophilia bacterium
GGATCGAAGGCTTCGCTTCTCTCTTCGCGCGGTCCGCGAGCACCGAGGCGCAGACAAGCCCTGAGCTTCGTGCATTGATGAGCGACGTGGAGCGGATGAACGGTGGACCGCTGCCTGACGATGCGACGCTTCTTGCCCTCAGCCGTGTGAACCTCGGCGACGGAGCGCACTAGACGCGGAGCATCATCTCGACTCTCGTCAGCGCGAACGACGCTGGTGCTCATCGGCCCGGCGGTGATGCGACCGTCCGACGCCCGCCTCGATCGGCCCACCCCCGCCGACACCCTGCCGCCATCTGCGCCGACGGAGAAGCCGCCGCCAATGGGTACTAGTATTGGGTGGACGTAGCTGCGGGCTCGTGCCGGCACGGCTGCCGGTACCGCCCCAGGGACCGCGGGCCGAGGAGGGCGCTCATGAGCGGACCGGCGATCGAGGTCGACGGCGTCACGTTCGCCTACGGGGAACGTGAGGCGGTCCGGGGCATCAGCTTCGAGGTCGCGCCCGGCGAGATACTCGGCTTTCTCGGGCCGAACGGCGCCGGCAAGTCGACGACCATCAAGATCCTCACCGGTCAGCTTCAGCCCGGGTCCGGCGCGGCGCGCATCCTCGGGCGGGACGTCAAGAGAGACGACCCCGCCATCCAGGCGCAAATCGGAGTCTGCTTCGAGGAGAAGAACCTCTACGAGAATATGACGGCCGAAGAGAATCTGCGCTTCTTCGGCTCGCTCTTCGGCCTCAAGCACATTGACACCGGCGAGCTGCTCGAGCGCGTCGGCCTGGCCGACAGGGCCGGGACGCGCGTGTCCGGCTTCTCCAAGGGCATGCGCCAGCGCCTCATGGTGGCGCGCGCGCTGGTGAACGAGCCCAAGGTCCTCTTTCTCGACGAGCCCACCGACGGCCTCGACCCCGTGTCCGCGAAGACGATCCGCACGCTGATCGCCCGGGAGGCCGAGCGAGGTGCTGCAGTGTTGCTCACCACGCACGACATGTGGGAGGCAGACGAGCTCAGCGACAGGGTCGCATTCATCAACGAGGGCCGCATCTACGCGATCGACACGCCCGAGGACCTCAAGCTGCGTTACGGCAAGCGAGCCGTGAAGGTCCGGCTGCGCGAGGACGGCGAGGTCGTCGAGCACTCGGTGCCGCTCGACGCGAGCGACGCCGGCGAGCGACTCAAGGAGGCGGTCGGGGCGGAAGGCCTGCTGACCATTCACACTGAGGAGGCCACGCTCGAGAACATCTTCATCCAGATGACTGGCCGGGGGCTCGAAGGATGACCCGGCCCGTCTCCAGATCCGCGATCGTGTGGGCGATCGTCCGCAAGGACGCGCGCGAGTTCCGGCGCGACCGGCTCTGGCTCGTGTTGACGACGGTCGGCCTCGTGGTCTTCATCGCCCTCTTCTGGCTGCTGCCGTCGTCCGTCGTGGAGACGATCCGCGTGGGCGTATACCCCGCGGACCTGGCCGACTCGCTGAACGGCCTCGGCGCTTCCGGGGCGGAGGGCGGCCAGGGTCTCGAGGTCGTTTCCTTCGCCTCGCCGGAAGCTCTGCGCGCCGCGGTCGCGGGGGAGGGGGGCGCTGACGGCGGAGCGTCTGGCGGCGACGTCGCCGCCGGCCTCGCATTCCCCGCTGACTTCACAGCGCGCGCGGCGCGCGACGAGACGTCCGACGTGACGGTCTACGTCGGCGGCAACGTGCCGGCCGAGGTGCGCGGAGCGATGGAGAGCGCCGTGCGCGAGATCGCGGCAGTGACCGCTGCCGCGGCGGCGGGCGAGGACCCGGCGAGTGCCGTCCCGGTCCGTCAGCGGACGGCCGTGCTCGGGCCGGACCTCGCCGGCCGCCAGGTCACGCCGCAAGAACGCATGCGGCCGCTGCTCGCCTACTTCGTCCTCGTGATGGAGTCCCTGGTGCTCGCCTCGCTGATCGCCGTCGAGATCCAGCGGCGCACCGTCATCGCCCTGATGGCGACCCCGGCGCGGGTCTCCGACATCCTCACGGCCAAGGTGCTCCTCGGCACCGCGCTCGCCTTCTCCCAGGCGGTGATCCTGCTGGCGCTCACCCGCTCCTTCGGGGCCGGGTGGAGCCTGCTGCTCGCCGGCACGCTGCTCGGCGCCGTCATCGCCACCGGGACGGCGCTGCTCTCGGGGTCCGCGGGCAAGGACTTCATCGGCACTCTCTTCCTGGGGATGGCACTGCTGATTCCGCTCGCCATCCCGGCGGTGACGGCGCTGCTCCCCGGCGCGACGGCGACGTGGATAAAGGTGCTTCCCACCTGGGGCGTGATCGAGGTCATGGTCGGGGTGACGTCGTACGGCAAGTCGTGGCCGGAGCTCTGGGCCCCCCTCGGGCTGGCCGCCGTCTGGTGCGCCGTCATCCTGGTGAGCGGCCTCGCCGTCCTGCGGCGGAAGGTGGGCACGCTGTGAGCGCCTCCCGCATCCTCCAGGTGCTGCGCAAGGACCTGCGCCTTGGTCCGCGCTCGCCGATCTTCCTCTTCGCCGTCATCCTGCCGTTCGTGATGACCTTCGTGGTGCAGGTCGCCTTCTCCGGACTACTGGAGCCGGCGCCGCGACTCGGCATCGTCGACCGGGGCGGCTCGCAGCTCACCGCCGACGCGCAGCAGCTCCCGGGAATCGCCGTCGATGTTGTGGGCAGCGAGGCGACCCTTCGGCAGAAGGTGGAGGCCAACGCCCTGGATGCGGGCCTCGTTCTGGAGCCCGGGTTCGACGCGGCGCTCCGTGCCGGGCAGCGCCCCGCGCTGCCGTTCTACATCGGCGGCGAGAGCCTGGCGTCGAACCGGGTGATTCTCGCGGTCACGACCCTCGATCTGGTGCGCGCCGTGGAGGGCAAGCCGGAGCCTGCGAACGTGGTGATCGACGGCCTCGGCGCCGAGACGCTGCCGCTCTCGGCGCGTCTCGTGCCGCTGATCGTCATGTACGCGCTCATCATGGCCGGCGTCTTTCTGACGGCGTTCGCGGTGGTCGACGAGCGCGAGAAGCGCACGCTCGACGCGCTCCTCGTCACGCCCGTGCGCCTCTCGGAGGTGCTGCTCGCCAAGGCGATCATGGGCTTCGTCATCGCGGTTGCGATGGCGCTCGTGACGCTGGCCCTGAACGGCGCCCTGGACGCCTCCCCTGTCGGCCTGCTGCTCAGCGTCGCCGTGGCGGCGCTGGTGTCGACCGCCATCGGCCTGGTCTTCGCGACAGGAGCGCGCAACGTGCAGATGCTGTTCGCGCTCACCAAGGGGACGGGGTTCCTCATCCTCGGCCCCGTCATCTTCTACCTCTTCCCGGACTGGCCGCAGTGGGTCGCCAAGATCTTCCCCACGTACTGGATCATCGACCCCATCTACCGGCTCGCCATCCAGGGGGACGCCCTCGCCGACGTGTGGTGGGAACTGCTCATCGCGCTGGTCATCGCCGGGGCGCTCGGGGCCGTTGTCGTGACGCTGGCACGCCGCATGCAGGGGAAGCTGGCCGTCGAGTAGGCCGCCCCGGGCGCGGCGTCGAGCCCCCCCTTGGGTCTTGTGGAAGGCGCGCCGAGGGCGGATTGGCCGGCCCTCGACGCGCTCCCTGAAGCGGCCGGCCTGGTCAGGCAGCGCGACGGCTCGCGTACGTGCAGGCTTCTCCGTCACGCGCCCACGTCACGGTCGGCTGTCCCTCCACGCCGCCGCGCTTCATGTTCGCGGCGAGCTCGGGATCGGTCCGCAGGGCGTCCCCGCCCTCGCGGGACGGGAAGCTCAGGTGCACCGTCAGCTCGTTGCCGTCGTCGTCACTCCGGAAGATCTCGTGGCCGGTGCAGCCATGCCTCGCACGCAGCGGCTCACCGTCGTCGAAGACCGTCTTCCACGCGTCGTAATCGCGCACTCTTGTCTGCATGATGAGAATCATGATCGCCTCTCGGAGACAGCGGGAGCGCCGCTCCTCGCCGGAGACGCACGCCCATCGCAATAGTGGTTCGTGGCCCAGAATAGCCAACCGGAAACACGTTGCCCGCCCAGCGGAGCGCATGGCGGGCGCACCTGGATTCGAACCAGGGGCCTCTGCACTATCAGCCTAGGTGGCCGGGGATGCGCGACGACTCATACTTGTACGGCTAGCCTTCACATGACCGGGCCGCGAGGAGACTGTCGGTTCGGTCAATTCCGTCGGCACTATTTGGCGCGCGATGTCACCGCTGTAGCCGCAGGCCGCAGATGTCGGCATTGTCGCCGTTGCGGCCGCCAAGTGGTCCCAGCGGCAGTAGGGTCACCGCCCGGCTCCGCCAGGCTCGGCCGGCGCGTGTGAGCGTCGACCGGCCCTCAGTACCTCATGATCGCCGCGAGCGGGCCGCCGTCGGGGAGGCGCTCCTGCGGGAGGGACACGACGTTGCCGCCGTTCCTGATGGTCTCGACGGCGGCGCGGTCGAGCAGGTCCTCGTCTCCCATCCGGCGCGACTCGTGGATCCGCGCCCGGCCGTTGACCTCGTCGAACCTGCCCCAGATCGCGTGGTCAATGGGCACGAACACGGTCTCAACGCGCGCGGCCTGTGCGCCACGCAGGACGCTCCCGATGCTGTGCGCCGCCCCGCCCTTGGCGGCGTGCTCCCCATAGCTCGCGAGCCGCTCGTCGATCTCACGCTCGGCGAGCGGGGCCACCAGCGCCCAGGCGCGGCGGTGCAGTTCCGTGTCGGCGAGCTCGTCGGGGCTGCCCGGCACCGCCGCGTCGATCACGGTCGGGACTGCGGTCACCTGCCTGTAGAGCGGCAGGAAGTGCTCCACGGCGGCGAGCACCAGCGGCGCATCGTCGGCGCGCACTGCCGCCGCCACGCCCCGGTCCACGGCGCGGAAGTACTCGAGCAGCCGCTCGTCGGCCGCGTCGCGCCCGAGCCCGTGACCATGGAAGGCCACTGACCCGCCGGCGCGGCTGCTGCCGCGCCGCGCCGCTACGTGGGACTGCAGTTGTCTCTCGGTCTCCACGATGTCGAGCACGTCGTCCATGCCGGCGGGCAGGTCGCGCACGTCGCTCTCCTCGATGGTGAAGCGCGTGGCGGCCAGCAGGCGCGCTCCGTGCCGGCTGAGGGTGAGGACATAGAAGCGCAGGTCCGGCGAGAGCACGGGCAGGAGCGGGCGCACGTGGAAGCGCCCGCTCACGACGATGGACTCGTCGAGTGCGACCGGAGTGGCCAGCGTCCGCCACCAGCCGGGGGCGAAGAAGAGGGCGAGACCCTCCTGTCGATGCTGCCAAAAGGCCTTGTCCTGGAGCAGCGTGCGGCCGGGGTCGAGCACGGCGTCGGCTTCGGGCCCGCGCAGGCCCAGAGCGCGGAGCTCCTCCTCGGCCTGCCCGAGCAGGTTCTTGAGGCGCAACGGATCCTGCTCGGTCTCTCGACCGCTGCGGTGCGTCGGCATGAAGATCGAGACGCAGTGCGGGGCGCTGCGCGCCATGAGGTCGCGGACGTCGTCCCACGTCGGTGCGGTCATGCGGTCACCTTCCTCTCGACGTCCTTGTCAGCTCGTGAGGCGCAGCCGCCCTTCGCTGAACTCCCTGAAGAGGTCGAGGTCGTAGCGCAGGTACGCGCGCAGCTGCTCGATCCTCGCCGCCTCCATCGGGTCGTCACCGTGCAGTTCGGGGAAGTCGAGGGTGACCGTGAACCGGCTCACGCCCTCGTCGGTCGCGATGAACTGGATAGCGCCCTGCTCGGCCTCACGCTCGGCTTTGCGCCAGCGGAAGGGATACTCACGCTCCCCCGGTCCCAGGCCTGAGCCGATGACCATCCCCGCCACGTACTCGCCCCACTTCTGGCGCGCGACGTCGACCGGCAACTCGAGGTCGATCGACTCGGTGATGATCGCCATGATCGAACTCCTCCGTTGTGGACGGACCCTACCAAGGGCCTGTCCGGAATCCGTGGCGGCAAAACAAGATGGCGCTGTGCCCGACGGCGCGACGATCCTGCCGGTGTGCCTTCGCGAGGTCGCGACGCGGTTTTCGCGCCGACTCGCCGATTAGAACCACTCTCACTATGGGTCAGCGACGCGGCATCGGGCTCTGGGAAGCCCCGGCCATCGGTGTCGGCGGCATGGTTGGCGGCGGCATCTTCGCCGTGCTCGGTCTCGCCGTCGAGCTAGTCGGCGACTACGTGCCGCCGATCGTCAATTGCTTCGCTGGGACTCAGGCAGGACTGTCGGCGCTCCAGGTGAACGGCGGGACCAACGCCCGAATCGGCAATTGGGGCGCGCCGCGACCAGAGTCGTCCTTGCGGCCGGAGACGGCCGTGCTGACAGATTGGCCAGCAGACCGTTGGGCCCTGGGCGCCGCTAGCTATGGTAGACCGGGACAGCCGTTGGCGCCGCTGGCGGTGTAGGCCACCATGCCACAAACGGAGAGGCAGGGACCGCGTTCGTCGGGAAAGTGCCGACAGTCAATCGGGCACATCTGCCAGCTGCGGTGCCCACCGCAGCAACGCGAGCGAATCGAGCCGCCGGAACGGCGTGTGACTTTGTCCACAGAGGCCTGGCAGCCTACGGAGCGGGCGGGGACTCAACGCCAGAAGGAGACGCGCTCGCCGATGGGCTCATGCTCGGGTTGGTCGGCGTGAGCTCGGGCACGCGCTGCATCGGCATGAGCACGCTCGTGCCCTCGGTATCAGTGATCACCAGCGTGGCCCTGCCGGGGTCATCGCCGATGGTCAGCGTCGCCGCAAAGGGGCCGCTCGGTCCGCCGACGGAGAACTGCGACGGCAGTGCGAACTGCAGCTCTCGTCCGTCGGCATTGAGGGTCGCCGGTACGCTCTCACCGGGGCGCAGAACGACGTCGTAGAGGGTCACCTCATAGGACCCGTCACCGCCGGCGACGACGAGGCCTCCGCCGGTCCCGTCCATGCGGCTCCAGGCACCGGCCCAGTCCACGGGCGACGGCGATGGCAGCGGCGAGGGTGACAGCGCGGGTGTAACCTCCTCGGTGCTGCGCAGGAAGAGGAACCAGGCGGCGGCGGCTGCCAGTATCAGCAAGACGACGAACACGACCCACCAGATCCAGCGCGGGCCGCCGCTCCGGGGCGGCTGCGAGATCATCACTGTCGGCCGCGGCGGCGGCGATGGCGGCACTCCAGCCTCACCCGGCGCCGTGGGCGTCGCCGGCAGCGTCTCACTCTCGGCGACGTCGCGCACCTCGGTCGCAGCTTTCTCAGAGGGCGTCGCGACCTCGGTCGGCTCGTCGGCTATCTCGCCCGCGCCTTCCTTCGGGTCCTCGCCTCGGGTCCTGCCGTCGCTCTCGTCCATACCCGCCCCCCGATCTGCGCCGTGTGCGTTCCCTTCCTTATCTACTGCGCAGGGTGTGGCGTCAAACCTTGTGACGATCACTTCTTGTGAGCTCGCCGCCGCCCTCGCCGTGCTCTCAGCCGCGCGACGGTTCGGTCTGGGCCGAGGCACCCTCGGACTCTTCGTCGGTACCGGGCTCACGCTCACCGTCGTCGGCCTCCGCAATCTGGACTATCGTCCGCTGCCACCCTCGGGCGTGGTCGCCCTCGCACCTGGACAGACCAGCGCGAGCTACGGCGGGATGGACCCGGCGCCTTGGCTGGTTGCGGGAGCGATCCTCGTCGTGACGTCGTTGCCGATCGTGGTGCTGCTCGGCCGGCGTCAGGTCGCGCGGAACCGCTCAGACGGCGCCTTCAACGCCACGCTCGACGCCGCTCTGATCGGCCGGCGTCGCGCAGCGAGTGGGATCCTCGAAGCACCTGTCGGCCTACGTCAGCTGCATCCGTTGACCTCGGCTCCAAGGGCATCCTCCTCCGGTGGCAACTGCGCTCCTCTCAAGCCTGCTTCTTCAGCAGCCTGCTAGGCCTTCTGCAGGGCGAGGCGCCGGTGCGCAGCGACGACCTCGTCGAGGTGCCGATCGACGTCGTCCGGCAGCGGCTTCACCTCGTGGGTCGCCAGG
>DASRZL010000088.1:0-2217 GCA_035686425.1 Thermoleophilia bacterium
GCGGTGAGCACGATCTTGCCGAGCTTCCCGCCGTCGGCGAAGCGTTCGTAGGCCGACGCCGCCTCGGACAGAGGGAACGTCTCGAACACGGGCACGACGAGGCGCCCGCCGGCAAGCGGCGGCAAGACGCGGGCGCCGAGGGCGGAGACGAGTAGGGCCTTCTCGTCACGACTGCGAGCCCGCAGGGTCGAGGCAAGGATCCGGGCTCGCCGACTCATCAGCGAGAGAAGGTCGAGTTCCAGCCTGGCGCCGCTGCCGATGCCGATCACCACGACCCGCCCGCTCGTCGCCAGCGCCTCCAGCGCTGAGGGGAGGCTGGCGGCGCCGACGAGCTCGAGGACGACGTCGTAGGGGCCGCTCTCCACGACCTCTTCGGGCGCGACCACCCGAGCGGCGCCCAGGGCCGCGACCGCGTCATGCTGGGCGCGATCACGCACGGAGGCGACGACGCGGGCTCCGGCCAGCGCCGCGAGCTGCACCCCCGCGCAGCCGACCCCGCCGGCCGCACCCGTGATCAGCGCCCGCTCGCCGAGCGCGAGGCGCGCCTGGCCGAAGAGTGCATCGAAGGCGGTGGCGAACGCCTCCATGAATCCGCCCGCCTCAGGCCACGACAACCCGTCGGGCGCAGGCAGGGCGTGCGCCTCATCGACGGTGGCCAGCGTGGCCTGGGCGCCCCCGCCGACGAGCGCCATGACGCGGTCGCCAAGCACGAACCGGGTCACCAACCGCCCGACGCTCACGACCTCACCGGCCATCTCCAGGCCGGGGATGTCGGGCGGCCATCCGGGCGGCGCCGGGTAGCGTCCCGCGCGTTGCGCAAGGTCGGCGCTGTTCACCCCCGCGGCTCGCACTGCGACGAGCAGCTCGTGGTCGCCGATCTGGGGGTCGGGACGCTCCTGCCAGCAGAGCTGTCCTTCATCGATCACGACTGCGTGCATCACACACCTCCTGGCCCGGTCATACCCGTTCAGCGCCACGACCCGAACGATTCAAGAGATGCTCGATGGAGGTGCACCGCGTTGTGACGGCGCATCGACGGAAGGCGGAGATTCGGCCGGCGCCAGTGCGCCGTGGGCTACATTGGATCGCGGCTTGGGGTGGTCCGTCGCGCACAGGCCCATGAGAAGTTCGGCGCGGCAGCACTTCACCGCGCAGCGGCCGCCGCCTATTGATCGTTCGAGAGCCCCTTCGGGCGCTGACGCTCGGCGAACACGACCAGGCGCTTAGAGTGGGTCCCGGCGGCGACATCGAAGGGGCCGGTACAGGTGATCAGGTTGAGGCGCCTGCTGGTCGCCGGCCCGAACACGTCGGCGGCGCTGGCGTTGCGCCCGTACAGCTTCTTCTTGCGCACGATGAACACGATCCGCTTGCCGCGCGCGTCCTCGACGTACAGCTTGTCGCCGACCTTCAGCTTGGGCAGGTCGTCGAAGGCCGCCGGCCTGCCGTCCGCGTAGCCGCTGTGGCCGTCGAGCACGGCGTTGCCTTCGTTGCCCGGACGCGGTCCGAACTTGAACCAGCCGACCTTGCCGGGGCCGGACGGCGACGCCATATCGCGGCCTGACGTCAGGCCGACGTTCTCGATGGCGGCGTCAACGCCGATCTTGGGGATGACCAGCCGCTTGGGAAGGGCGTACGTGACCTTGGGGACCGCGGCCGGAGATGCCACCGTCTGGGTCGGGTCGGTCAGCGTCGCCGGGTCGGCGGCGAGACTCTCGGGCGTACTGTCCCTGACAACAAGCAGGTAGACGCCCGCGGCGAGGGCCGCGAGGGCGGCGACGAGAAGCACGAGCACGGCTGCCCGCTTGGGGGCGGACAGCCGTGCTCGTTGCGTGTTCCCTGACACCCTGTCGTTCTGGGTGGTGGGTGGTTCCGAGGGCGTTTCCTCAGTCGTGCCGACGCGCGGCGGCACTGAACTTCCAGGTCGTGAGCAGCAGCGCCAGGCCGGCAGCGAACAGGCCGGTGACGAGCAGACCCGAAGGGCCGCTACTGCTGGGCGGATACCCCGTGGCGGGGAAGCCCGTAGCCTCGGCGTCCTGGTTGGCGTCTTCGTCGGTCACGCCGCCGACATCGCCGCCGCCATCATCGGTGGCGCTGGGGCTAGGCGTAGGCGTGGGTGTGGTGGTCTCGGTCGGCGTCGGCGTCGGGGTAGGCGTGTCGGTCGGCGTCGGCGTCGGGGTAGGCGTGTCGGTCGGCGTCGGCGTCGGGGTGGGCGTAGGC
>DASRZL010000089.1:0-8941 GCA_035686425.1 Thermoleophilia bacterium
GAACCTGCCCATGCAGGCGTCGAGGTCCTTGCGCTGCGCGTCCGTGAGGTTGAGCACGCCGGAGAAGTCCTCAGTGGCGGTGAGCCGATTGCGCAGCTGCCAGCGGTAGTCGCTCCAGTCGGCGTCGCTGACGTCTTTGAATCGCGGTATGTCCTTGCGGTCTCTGATCATCGAGCTGCTCCTTCTCCGCAAGGTCCCCGACCCTCACGGCTCATTCCTTCACTGGCGACGGCGGCCTGACGCGCCGACGTTGATGCCCTGGTGCCCGCGCTGATGCACGGGTGCATACGCATGTTACAGCCCCGACTCGGCGACGATGCTCCGAAGCGTGCCGAGGACCTCGTCGCCGAGCGGCACGGCGGTGTGTGCGGCGACGAGCCGGCCGGCGAGCTCGGTCGCCTTCTCGTAGGCGTCCTCCCTGCCGGAGGCGATCCAGGCGTCCCACATGCTGCGGTCGAGCAGACGCGGACGCCACACGTCCTTCATGTGCCGGCGTGTGTGGCGCTGGCCGAGGTAGTTGCCGCCGATACCCACCTGCTTGATCGCGTCGAGGGCGATGGTCTCGTCCTCGACCTCGATGCCGGAGGCGATCCTCGCGCTCCAGCTGAAGATCTCGGAGTCCATGACCAGCTTCTGCGGGCTGAACGCGCTGCCGGCGCCGAGGGTACCGGCTCCGCCGGTCACGTCGGCGCCCGCGGCGGTCGCGCTGAGCGCGGCGAAGGCGCCTTGTGTGCAGGCCTGCCAATCGGGCTCGTGGCTCGCGGTACGTTGACCGCCGGCGACGACCGGCAGGCCCACCAGAGCCGCGAGCTGCGCGGCGGCGAGCAGGAACAGCGCGGCCGACGGGCCCGCGGCCGGCAAGCCGGCGGCGGCGGGGTCGGCGGCATAGAAGAACGGCGCGCCGGGGGCCGCGGCCTGTACGGCCGCGCAACCGGCGAGCACGCCGGCGTGGTGGCGGATGAGGGTGGCGGCGAGGTCGGGGGCGTCGGCGTCGGCCGGTGCTCCCGTGTCGTCACCTGGCGGGTTGACCAGTCCGACGGGCAGGCCGACACGGGCGAAGGCGAGCGCCGCATCCAGCGCGTCGGCACCGCCGCACAGCGAGACCGGCGGGCGGCGAGAAGCCTCGGCGGCGGAGCCGGCGACTGCCGCCGCCATCGCGACTGCCGCGTCGGCCTCGGCGGCCGACGTCAGGCCGGATGCCATCACGTGCTTGCTTGTTCCCGAGACGCAGCGCACGAGCTCGCCTAGCGCTGCCTCGCCGGCGGCGTGCACCGGCGGGCCGGCGAGGACTGCGACTTCGGGCAGCGCGTCGACGAGGCGCACGGCGGCGTCGAGGTCTTCTGCGGTCGCCGGGAGTGGGTCGCCTCCGGCGAGCGGGCGCACTCGCGAGGGCACGCCGGCAGAACCAAAGGTCGCGATCCCGGCGGCAAGCCAGAGTTGGCCGGCGCCCAGCGCCACGTCGCGTTCCGGCACGCGACCGGCGAGGACGAAGGTCCCGGGCGCCGCCTGGGCCGCGGCCGCAGCCGCGGCGCCCTCGGCGCCAAGCAGCTCGAGCGCGGCTGCGTGCACGCGCGCGACGTCCTCGTCGTTCAGCACGCGCAGCGCGAGGCGCCCCGTAGTCGTCGGGGTCGGGCGCGCCTGCACGGCCTGCGCCTGAGCCTCTGCGCCCGCGACGTTCGTCGGCTCGGTCACCTTCTGCTCCCCTCTGCCTCGGCAAGCACGGCCTGCAGCCGTTCGCGGATCGAGTCCTCGAGTGCGAACGTGCGCGGCTCGTCGCGTAGCTCCTGCGTGCGCGCGGCCACGCGCTCCTTGAGTGTGGTCGCGCCGGCGGCAGCCCAGCGGTCGTGCGTCGCGCGGTCGAAGAGGCGCGGCGCCCACGTCTCGCGGTGGTGTTGACGCGTGTAGCCCCGGCCCAGGTGACTGCCGCCGGGGCCGACGGCGTCGATCTCGTTGAGCGCCAGCGCCTCGTCGTCGACGCCCACCTCGACCAGCAGCGCGCGGGCGAAGCCCACCAGCTCGTCACCGAGGACCACCGTCTGGTAGCTGCTCTGCATGCCGCTCTCGAGGTAGCCGACGTCGTGGAGCAGCGTGGCGCGGCTGAGCGCGCCGAGCACCGCCGTGATACCGGCCTCGGCGGCCCACTGCTCGTCGAACGTCTTGGCGTCGGCGACGGCGGCGTAGGCGAAGCTCGGCAGCCCGTAGAAGCGGGCCAAGTCCGTTGCCGCGGCGTTGCCGAGGAAGTGCTCGGGCGCACCGTACACATCGACGGCGGTGCGCATGTCGAACGCCCCGCAGCCGACACCGTACACGAAAGGCGCACCCGGCCGTGTCAGCTGGTGGACGACCAGGCCGCTCAGCGTCTCGGCGTTGCCGATCACGATGGTCGCGGTCATGGAGGCCGGCGCCGTGGTGCCGGCGGCTGGCGCCGGCGCGTAGATCAGCGGGATATCGAGCTCGGCGCAGGCGCGGACCTTGTCGAGCGCCTCGTCGCTGTGGATCAGCGGCGGGTTGGGCATCGCGTAGCAGCCGAAGCTGCGCGCCTCGCCGCACAGGGCGGCCATGTCCTTCATGCGGCGCAGAGAGACGGCGTCGTGCGCCGTCGTCAGCAGCGGTTTGCGCGTGCCGGCGAGCATGGCGGCGAACTGGGCCAGGTCGCCGACCTCCGCCGCCACGTCGCTCGGCAGTCCCATGCTCATGACGAAGTCGAGGTTGGGGAGCTTCTCCGCGAGTGCGGCCATTCCCTCGACGTCGGCGGTCGTGCTCCGGCGGCGCTCGCCGCTGTCGGGGTCGGTGACGTAGACGCAGTCCGACCCCGTGCCGAAGTAGCTGTTACCGTCCTCGAGCTCGAGACCGCCGAGCTCACCGCGGCGCGCGTGGCCCTCGCCGCCGGACGCGCTGCGCTCCCTGAGCTTGAAGTGGCGCGGCGCGCTCTGCAGGGCGGCGTCGACCAGTGTGGCCGGGATGCGGGCGCGCGTCCCTTCGACGCACGCGCCGGCCTGCGCCAGTTGCTCGCGGGCGCGGGCGTGACGGACCTCCACGCCGGTCTCCTCGAGCAGCGCTAGTGTCGCCTCGTGGACGCGCCAGCAGGCGGCGTCGTCCCACACGGTGAGGCGGGCGGCGGGCATCAGCGGATCCCGGCGGTCATGGGCGTCCTCGCGGCGGTCATCTGCGCTTCTGGCTGGGGCCGTCAGGCCCCCGCCAGCTCCTTGTCGGCGCGCGCGACGAGCGCGCGCAGCTCGTTCACGACGTCCTCCGAGAGCGGCTCGGGCTCATAGTTCGCCAGGATGTCGTCGGCGATCTCCGTGGCCTTCTCCAAGGCGCCCTTCTTGCCCTCCCGCAGCCAGTTGTCGTAGGGCGTGCGGTCCCACACGGTCGGGCGCCAGATCTCCTTCATGTGCTGCCGGGTGTGCTTCTGGGCGAGGTAGGTGCCGTTCGGCCCGACCTTCTTGATCACGTCGAGCGCCAGCGTCTCGTCGTCGACCACGATGCCGCCGGCGACCTTCTGGACGATGCCGTAGATCTCGGTCTCCATCACCATGTGCGGGTAGCTGAGGATCTTGGAGCCGTTGAGGAGACCGGCGCCGTTCATCATGTCGGCGCTGGTCATCACGCTGGCGAAGGTGCTGAGCGAGTCGTCGATCGCGGCCTGCCAGTCGGGCTCCTTGGCCCCGGTGGCCATGGTGCCCATAGCCATCGGCACCCCGTAGAAGTGGGCGAGCTGGGTGGACGCGCCTGCGAGGAGGTAGTCCTCGGGCGAACCGCCGGTGTAGCCGCCGGTCTTGAGGTCGATAACGCTCGGGGCGCCGGCGAAGAAGGCCGGCACGCCCGGGTAGGCCAGTTCGAGGAGCACGACGCCGCTGAGCGCCTCGGCGTTCTGGACGACCAGATTGCCGGCCAGCGTCGCCGGGCCGGTCCCGGCCGCAAGCGGCATGGGCATGAAGCCGCCGGCCAGCCCATGCTCGGCGGCCACGAGGTTCGCCTCGAGGTTGGGGCCGTCGTGCGCCAGCGGGTCGACGGCGCACTGCATGAAGCTGAGAATCGGACGCTCGCGCAGCGCCTCCGTTCCGCCGGCGATCGCGGCCGCCATCTCGACGAGGTAGCGAGCGGGCTTCTCGCCGACGGTGGTCACCGTCTGGAAGTGCTTGCTCGTGTTGGTGAACACTGCCTCGGCGTCGTGCAGCGCCTTGGTCGCCGGCGGAACGTCTTGGCTGGTGACCACCGGCCCCCAGTAGTAGCTGATGTTGGGCAGCGCGTCGACGAAGCGAGCGCTGGTCGCCGCGTCGGCCTTGGTGCTCGGCCGCTTCTCGCCCTTCTTGTGGTCCCAGACGAAGACGCCGGAGCCGTCGTTGCTGAGGTAGCTGTGCTTGCCGTCGATGAGCATGTCGCAGGCGGGGTCGCGGCCGGCGAGCACGTAGCTGTCCGGAACGAGCGATACTGCTTCCATGACGACCGCGCGAGGGAGCTTGGCGACCTGCGTCGCGGGGTCGACCTCACAGCCGTTCTTCTCGAAGATGTCGAGGGCGCGCTCGCTCGGGAACCGGATGCCCACCGTCTCAAGCACGTCGAGGGTGGCCTCGTGGATGCGCTCGAGGTCGCTGGGGCTCAGCACCTCCCACCGGAGACGGGGGGCGATGGGATTGATTCGGGTGGTCATTGCGGCAACCTCGCAGAGGTCCGACGACAGCGGGTCAGGGCAGAGTCGGCAGCGGGCGGGCAGTCGCGGAGTTGTGCAGGACGAGCCCGTCCGCGTAAGCGGAGGAGCTAGAGACCGCAGGCGCGGTTGATCGTGCTGATGCTGATGCAGAAGACGGCGGGCACGGGCCGGAGTCTACCACCGGCCTCGCGCGCGACAAAACGTCGCGCGTTGTCGCGCGGTGCAGCGGTTTTGCAGTCGACGGGGCGGGCGGCGCAGCGCCACCCGCCCCGTCGTCGATCGTCAGCTCGCGTCGAGGCCGAGCCGCTCGGCCATCGAGCGCCCGAGCGCCCGTGCCCGTGCCATGAGCTCCGCGTCATCCGCCGCCGACCCGGGCTCGTCGGCGCACCCGCCGAGGGCCACCACGGGCAGCTCTTCGGGGTTCGAGAGCGCCACGAACCGGCGCATGGCCGCCAGGGTGTCGTCGGCGCTGGACTCCGCGGCGACGGCGATCAGGCCGACGACCTTCGGACTCAGCCACTCCTCGTGGTAGTAGCGGGTGGCGTTGCGATCCATGAACGTCTTCATCTGCCCCGAGACGTTCTCGTAGTAGATCGGCGTCGCGAGGATGAGGCCGTCGGCGGCGTACACCTGCTCGAGGACGCCGGGCATGTCGTCGTCGTGGGGACAGGACTCCCGCTCGCCGCAGTTCTCGTGGCCGTCGCAGGCGTTGATGCGCAGCGCGGACAGCATGATCCGCGTGCACTCGCAGCCGCTGCGCTCGAGCTCCTCGAGAGCGGCCTCGACCAGGGTCGCGGTGTTGCCCCCTTGCCTGGGGCTGCCGATCACGGCGACGACCCTCGGGTGGGCTTCAGGAGCGCTCATGTCAATGCCTCCGGATGTAGGTGACGTGGCTTGGATGACGTGGCTCCGTCCTAGTCTGCCAGACCCGCGTGATCGCGAAAGCGCTGGACGCAGTTGATCGGCAGATCGAGCAGCTCCGCGATCCTGAACTTGGCCTCCATGGCGCTGGATTGGGTGGGGTAGCTGATCTCGAAGGTCGTGATGCGCCCGAGCTGCCGCTCCCTGCGCACGTCTTCCATTGCGATAGGGTCGGAGAGATCGAAGGGGCTGACCCCGAGACGCTCGGCGACGTAGGCCTTGGCCTCGCCGATCCGCATCCCCCGAGTGATCTGCATGCGCGCCACCAGATCTCCAGCAGCGCGCATTCCGCACATCCCCGAGGCGGTCGCGTGGGCACACGGCATCCCGAGAGGGTCGCCGCCGCCGACCTACAAGCCGTCCAGCCGCAGGATGTCGACGGTGGCTCGCGAGGCGCGCGCGACCGCATCCAGCGGCAGGTAGCTGGTGGTGGGGACGCCGCCGACGCCCATGCCGATGTTCATGTGCACGGGGATCTCGGCCACCTCCATGCACGGCTTGACCACCGTCAGCGCGCGGGCGATGTTCCACGCCCCCGAGCGGCGCGTGTTCACGGTGACGGCCGGGCCGTAGATGGTCGCTCCCGCCCGGCGAACGAGCTCCATCTGCTCACGGGGCCAGAGGCCGGCCAGGCGCGCGCCGTCGTACTCGAGCCGGCCGTGCATCCCGAGGACGAACTCGCCGGCCATGCCGACCTGGATGCCCATGTCGGGGTGGGCCGCCCGGATCCGTTCGATGGCGAGGAGGGTGGCCAGGAAGTCGCCGTCGCCCGCGGCGCCGGCGGTGTCGAAGTCGATGCCGTCGGCGCCGGCCTCCCACATGGCGTCGGCGGTCTTCACCATGTCCTCGACGGCGTGCCCTACCGCCTCTTCCTGGGCCGCCCGCGCCTCGTCCACACGCGCCATCGGGAGCAGCTCCGACCAGTTGGGCGCCGGACCGTCGGGCTTCGAGTACAGCCCCAGGTTGGGCATCGCCCCGTACATCACCGGCACCGTCAGGACCGCCTGCGCGTCTTTCATGCTCTGGGCTTCGAACGGCAGGATCGTCCGGATGGCCTTGAACGAGTAGTCAACGTGCCCGAGCTCCACCGAGTCGGCGCCGAACATCTGCTCGTAGATGAGCAGGTCCTGGGTGCGCGTCCCGACAGTCTTCGAGCCCGAGCCGTCGTACGTGAGCACGACCTCGTCGCCGATGTCGACGGCGGAGAACTTGGCCGGCGACGCCCAGATCTCCAGGAGGTGATCGAGCTCGTCCTCGGCCAGCGGCGGCACCTTGGCTCGGCCTGCCGCCGCCAAGGTGCCTTCCTCGAGCTCCGCCCGGAGCTCGCTCTGCGTCATCCGGGTGAGCGAACCGTCGCCCATGCGGGTCGGGTACTTCGTCTCCATGTTCCGGCTCTCCTTCGTCAACGGGTGGCGCCGCGCGCGTACCGCTCCAACGCGGCGTGAGCCTCGCTGTGGGCGTCGTCGGGAATCGGCGTGGGTATGTGCGTGGCGAGCACGGCTTCGGCGCGCTCCAGCGCGTCACTCACGAGAGAGCGCCCCGCGAACTCGGAGAGGCTCCCCCGCTGAAAGACCGACGGACGCCAGATCTCGCCGCGGCGTGAGCCCTCGCGGGAGCTCCGCCGGCCGAGGAAGTGGCCGCCCGGGCCCACCGCGGCGATGTCGTCGAGCAGCGTCGACGCGTCGTCCACCGCCGGCAACCGGAGAAGCCGGCGCAGGGACCCGATGGTGTCGCAGTCGAGCATCACCTTGGCGGTCGAGATGGCCTGGACCGAGTCCAGGAGCCCGAAGGCCACGAGCATGTCAGCCCCGGCGAGGATGGTCGCCATGGCAGTGATGGCGCCCTCGGCGCCGGCCTGGAAGTTGGCCGCCTTGGCATCCGAACTGATCCCCGAGCCCATGCTGGGGAGCCCGAGGTGCTTGCTCATGGAGAGGCACACCATGTCGAGCAGCGCGACCTCCGGGGCCCCGCAGAGGTAGCCGCCGGTGCGCAGGTCGGTCGCGCCACCGGTGGCTGCGACCGTCAACGCGCAGCCGGGCACCGCGGTCTGGAAGATGACGATCCCGGCGAGGAACTCCGCGATTCCGGTCACGGCCGAGCCCAGGATGCTCATGGGGCTGGTCGATCCCATCAGCGGCAGGGGATGGATGTTGATCGACACGCCATGACGCGCGAGCTCGATCGCGGCGTCGAGCTTGTCGCTCTCGAACTGCAGCGGCGACACGGGGCAGTGCAGGGAGGAGTAGATGGGTCGCTCGGAGAGTGGCGCGCCCGCGATGGCTTCGAGCATCTCCAGCAATGGCGGCACCTGCTCCGGCGAGTGCGCGACGATGCTCTGGACGTGCTTCGAGGTCGACTCCAGGGCGATCAGGTCGGTCTCGAGGCCGCCCGTGACATCGTCGAAGCGGGGGCCCGTAAGCGTCGTCCAGACGAAGTCGATCTCGGGCAGGGCGTCGAAGAGGCCGAAGTAGTACTCGAGATCGGTTTGGGTGGCCCCACGCACCTCGCCGGTCGCGTCGTCCATGACCATCGTCGCCATGCCGTCGGTGGTGCAGGCGAGCGGCGAGCCGTCGCCGACGACGAGGTCGTGCGCCGGGTCGCGCCCGGCCATCCGGATCTGGCGCGGCGTCTTCGCGAGGCAGCTCTCCACCAGCGCCGGCGGAAGCGTGGCGACCCGGCGCTGCCGGTCGACCTCCGCCCCCGCCTCGGCGAGCAGGCCAAGGACACTCTCCGAGCCGACACCCACGCCGATGTGCTCGAGGACGTGCAGCACGCGCTGATACAGCGCGTCCTTCTCGGCCGCCGAGAGGCAGTCGATCCGCGGCGCGGTCACGTCCGCGCCGCCGCGGCGCGGTGCCGGTCCCTGAAGCAGTCGTCGGTGAAGGCCTCCAAGCTGAAGCCTTCGCTGCGCATGCGCCCCGCATGGGCACGTCGTCTCAAGGACCCACCTCCACGGTGATCTTGCTGACCGTACGCATAGCAAGCCGATCTGGTCCGCGTCAAGGCGTCCGTGGCGCGCCGCTGCCGCGGCCGATCACGACGGCGACCCTCGGATGCGATGCAGGAGAAGCCTTGCCGTCACCTCCGGATGCCTTCAGCGAGGCGTCACCGCCCCCTGCCGTCGTCCCCCACGCGGCGCTCGCGTCCGGCTGCGCCGGCATCGGTCCGCGTGCGCGCGGGAGGCCGCGGCGCCTGGGGCGCCCCCACCTCCCGGAGGCGTTCAGGCGCGTGTGACGCGGCTCTTACTTGCCCAGCAGCGCGTCGATCTTCTTGACGCCGTCGTTGGCGTCCTCGGCGTAGGCGTCGGCGCCGATCTGGTCGGCCCAGCGCTGCGTGCAGGGGGCGCCGCCGACGACGGTCTTGAAG
>DASRZL010000090.1:0-59706 GCA_035686425.1 Thermoleophilia bacterium
GGTACCGGGCATGAAGCGCGTCGCGTAACCGTCCGCGTCGGCGCGGATGACGAAGGCGCGTGCATGCTTGACGACGCCCTTCTCCTCGAGCTGGGCGGCGATGCCCTTCAGGCTCGAGCCCTCCTTGATCACGACCGTCACTGTGCCGCCCACCTCGCCGTCGGAGAAGTAGGCGCGGGCGTAGCCAACGCCCGCGCCGATAAGCAGCGCGAACATGGCGACCAGGAAGTAGCCTACGAGGCGGCCGCGCCGCCGCCGGCGGCCGCCGGCGGCCGGGCCCGTGCCGCGACTGCGCACGAACTCGGGGTCATCGCCCGTGAACGAGGCCTGCGGCTCGTACCGCCTCCAGCCACGACCGGGAGGAGGTTGCCCGGTGACCGGTCGCTTCCGGCCGGCGGCGTCGTCAGGTTCCCTGCTCATGTACCGTCCTGAGATAGTCCTCGAGCAACGTCGCCGCGGCGCGCGCGTCGCGCGCCGCCGCCCCTCCGCGCTGGTCGGCCAGCTTCGACGTGTACCGCTCGTCGAACAGCTCGACGGGGACCTCGACGACCACCGCCAGGCGTTCCGAAAAGGCTCGCGCCAGGCGCGCCTGGGCGTGCTCCCGACCGTCGAGTGACAGCGGCAAGCCTACCACGATGCGCCCCGGATGCTCCGCTTCGAGCAGCGCGACGAGTGTGGCGAAACCGGTCTCGGTGCCCACCCGCTCGACGACCGTCAGCGGCCGCGCCACCGTGCCGGTCTCGTCGCACACGGCGACGCCGGTGCGCGCGGTCCCGTGGTCGAGCGCGACGACCTTCACTCAGCCGCCGAGGACGTCCCGCACGGCGGCGACGCCTGCCTCGAGGGCGGCGCCGATGCCGCCGACGCCGGGGCCGCCGCCCCGGGCAAGCGTCGGCTTGCCTCCGCCCTTGCCACCGATGGCCGGCAGCATCGCCTTCATGACGTCGCCGGCCTTGACGCCGCGGCCGACGGCCGCGTCGCTCGCGGCGACGACCGCGGCCACCCGGCCGTCGACATCGGCGGCCAAGAGCGCGACGCAGTCCGGGCGCTTCGCGCGGACCTCGTCCGCGAGAGTGAGAAGCTCGTCGGCCGTATCCACCTGAGGCGAGCCGGCGACGACGGCGAGACCGCCTGCATCCACCGCGGCGGCGAGCAGCTCGGCGGCGAGGTCGCGACGCTCGCCGCTCTCCGCCGCCTTCAGCTTCTTCTCGAGATCCTGCACCTGCGCCGAGAGCTTCTCCACGGCCGCGGGCAGCCTGTCGGCGTGCACCCTGAGCCCGGCGGCGAGCGCCTCCCGTTCAGCCTCGAGACCGCGGTAGTGGTCGATGGCGGCAGCCGACGTGATCGCTTCGATGCGCCGCGTGTTGGCGCCCACGGACTGGCTGCTCAGGATCTTGAAGAGGCCGATCTGGGAGGTCGAGGAGACGTGCGTGCCGCCACAGAGCTCCCGGCTGAAGTCGTCGATCTCGAGGACGCGCACGAACTCACCGTACTTCTCCTCGAACTGGCCGATCGCTCCGATCTCCGCCGCGTACTCCCTCGTGGTCTCGAACGGGCGCACCGCATGGTTCTCCACGATGCGCCGGTTCACGAGGTCCTCAGCCTGGCGCAGCTCGTCCGCGGTCAGTGCGCGCCGGACGCTGAAGTCGAAGCGCAGGCGCTCCGGATGGACCAACGACCCGGCTTGGCGCACGTTCTCGCCGAGCACGATGCGCAGGGCGTTGTGCAGGAGGTGCGTCGCCGTGTGGTTGCAGGCCGTCTGGTGACGCCGCACGGCGTTCACCATGGCTTTTGCGCGCTCACCCTGGGCGACCTTGCCCTCCACCGGGCGCGTCACGATGACCTGATCGTTCTCGAACTTGACCACGGTCTCGACCTCGAGCTTGCCGGAGTCGGTGTGGATCCAGCCGGTGTCGGCCACCTGGCCGCCGCCCTCGGCGTAGAACGGCGATTCGGCGAGCTTGACGGCGAGCCTGCCGTCGCCCAGCTCGCCGCAGGCGCGGATGACGGTGAAGACCTCGAGGCGTTCATAGCCGACGAAGTCGGCGCGGATGTCGCTTGTGCGGCGCTGGAAGTCCTCGACCTCTCCAGGACCAGAGGCGAACGTGCCCTCCTTCTGGGCGGCACGAGCGCGAGCGCGCTGCTCGTCCATGAGGCGCCCGAAGTGCTCCTCGTCCACGGTCATGTCCTCCTCGGCGGCGATCTCGCGCGTGAGGTCGAAGGGGAACCCGTAGGTGTCGTGGAGCTCGAAGGCCACCTCGGCCGGCAGTTCCTCGCCCGCGTCGCGCGCGCGCCGCAGAGCCTCCTCGAGGATGCCCATGCCCTGGTCGAGCGTGCGGCGGAAGCGTACTTCCTCATCGTTCGCCACGCGGCGGATCTCGGGCTGCGCGACCACGAGGTCGGGATAAGCGCCGCTCATCTGGTCGACGACGGCGTCCGTCAGCGTGGCGAGGAACGGCTTGTCGACGCCGATCGCCACGGCCTGCTGCACGGCGCGGCGGATGATGCGGCGCAGCACGTAGTCGCGCCCGTCGTTGCCCGGCAGCACGCCGTCCATGATGAGAAAGGCTGCGCCGCGCGCGTGCTCCGCCATCGTCCGCAAGGCGCGGGTGACGGCCGGCGAGGCCGCGGGCTGCACGCCGGCCAGCTCGGCGCCCCGCTGCACCAGCGGGGCGAACAGGTCGGTCTCGAAGACGTTGGTGACACCCTGCGCGATGCTCGAGATGCGCTCCAGCCCCATGCCGGTGTCGATGCTGCCTTTGGCGAGCGGCGTGAGTCCACCGGTCTCGTCCATGTCGTACTGCACGAACACCAGGTTCCAGTACTCGAGGTAGCGATCGCAGTCACAGCCAGGCTTGCAGCCCGGATCGTCGCAGCCGACTTCTGGGCCAAAGTCGTAGTAGAGCTCGGAGCAGGGACCGCACGGCCCCGCGGGCCCGGCAGGACCCCAGAAGTTGTCGCTGCGCCCCAGGTGGACGATGCGGTCCTCAGTGAAGCCGTGCGACTTCCAGAGCGCGACGGCCTCCTCGTCGACGGGCACCTGGGCGTCGCCGCCGAAGACGCTCACCCAGACCTTGTCCCTCGGGATCCCGAGCTGGTCCGAGAGCTCGAGGGACCACTCGATGGCTTCGGCCTTGAAGTAGTCGCCGAACGAGAAGTTGCCCAGCATCTCGAAGAACGTGAGGTGACGCGCGGTCTTGCCGACGTTCTCGACGTCCGAGGTGCGGAAGGAGCGCTGGCAGGTGGTGATGCGCGTGGCCGGCGGCGTCTCGACGCCCAGGAAGTACGGCTTGTACTGCTGCATCCCTGCGGTGGTGAAGAGGACGCTGGCGTCGCCGGCGGGCACGAGGCTGGCGGGCTCTCCCACAAGGTGCCCGCGGGCGACGAAGAAGTCTCGGAAGAGGTCACGGATGTCGGCAGCGTTCACGTGGGATCCTTCGCGTGGATGTCGAAATGGGTCAGCGGTCGTCGTCGGACGAGCGGGGAGGCTGCGGGGTGTCGAGATCGCCGATCTCCTCCCGCAGCTTCTCGAGCGAGCGCCTGATGAGACGCGACACGTGCATCTGGGATATCCCCACGCGCTCGGCGATCTGACTCTGGGTCAGACCTTCGAAGAAGCGCAGGTGGAGGATGTAGCGCTCGCGCTTGTCGAGCTTCGCGAAGCCCGGCGCCAGCGTGGTGCGGTCCTCCATGGTGTCGTAGGCCTCTTCTTCGCCGCCCAGGTAGTCGATGAGGCCGGCGTCCTCCTCACCCGACTCGCCGTTGGGCGAGGCCTGGAGCGACACGGAGTTGTAGGCCTGGCTCGTCTCGAGCGCCTCGAGCACTGCTTCGGGCGTGGCGTTGGCGGCCTCGGCGAGCTCGTTGATGGTCGGGGAGCGCTGCAGCTTGGGCACGAGCTCGTCGATCACCTTGTTGAGACGGATGTTGAGCTCCTGGAGGCCGCGCGGCACGCGCACCGACCACCCCTTGTCGCGGAAGTAGCGCTTGATCTCGCCGACGATGTTGGGCGTGGCGTACGTGGTGAGCTCCACGCCGCGACTGAGGTCGAAGCGGTCGATCGCTTTGATGAGGCCGATGGCGCCGACCTGGACGAGGTCGTCGAACTGCTCGCCCCGTGACGCGTAGCGGCGTGCGAGCGAACGCACGAGCGGCAGGTACATGGTGATGAGTTGCTCGCGCGCCCTGCGGTCGCCGTAGAGGTGATAGCGGCGCAGCAGGTACTGGTCGAGCTTCTCGGAGTCGTCGCGACCGCGGCCTTCGGGGTCGGCCGAGGGACCGTGCGAGCCCTGCTCCACGTCCGCGCCCTCCTCGTCGTCGGGCACGACGCGCGCCTGACCGGGCAAGGCCTCGAGATCGAGCGGGTCGTTGGTCCTTCTGTCGTCGCGTCCGCTCATGCGCCCGCATTCGGACCGTGTTTCACCATGACCACGCTGAAGCCGCCCTCTTCCATCTGGACGTCCACGTGGTCCACGAGGCGCCGCAAGAGTGTGCAGAGGTCGATGCAGCCTCCTGGAGTGACCGCCACCTGATCGCGCAGAGCCTCGGAGTGGAACGACCCGGCGACCACCGTCAGCGTGACGCCGTCGACCGCCATCTCCACGCGGAGGCTCTCGAGCCGCTCGGCGTCCAGGGCCGCCTCGAGCAGCCTGTCGGTGGCGAGAAAGAGGTCGTCGAGATCCTCGAGGGAGAAGTCGAGACGTGCACCAAGACCACCGAGCACCATACGCACGGTCGAGAGGGCGCTCAGCGTCGCCGGCACCTCGAGGGAGATCCGCTCAGACATGCATGGCCTCAGGCGCCGGGTGGCGCCCCAGCAGCGAGCATCTGCTGAGCGAACTCCGCGTCACGATCGCGCGCCGCGGCCTTGCCCTCTTCGAGGGCCAGAGCGGCTCGCGACTTGGTCTCGTCCGCCCAGCGACGCACATCGCCGGGAAGGCTGCGCATGATGTCGAGGTAGCCTTCGCCGGTGCGCGCGCGACGGTTGCGCACATAGTACGCGAGCGCAGTTCCCGCGACGGCGCCGCTGACGACGAGTTTGGTCGAGAGACCCATGCGTCAGCCTTTCGTGTCGCTCGCGGCCTCGGCGGCCGCCTTGCCTGAGTCGCCGACGGCTTCGGTGGCCGCGTCGCTTGAATCGCTGGCGGCCGCGGCGGCCGCAGATGCCGCGTCGCTCGCGGCGTCACCGGCCGCTGAGGCTGCGGAAGATGCGCTGTCGGCAGCGGCCTGGGCCGCGTCGGCGGCCGGAGCGCTCGACGCAGCGCCGCCATCGGCGGTAGACGACGAGCCGGCCTCGGCCGCGCCCTTGTCGCGCTGCATGAAGCTCGAGAAGGCGCCCTGCACCCCGGCGCCGAAGGCTGCCGCCTTGCGCGCGGGTGTGCTCACGGCGCCCTCTACGACGTTCGCCATGTTGTCGATCTTGTCGGTGATGTCGGCGACGTCCTTGGTGATCTGGTCGACGTTGCCGAGGTTCGCGTTGACGCCGTCGAGGGTGGTGCCGGCCTTCTTCATGAGAGGCACCCCTTCCGTGTCCACGTCCGTGAGCACCTTGTCCACGCGCTCCAGCACCTTCCCGAACTTGACGGCCGCATACAAGCCGGCGATGCCCAGGACCACGAAGAAGAATGCCGCCGCATAGTCGAGGACGATGGTCGGGGTGCTCATCGCGACTGTCGCGAACGAGGAGTCCATGCGCCGCTCCTTCCCTTGATCAGATGCCGCCTGTGGACGAACGAAGCGTATCATACCGCGTACGACCCGGCGGACCGGCGACGCGGCCGCCGCCGACCACGAGGTCATCGCGGTAGAACACGGCCGCCTGCCCCGGCGCGACGCCTGCGAAGGGCTCGCCGAGAGCGACCTCCAGACCGCCACCGGCCTCGCGCGTGATTGCGGCGACGGCGACCGGCGCGGAGCGGTAGCGCAACTGTACGAGCAGGCCGCTCCCGTCACCGAGACCGCGGTCCACCACATCGCGCACCCTCAGCGAGCGGGTCTCGAGACGCTCCCTGCCGCCGACGACGACCTCGTTCTCGGCGGCCCGCCGCTCGAGCACATACAGCGGTTCGGCCGCACTCACCCCGATCCCGCGTCGCTGCCCCACGGTGTAGCGCCAGTGGCCTTGATGGTGCCCGAGCACGGCGCCGGAGCCATCGACGACGTCGCCTTCGACGGGCTGGACGCCACGCGCTGCGAGGAACTCCTGGTACCCGTCGACGGCGAAGCACACCTCCTGGCTCTCCGGCTCGTCCGCGACCTCGAGCCCGGCCTCCGTCGCGAGGGCTCGCACGGCCACCTTGTCGAGCTCGCCGAGCGGGAACTCGAGTCGCGCAAGTACCTCCGCGGGGACCGCCCACAGCATGTACGACTGGTCCTTGCCCCGGTCGACGGCGCGCGCCACGAACGGCTCGCCGTCCCGCCACTCGAGCCGTGCGTAGTGGCCGGTGGCCAAGCGCGCCAGGCCCAGCTCGTCGGCCAGGCCGACCAGCGCCGCCAGGCGCATGGGGTTGCAGTCGACGCACGGGTTGGGCGTCTCCCCGCCGAGGTAGCCGGCCTGGAAGGGCGCTACGACGACGTCCTCGAACTCCGCCTCGAGGTCGAGGACGTGATGAGGGACGCCCAGCTGGGCAGCCGTCCGCGCCGCCCGCTGCAGCGCGCCCGGCGAGCAGCAACTGCGCCGGTCGGAGCCAGGCCACAGCCTCGCGGTCGCCGTCTCCAGACTGCGGCCCTCGCCGATCAGCCTGAGTGCCGTGACGGCGCTATCGACCCCGCCGCTCAGTGCGACGAGTGCTCGCGTACTTTTGGGAGGGCCTGCACGATCTGCCCGAGCTCAGCCTCGCGGCCGCTCTTCACCAGGTAGTCCTGAATGGCGAGGTGCAGGGCGTCCGCCGCAAGGTTGGAGCAGTGCATCTTGTTGGGCGGCAGGCCGCCCAGGGCCTCGGCCACCGCTTTGTTCGAGATGTCGGCGGCCTCCTGAAGGGTCCTGCCCATGACCATCTCGGTGACCATGCTCGAGGTCGCGATGGCCGCGCCGCAGCCGAAGGTCTTGAACTTCACGTCGGCGATCCGGTCCCGGTCGACGGCGATGCTGATGCGCATGACGTCGCCACACACCGGATTGCCGATCTGGCCCACGCCGTCGGCGCCCTCGACCTCACCGACGTTGCGCGGGTTCGTGAAGTGATCCATCACCAGGTCGGTGTACATGCCTCACCCTTTCGCGTACAGCGGGCTCATCTGCCGCAACTTGTCGACTATGGGCGGAAAGGCGTCGAGGAAGGCGTCGACCTCCTCGTCCGTGTTCTCCCTCCCGAGGCTGACGCGTATGCTCCCGTGCGCTTCCTCGGCGCCAAGGCCCATGGCCAGCAGGACGTGCGACGGCTCGAGCGACCCCGACGCGCAGGCCGAGCCGCTCGAGACCATGAAGCCCGCGGCGTCGAGCTGCAGGAGCATGGACTCGCCCTCGACGTAGCGCACGGTGAACGCCGCATTGCCCGGCAACCGCTCCGTGCGGTGCCCCAGGTAGTTCAACTCGGGAATACGCTCGACGAGGCCCGCTGCGAGACGGTCGCGCAGAGCCTCGAGCCGCGGCCGGACCTCTGGCTGCAGGTCGGCCGCCAGCGTCATCGCCGCACCCATCCCGACGACGCCCGGCACGTTCTCCGTGCCGGACCGGAGGCGGCGCTCGTGACCGCCGCCGTGGAGGATCGGCTGAAGGCGCGTCCCGCGCTTCACGTAGAGCGCGCCGACGCCCTTGGGACCGTAGAGCTTGTGGCCGGACAGGCTCAGCATGTCGACGCCGAGCTCGCCGACGTCGATCGGCAACGCGCCCACGGCCTGTACGGCATCGGTGTGGAACGCGGCGCCCTTCTCGTGCGCGATGCGCGCGAGCTCGGCCACCGGCTGCACCGTCCCGACCACGTTGTTGGCGTACATGATCGACGCGAGTCGGGTGTCTTCACGGAAGGCCTCTTCGTAGGCGTCCAGATCGACGACCCCGTCGCCGTCCACGGGCACGAAGTCGACGGCCCAGCCGGCGCGGTTGAGAGCGCGCGCAGCCTCCATGATCGCCGGGTGCTCGACGGCGCTGACGATCAGGTGCCCAGGCTGGAAGCGCTGCAGGTACCCGAAGAGCGCGAGGTTGTCCGACTCCGTCCCGCCGGCGGTGAAGACGATCTCCTTCTCGCCGGCGCCGAGCGCGGCGGCGACCTTGGCGCGCGCTTCTTCCACGGCCGCGCGCGCCTCCCGCCCGAGGTGATGCAGCTCGGACGGGTTGCCGTAGCGCTCGCAGAAGTACGGAAGCATGGTCTCGAGAACCTCGGGATCGACCGGCGTCGTGGCCGCGTGGTCGAAGTACGCCGTCGTCATGGTGAGACTGCCTCCCTCGTGAGATCTTCGAGCGTGATGCTGTCGAGGGTGCCGGTGATGGCGCTGTCGAGCCGGCGCCACACGATCCGCGACGCGCACGAGTCGGCCCGCTCGCAGGCTCCGTCGTCGGGCACGCACCCGACGAGGGACAGCGGGCCCTCCAGCACGGTCACGACGTCGCCCACGGCGATGTCGGCGGCGGCTCGCGCGAGCTGGTAGCCGCCGCTCACCCCCCGCGTCGCCTTCACGAGACCGCTCTCGCGCAGCCGGGCCAGGATACGTTCGAGGAACGGCGCGGGGATGCTCTCCGCGGCGGCGATCTCGGGCAGCGGCACAGGGTGCCCATCATCGTGCCCGGCCAGGTAGACCATGGCCCGCAAGCCGTATTCGCAGCGCGATGAGATACGCACAGGGCTCCCGTCAGGCCGAATCCCAACCAATCCAGTCGGCATTATGGTACCACAGAGACGAGAGCGGTCAAACAGAAACGGCGCCCCGGAGGGCGCCGTCAGAAAGGCAGTTGCTGCAGGGCGCGTCAGAGGCCGCGGACGGCGTCGGCGATCTCCTGCTCCATCACCTTCGAGCCGATCCAGCCGGTGTAGAGCTGCGCCACCTGGCCGTCGCCGTGGATGATGGCGAGGATCGGCGGATCGCTGACGTGCAGCTGCATGAGGGTGTCGCCGAGCTGCTTCGACTCGCGCGCCTCGAAGGAGAAGAAGGAGCTGTCGGCGGCGTAGTTGGCCTTGATGTCGTTGAAGTACGAGAGCATCTCCATGTCGTCGGACGCACCCTGGACGTAGACGAGCAGGACGATGCCGCGCCCCTCGTCGAGCCGCTTGGTGATGAAGTTGGGGGTCTCGGCGGTGGGCTCGATCGTCAGCGGCGCGTACCCGGTCATCCCGTAGCTGCTGACGCTGTTGTACGTGGTGGGGGCCGGTGTCGGCGTGACCGCGGTCTCTCCGGAGGATGCAAGAACGCGTACGGCGACGACACCGCCGAACAGCAACGCCCCAACGACCAGGACCAGGATTGCGCTGAACAGGAACATCCGGTTGCGCTTGAAGATCCCCATGCCGGCCTCCCCCCAGAGAGTAAGTGCTCCACCTTGCCGTGCTCGCGTTATTCTCGAACCTGCTCTCGCAGGTGGGTGCTGTCCCAGATCATCCACGGATGAGCCGGAGAACGCGCTCCCGATGTGTTCGTGTTGGCTCGAGAATGTGGCGAGGCCACGAACAAGGTCGAGCCGCGCCATCCTAGCAAACGTCCACTGATTCAACAATCTTGTCGGCAGCCCTGCAAAAAGCTTGAGGACAGGCTCGACGAGATGGGCGTCTGGCGGCGCCGGCGGACGCTCTGCGCCGCGGCCGGGCTTGACGATCCGAGCCGGGTCCTTACCTCGTTGACGCCGCGCACGATAGCCCGCCTGCGGAGGCTAGCCGAGCCGGATGCGGAGCTCCTTGAGCTGCTCGGCCGTGACCGACCCCGGGGCGGCCGTCATGGGGTCGCCGCCCGACGACGTCTTGGGAAAGGCGATGACGTCGCGGATCGAGTCCGCCGCGGCAAGGAGCATGATGATGCGGTCGAAGCCGAGACCGATGCCGCCGTGCGGCGGGGCCCCGTACTCGAGGGCCTCGAGAAACCACCCGAAGGCCTCGTCGATGCGCTCGTCGTTCATGCCCAGAGCGCGCAGGATCGAGCGCTGGACGGCGGCGTCGTGGTTGCGCAGGGAACCGGAGCCCAGCTCGACGCCGTTCAGCACCAGGTCGTATTGCGCGCCGCGGACGGCGAGGGGGTCGCTCTCGAGCAGCTGCATCGTCGCCTCGGTCGGCAGGCTGAACGGGTTGTGACCGTACGTGAGCCGGCCGGACTCCTTGTCGATCTCGAAGAGCGGGAATTCCTCGACCCAGAGCAGCGACCAGCGGGCCGACGGTTCGGGCGCGAGAAGGTCGATGAGGGCGAGGCGCAGCGCGCCGAGCACCTCGGCGGCGGCGAGCGCCTCGTCGGCGGCGAAGACGACGAGGTCGCCGGGCTCGCCGCCCACACGTTCGACCAGAGCGGCCTGCTCGGTCTCCGCAAGGAACTTGACGATGGGGCCGCGGAGGGCGCGGCCCTCCTCCACGTACACGTAGGCCATGCCCTTGGCGCCGTGCTCCTTGGCGAGCTCGGTGAGCTTGTCGATCTGCGCCCGGGAGAGCGCGCCGCCGCCGGGCGCCCGGATGGCGCGCACGACGCCGCCGGCCTCGACGGCGCCGCGGAAGACCTTGAACTCACTCGCGGCGAAGGTCTCGCTGAGCTCGACGATCTCGAGGCCGTAGCGCAGGTCCGGCTTGTCGCTGCCGTAGCGCAGCATGGCCTCGTCGTACGAGAGGCGCGGCAGGGGCGTCGCCGGCGGCGTCTCCCCCACACCCTCGAAGATCGCCGTCATGAGGCCTTCGAGGATGGCGCGGATCTCGGGCACCGTGAGGAACGACGTCTCGAGGTCGATCTGTGTGTGCTCGGGCTGGCGGTCGGCGCGCAGGTCCTCGTCGCGGAAGCAGCGCGCGAACTGGTAGTAGCGGTCCATGCCGGCGACCATCAGGATCTGCTTGAACATCTGCGGCGACTGCGGCAGCGCGTAGAAGCGGTGCGGCTGCAGGCGCGAGGGGACGAGGAAGTCCCTCGCGCCCTCCGGCGACGACCTGGTGAGGTCCGGCGTCTCGACCTCGATGAAGCGCTGCGCGTTGAGATAGGTGCGCGCCGCCTGGGCGGCCGCGTTGCGCAACTCCAGGTTGGCCAGCATCGGCGCCCGTCGCAGGTCGAGGTAGCGGTATCTGAGGCGCAGGGTCTCGTCGACGTCGACCTGCTCTGCCGTCTCGATCTCGAACGGGGGCGTCTTGGAGCGGTTGAGGATCTCGAGCTCCGCGATCTGGACCTCGACCTCGCCGGTGGGTAGGTTCGGGTTGACGGTCTCCGGAGAGCGAGCGACGACCTTGCCGGCCACGGCAAGCACGAACTCCGGCCGCACCTGCTCGGCTAGCTGGTGGGCCGCCGCCTGGTGCGACGGGTCGACGACAAGCTGGACGATGCCGCTGCGGTCGCGCAGGTCGATGAAGATGAGGCCGCCGTGGTCGCGGCGGCGCGCCACCCAGCCGGCGAGACGCACCTCGCGGCCGACGTCGGTCGCGCGCAGTTCTCCGGGATACGCGTCGCGCAGCATCAGGCTTCACCCTTCAGTCGGCCGGCGACGATCGCCGGCAGGTCGGCGGCGGAGACGTCCTCTTCCCCACCGCCGGACAGATCCTTGAGGCGCACGGCACCCTCGGCCAGCTCTTCGAGGCCGAGGAGGGCCGCAAAACGGGCGCCGCTGCGGCCGGCCTGCTTGAACTGGCCCTTGGGGCTGCGCCCGGCCAGGTCCAGCTCGGCGGGCACGCCGGCCCGGCGAAGGCTCTGGGCCACGGCGAAAGCCGCCGGTCGCACCTCGTCGCTGAAGCTCACCACGAAGACACCGGGGACCGAGGGGACGGCCAGCGGTTCGCGCATGGCCAGGGCGATGCGCTCGAGGCCGCTGCCCCAGCCCACACCCGGTGTCGGATGCCCGCCGATCTGCTCGACGAGGCCGTCGTAGCGGCCGCCGCCGCCGACGCCGCTCTGGGCGCCCAGGCGGTCCGAGTTGAACTCGAAGGTCGTGCGCGTGTAGTAGTCGAGGCCGCGCACGAGACGGAAGTCGAGCCGGGGCTCGAGGCCGGCGGCCCGTACCAGCGCGAGCACCGAGTCAAAATGCTCGCGGCACTCCGGGCACAGGTGATCGCTGATGCGCGGCGCCTCGTCCAGCACCGCGCGGCAGCGCTCGACCTTGCAGTCGAACGTGCGCAGCGGGTTGAGATCGATGCGCTCGAGGCAGTCGCCGCACAGCTCCTGCTCGCGGCCACGCAGGTGCTCGCGGAGCTTCTCGACGTAGGCCGGCCGGCAGGCCGGGTCGCCCATGCTGTTCATGTTGAGCGTGACGCCCTCGACCCCCACCTCGGCGAAGATCGCCGCCAGCAGCAGGATCACCTCGGCGTCGACCGCCGGGTCGGCAGATCCGATGGCCTCGGCGCCGAACTGGTAGTGCTCGCGGTAGCGGCCCGCCTGCGGCTTCTCGTAGCGGAACATCGGGCAGTAGTACCAGAGCTTCACAGGCTGCGGCAGCTTGTGCATGCCGTGCTCGACGTACGCTCGGCAGATGGGCGCCGTGCCCTCCGGCCGCAACGTCAGCGAGCGGTCGCCCTTGTCGACGAACGTGTACATCTCCTTGCGGACGATGTCCGTGGCCTCGCCGACCCCCCGCTCAAAGAGACCCGTCTCCTCGAACTCGGGGGTGACGACGCGCCGATAGCCGTACGCGGCGAAGACACGCGCCGCGGCGGCGACCACGGCGTCGCGCTCCGCGGCCTGGTCCGGCAGCAGATCGTAGGTGCCCTTGGGTGCGCGGGGCGAACTCACCAGTGGTGCTCCGGGTCGTAGCGGAGCGGCGAGAGGAACGGATTGAGCGCGAGCTCGCGGCCGAGCGAGGTGTCGGGGCCGTGGCCGCTGTGCACCGTGGCGTCGGGCGGGAACCGCCGCACGAGCGCCGCCACCGAGTTCAGCAACTGGTCCATGTTCCCACCCGGCAGGTCCGTGCGCCCCACGCTCCCCTGGAAGAGCAGGTCGCCGACGAACAGTTCATCGTCGCCCACTGCGAATGTGTACGAGCCGCGTGAGTGGCCCGGCGTCGGGACGGCGAGCACGGGGATCGCCAGGTCGAGTGTCTGCTCACCCTCGATCGTGCGCGCCTTCTCGAAGGGCTCGATGTCGAACCCGGCTGCGACCCCGAGGCCGTTGTCGGCCATCTCGCCGGCGTCCTCGGCGCCCACGTACACGGGGATGCCGAAGTGCCGCGCGACCGGCGCCACGCCGCCGAAATGATCGAAGTGGCCGTGCGTGACGAGCACTGCAGCAGGGGCGAAGCCGAACTCCGTGAAGGCCTCGATCACGATGTGAGCCTCGTCGCCGGGATCGATGACGAGCCCATTCTGCCCCTGGACGACGATGAAGCAGTTGGCCTGGAGCGGACCGAGCGGCAGGGCGAAGACTTCGGCGGGATCGGGCATGGTACCTCGAGTGGTCGACGTTCGGCCCCAGAGAGTATCAGACGGCGCCGAGGACGGTCGACCGCGCCGCGTTCGCCGGGTCTCGCGCTCTCGCGGCGAGGCGAGGGGCTCTCCTCGCTACCCCCCGACGACGCGGTACGCGTCGTAGACCGTGTGGATGCTGCGGATATTGGCGACGATGTTCTCGAGCTGGCGCACGTCGCCGACCTCGAGCGTGAAGCGGTCTCGCACCACGCCGTCCGACAGCGTCTGCATGCTGCCGCCGATGATGTTCACGCCCGAGTCCGAGAGCGTGCGGGCGAGGTCCTCGAGCAGGTGGTTGCGGTCGAGCGCCTCGACCATGATCTCGACGCGGAACACCATGCCGCCCAACCCCTGCCAGCCGACCTTGGTGAAGCGCTCGGGATTCTTCATGAGTGCGCGCGCGTTCTTGCAGTCGTGGCGGTGGATGGTGATGCCCTTGCCGAGCGAGATGTAGCCCACGATCTCGTCGCCGGGGATGGGCTTGCAGCACTTGGCCATCCGCACCATGATGTCGCTCATGCCCTCGACGGCGATGCCGAACTGACCGGAGAGCGCCTGCGGCCCGTCGACATCCCGTACCGGTTGCGACGGGAGCATCTCCGGCGGTGGCGTGGCTTCCTTCATGGTGCCGGCGCGCTGCATCACTTTGTTGGCCACGGTCTTCACCGGCAGGCGGCCGGAGCCCAGCGCCACGAAGAGGTCGTCGGGCTTGTTGTAGCCGACGTCCTTACAGATCTGGGCGAACACCTTGGAGGTCAGGATCTTCTGCGCCGGCAGACCCTCCCGGCGCAGCGCCTCCTGGAGGAGGTCGCGGCCCGAGTGCTCCGAGTCCTCGCGCTGCTCGCGACGGAAATGCTGGCGGATCTTCTGGCGCGCCCTCGGCGAGTTGACGATGTCGAGCCAATCACGCGACGGCCCGTGGCTCGACTTGCTGGTGATCACCTCGACGATGTCGCCGCTGATCAGCTTCGTGTGCAGCGGCACGATGCGCCCGTTGACCTTGGCGCCCACGGTGTGGTTGCCGACGTCGGTGTGCACGGCGTAGGCGAAGTCGATCGGCGTGCTGTCCGCAGCCAGGCTCTTGACGTCGCCCTTGGGCGTGAACACGAAGACCTCGTCCTCGAACAGGTCGACGCGGAGCGTGTCCATGAACTCGCCGGGGTCGCCGGTCTCGGACTGCCACTCCATCATCTGGTGCAGCCACGCCAGCTTGTCCTGGTCGCGGTCGCCGCGTTCCTTGTAGAGCCAGTGCGCGGCGACGCCGAACTCGGCCGTCTGATGCATGTCGAAGGTGCGGATCTGGATCTCCAGCGGCTTGCCGCCGGTCCCGATCACCGTCGTGTGCAGCGACTGGTAGAGGTTGAACTTGGGCATCGCGATGTAGTCCTTGAAGCGGCCCGGGATCGGCTTCCAGACCGAGTGGATGATGCCCACCGCGCCGTAGCAGTCCTTGATGGTCTCGACCAGGACGCGCAGCCCGGTGAGGTCGAAGATCTCGTTGAACTCTTTGCCGCCGCGGCTCATCTTCGTGTAGATGGAGTAGAAGTGCTTGGCGCGGCCATTGATGTCGGCTTCGATGCCCGCCGTCTCCAGCTCCGCGCGCAGGAAGCCCGCCGCCTCGTCGACGTAGTCCTCGCGGTCCGCGCGCCGCTGCGCGACCCACATCTGGATCTCCTGGTACTTGCGCGGGTGCAACGAGGCGAAGGCGAGGTCCTCGAGCTGCCACTTGAGGTTGTGGATACCGAGCCGGTGCGCGAGAGGCGCATAGACCTCGAGCGTCTCCTTGGCCTTCTGGATCTGCTTCTGCTTGCTCAGGTAGCAGAGCGTGTGCATGTTGTGCAGACGGTCGCAGAGCTTGATCAGGATGACCCGGATGTCGGTGGCCATCGCGATGATCATCTTGCGGTAGTTCTCCGCCTGCTCCTCTTCCTGGGAGTTGAAGTGCATCTTGGTCAGTTTGGTGACGCCGTCGACGAGCATGGCGATCTCCTCGCCGAACTGCTCTTCGATCCAGGAGAGTGGCGCGCCGGTGTCTTCGACGACGTCGTGGAGGAGCGCCGCGGCGATGGTGACCGAGTCGAGCTTGAGCTCGGCGGCGTTGAGGGCCGTACCTACGGGGTGATGGATGTACGCCTCACCGCTCTTGCGGCTCTGCTGGCCATGCAGGAAGGAGGCGGCCACGAACGCGCGTGTGATCAGGTCCCGGTCGGGCTCGGGATTGTAGCGCTCGATGGCCGCGAACAGGTCGTCGAGCAACGGCCCGTACTCGCCGGGGACCTGCGTCAGAGCTGCGCTGTCAGGCAGGTCCGCAGGAAGTCTGGTGTCTGATACCTGTTGTGCCATTCTCTGTGAGCGTCCGTCCGAGTGACGTCGACCTTACTCTGTGGCCGTTCGAGATGATAGCCGCCGTCCTCGTCGGCGACGAGCAACCCCGCCTCGCGGAGCCCCTGGACGGCGGCGCTCACGGCCGCCACCGGTGCGAGGACGGCTCCTGTACCAAGGAGTTCCTGCTCGAGGGCATGGTCAAACCGGCCGGAGCCGGCGGCCAGCGCCTTCCACACGCGCCGCATGGTGGCGTCGAGGTCGAGCTGGCTCTCGCGGACGCGGCCGGCGAACTCCGCCTCGCCGGGTCCCCAGAGGGCGTGCAGCCAAGCGTCGGACGCGGTGGCGGCGGCGAGGCTCGCCCACACCGCGCCGGTGTACGGGGGATCGAGCAGGACCACGTGCGCGAAGCCGCGTGCGAAGGCGGGATGGTCGAGCACGAGATCCGGCGTGCTCATGACGACGTCGGCACCCTGTGCCGCCTCGAGGCGAGGAGCGCAGGCAGCCTGTACGTATTCTGCGGAGCATCCGAGGCCGGGCGTCAGCACGTCGCGCGTGAGCAGCGGCCGGCGCCGGCCGACGTCGGCGACGAGCACCAACGTCCGCTCGCCGGTGGCGAGCAGGGCCGTGAGTGCCGCGGCCGGCGGACGGCCGCGACGGTCGACGAGGCGACCCTCGGCGCGCGCGGCCTTGAGAGCCGCAGCGGCCCCGTCGCCCCCGCTCCCTCCATCGGGCGAGCCGATGTGCCCGGCGAGGAGCGCGGCCCACAGCTCCTCGTCCTGCAGGCGGTCGCGACAGCGCAGGTCGCACGCCGTGGCGCAGAGATCCGTCTCCGACGGCTCGAGCCGGTGCAGGCTGCGTACCTGCACCTGCGCGCTCACGGCGCCGTTGTACTCGTTCTTGGAGAGCGCGAGGGCGACGTCGTGGCGCCCCGGCGCGGTGAGCTCGGCGAGGTCACCGAAGCCGAAGTGGATCGCCTGGCACGAGGCGCCGTCGCAGCGTACGCGGTACTGCGCGTGCCGCTTGTCGCGGGTGAGCCTCGGCGAGACCACCTCCGCATCGTGCAGCAGTAGCGTCACCTGGCGGTTGCCGAACCCGTGCGGCGCGAGCAGCTCGAGCTCGTCGGCAAGCCCCAAGGTGAGCTCGTCGCCGCTCACGACGGCGTCCACGTGACGGACGCGCGTGAGATCGTCGGCGCTGAGCCTGGCCGCGGCCTCGGCCACGAACGCCTCGCGGAACGCGGGGATCGCCGCACGCCGCAGCCGCAGCCCGCACGCGGCGCGGTGCCCGCCGAAGGTGATGAGATGGTCGGCGGTACGCTCCACCGCGCCGAGCAGATCGAAGGCGGGGATACTGCGGCCGGAGCCCTTGGCCTCGTCGTCGCCCTCGCTCAGCAGGATCGCCGGCCGGTGGAAGCGCTCGGCGACCCGCGACGCGACGATACCGACGACTCCCTCGTGCCAATCCGGCGACGACAGCACGAGAGCGGGCGGCGGCGGGTCGGGCACCATCGCCACCGCCGCTTCGATCATCGCCGCCTCGATCACTTGCCGCTCCCGGTTCAACTCGTTGAGCTTGAGCGCCAGCGGCAGAGCCGTATCGCGATCGGGAGCTCCCAAGAGTTCCAGCGCGATGGAAGCGTCCTCGAGGCGCCCGGCGGCGTTGAGCCGAGGGCCCAGTCGGAAGCCGACGGCTCCCGCGTCCACCGCGCCCGGACGGCCGCCGGCGACCTCCAGCAAAGCGGCCAGCCCCGGCCGCGGCGCGCTGCGCAGCCGGCCGAGGCCGATCGCCGTGAGGACGCGGTTCTCCTCGACGAGAGGGACCACGTCCGCGATCGTCCCCACGGCGACGAGGTCCGTGTACGGACGGAGCGCCAGCGGGAGATCGACGAGCTGGTCCCCGGAGTCCTCCAACAGAGCGTGGGCGAGCTTGAACGCGACGCCCACACCCGCGAGATGACGGCACGGGTACGTGCCCAGCTTTGGCGTGACGACGACGCAGGCGGGTGGCTCGCCCTCGAGCTCATGATGGTCGGTGACGATGACGTCCATCCCGAGCGCCTGGGCGCGCGCCACCTCGGCGCGGGCATTGATGCCGCAGTCCACGGTGATCAGCAGTTTGACGCCCGCCTCACCGAGCTCGTCCACTGCGGCCTCCGAGACGCCGTAGCCGTCGCTGAAGCGGTTGGGAAGACGCCAGCGCACGTCGGCGCCGAGCTCCTCGAGGACGCTGACGAGCAGGAAGGTCGCGGTGATGCCGTCGGCGTCGTAGTCCCCGTGCACGGCGATGGGCTCGCTGCGGCGCAGCGCCTGGTCGATGCGCCGCCGCGCCGCGGCCATGCCGTTCATCAGGTACGGGTCGTGAACGCGGAAGTCCGGATGCAGGAAGGCCCGCGCGGCGGCGGGATCGCCAAGCCCGCGGCGCACGAGGACCTGGGCGAGGACCTCGCTCACCTCGAGCTCCCCGGCGAGTCGCCGGACCTCCGGGAACGGCGCCGGCGAGGTGCGCCAGGAGCCAGGATCAGTCACGAGTGCATCACGCCGGCAGTGTACCGCTCGAGGACGACGGATGCAGAAGCGGGCGGGTCAGATTCAGGTGGCGGCCGTCGGAGGATCGTCCCCGGCCTCGTCCGCCTGGGCCGCCGCGACGGCCTCACCTGGCGCCTCCTCGCCGGACCCACCCGTAGCGTCACCAGCCATCGTCACGGCGGTCGTCTCGCCGCCCTCCCCGGCGTCCTGGGGGCCGGCATCTTCGGTCGTCTCAGACTCGGCCTCGCCGAGGTCCGGGCCGGCGATGACGGTGTCCGCCTCGTCCACGATCACGGTGGCGGCTCCGTCATCCAAGACGACGGTGGCTTCCTGACCGGTGTCGGCCACCGTCGCGGCCTCCTCCGTGTCGACCACGGTGGCGACCTCTTCAGCAGAGGCTACGACGGCGTCCTCTTCCGCGGCAGGGACAGGTGCGAGCCGCGCCGCCAGGGATTCAGCCTCACGAAGGCGCTCGTAGGTCGTCTGGAGCTCCGCCTCGAGCTTGCGCCGCTGGCCGAAGACGGCCGTTCGTGCCAGGTAGGCGGCGATGAGGCCGACGACGAACACGAGGGCGGCGATGACCGCCGCTACCCACAGCAGCGAGATCGCGGTGGCCGTGCCGGCGACGTAGTCCACGTCGAAGACGACTCCGTTGTTCAACGCGCCGCCGACGAGGATCAGCAGGGCGACGACGGCGAGCAGTATGAGCGCGTTGCGCACGAGACGGCCTCCTGGACAGGGGTTCCGTGGGCGAGTATAGCAACCGGCGCCGGGCACACGCACCGGCGCCGGCTTCAGAGACGCTCGATGGTCGCGTCCTTGCGCGCTTGGACCAGCCACTTGTCCAGCGCCGCGGAGCGGCGGCGCCCGGTGAGCCCCTCCTCGATGTCCGTGCGCACGCGAGCGAACGGAATCACCTGTTCCGGCCGGCGCGAGAAGACCTTCACGACCCAGGTGCCGCCCGGACCAGCCACCGGCGCGGAGATCTGGCCCGTGCGGAGCCGCTCCACAGTCGTGCCCAGAGCGCCCGGCAGCGAGGCTGGGTCAATCCAACCCATCATCCCTTCGGCGGCCTTGATCTCGGGGTCGATCGTGAACTGCCGCGCCACTTCCCTGAAGGGTCGGCCCAGCCTCAGTCGCTTGATCGCGTTGCCGGCTATACCCTCGTTGCGCACGACGATCGCTCCGAGTCTGACCGCGGCGGCCGTGGTGAAGAGGTCGGCGCGCTGCCGCTCGTAGAAGCGCCGCACGGTCCGCGGCTCGGCCTTGACGTCTGGGAAGCGGGCGTCCTGGACGGCCTCGCGAAGCACTCCGATCCTCAGACTCTCACGCAGCTGCGCCTCACTCATCGCCGCCTGCTCCAGCCCGGCCTGGAGCGCGGCATCGCCGCCGAGTCGTTCGCCGACGGCCGCCAGGCGGCTCTCGACCTCCGCTTCGTCGGCGGTGAGGCCCAGACGCTCGGCCTCCGCGCGTACGAGCTCTCGATCGATCGCGTCGTCGAGCGCGGCGCCGACATCCCCGTCATCCCCGGTCAGACGTGCCTCGGCGAGCACCTGATCGACGTCGCTCTGACGCACCTCGCGTCCGTCGATGCGCGCCACGACGGCATCCGGGCCGGCGCTGGCGCCGCCGTCACCGCCGCCGCACGCGCCGAGCGCGACGGCGGCGAACACGGCCACCGCAGCAAGGAGGACCAGGGTTGTACGGGTGATCGTTGTCATGGCCTCACAGGATACGGCGGGGAACGGCCGGGCGCAGACGGGCGCCTCGACAGGTCCCGACGGTCAGGCGGACGCCGAAGGGGTCGCGCCCTCGAAAGGCTCGCTGGCCACCGAGCGCTCGCCGCCGATGAAGCGCGCCGGGAAGTAGCAGGCCACTTCGTGCCGTTCGCCGGCGTCTCCGCCCGTGCTCGACAAGGCGGGCATCGCCGTCGTGCAGATCTCCTGGGCCCGCGGGCAACGAGGGTGAAAGACGCAGCCTTTGGGGGGATTCGTAGGACTGGGGACATCGCCCTCGAGGATGATGCGCCGCCGGGCGCGTTCAGTCGTGGGGTCGGGGATCGGGACGGCGGAGAGCAGCGCCTCGCTGTACGGGTGCTGCGGGTAGTCGTACAGCAGCGCACTGTCCGAGATCTCAACGATCTTGCCGAGATACATCACGGCGACGCGGTCGGAGGCGTGCTTGACCACCGAGAGATCGTGGGCGATGAAGACGTAGGTGAGGTCGAACTCGTCCTGAAGATCCTCGAGAAGGTTGATCACCTGGGCACGGATGGACACGTCGAGGGCACTCACCGGCTCGTCGCAGATGATGAGTTTTGGCTTGAGCGCCAGCGCCCGCGCGATGCCGATGCGTTGCCGCTGCCCGCCCGAGAACTCGTGCGGATAGCGCTCGGCATGTTCGGCGCTGAGCCCGACGGTCTCGAGAAGCTCGAAGACGCGCTTCTTTCGCTCAGCCTCAGTACCGATATCGTGGATCTTGAGGGACTCGCCGACGATGTCGCGCACGCGCATGCGCGGGTTCAGCGAGGCGTACGGGTCCTGAAAGATGATCTGCATGTCGCGCCGCAGTCGCTGCATCTCGCTCCTCGACGCCGCCATGATGTCCGTGCCCTCGAACGTGATCGTACCGGCCGTCGGTGCGATGAGCCGCAGCACGGCGCGCCCCGTCGTGGATTTGCCGCATCCGCTCTCACCGACGAGACCAAGCGTCTCGCCCTTCTCCACCGAGAAGCCGACGCCGTCGACCGCGTACACCTGGCCGGTCGTGCGCTTGAGGATCCCCGTCCTGATCGGGAAGTACTTCTTCAGGCCACTGACCTCGAGCAGGCTCACCTGACGTACTCCTGGAAGTGGGGCAGCGCGGCGCGGAACTCGCGACGCTGGTCCTCGGGGATCCAACAGTTGACGCCGTGGTCCGGCCCCACTATCTCGAGCGCGGGCCACTCGTCCCGACACTCGGTACGCTCGTAGGCGCAGCGCCCGACGAACGGGCAGCCGCTCGGCAGCGCGATCAGATCCGGCGGCTGCCCCTTGATGGGCGTGAGCCGCGTCTTCTCGATCTCGTCCAGCCGAGGCAGTGAGCCGAGCAAGCCCCACGTGTACGGGTGGTGCGGGTTGTAGAAGATCTCGTCGATGCCGGCATACTCGACCGTGCGGCCTCCGTACATCACCATGACCTTGTCGGCGATCTCGGCGACCACGCCCAGATCGTGGGTGATGAGGATGACCCCACTCTCGTAGCGCTGCTGCATCTCCTCGATGACTTCGATGATCTGTGCCTGGATCGTGACGTCCAGCGCCGTGGTGGGCTCGTCGGCGATCAGGATGTCCGGGTTGCAGCTGATGGCCATGGCGATCATGGCCCGCTGGCGCATGCCCCCAGAGAACTCGAAGGGGTAGTGGGAGATGCGTTTGTCGGCGTCGGGGATGCCCACCCGGTTGAGCAGCTCGGCGGACATCTTCCAGGCCTCGGCCTTGGTCTTTCCCTGATGAAGGATGATCGCCTCGGCGATCTGGTCGCCCACCTTCAAGACGGGGTTCAGACTCGTCATGGGGTCCTGGAAGACCATGGCGATGTCGTTGCCCCGCACCTTGCGCATCTCTTCGTCGGAGAGCGTGCGCAGATCGCGGTCCCCGAGCATGAGCGTGCCCTCGACGACCTTGCCCGGCGGATCGGGAATCAGCCGCATCAAGGAGAGCGCTGCGACCGTCTTGCCGGAGCCCGATTCGCCGACGATACCCAGCGTCTCCTTGCGGTCGAGCGTGAAGCTCACGCCGTTCACCGCCTTGACCACGCCGGCGTAGGTGAAGAAGTGGGTCGAGAGACCGTCGACCGTGAGGAGTCGTTCGCCCATGGCTATTCCTTGAGCTTCGGGTCGGTGGCGTCCCGCAGGCCGTTGCCGAACGAGATGAAACCGAAGACGGATACAGTGAGCGCAACGCTGGGGAAGGTGACCATCCACCAGCTGCCGGCCTGGAGATAGGTGAGGTAGTCGGAGATCATCTTGCCCCAGGAGGCGTCGGGCGGCTGGATGCCGATGCCGAGGTAGCTGAGGGCGGCCTCGGTGACGATGGCGCCGCCGATGCCCATGGCGATGGCCACGTAGATGGGCGCCATCGTGTTGGGCAGCACGTGTCTGAAGATGATGCGGAGGTCGCTCGCGCCCTGAGCGCGGGCTGCCTCGACGTACTCCATGGCCTTCACGCTCAGCACCGAGCCGCGGTTCAGGCGCGCGTACGTGGCCCACCCCAGGATGCCGATGGCGATGAACACGTTCCAGAGGCCCGGGCCGAGAACGGTCATGATGAGCAGCACGAAGAGGATGTAGGGAAAGGCGAAGAAGACGTCGGCGGTGCGCATGATCACCGAGTCCACCCAGCCCCCGTAGTAGCCGGACACCGGGCCGAGGATGAGACCGAGAAACAGCGCGATGGCGACGGCGATGACACCGACGAGCATCGAGATCCGCGTCGCGACCAGAGTCCGCGAGAAGACGTCCCGGCCCAGGTAGTCGGTACCGAACGGGTGCGACCACGAGGGTGCTGACCCGAGACCGTTGGGCGACAGCTCGTAGTTCACGGCATTGGGATCGTAGGGCGCCAGATATCCCGTGCCGGGGTCGCCGGTGTTCAGCCCGACGAGATTGGCGAACTCCTGGGTGATGCCCAAGGCGAGAAACACGATGATGATGCACATCCCCACGACGGCCAGGTGATTGCGCCTGAGGCGCCGCCAGGTGTCGGCCCAGAGACCGAGCGGACTGCGCCCGGAGAACTGGTCCTCGACCAGCTCGCGCTCGCCGACGGTGCTGATCGACACGTCGGTCGTGATGATGTTGCCGCTGGTGTCGCGCTCGCTCACGTGGTCTCAGCCTTCCAGACGGATGCGTGGGTCGACCCACGCATAACCGAGATCGACGGCCAGATTGGCGAAGACGTAGATGAATGTGGCGAAGAGCACGCCCCCGGCGACGACGGGCAGATCGCGGGCGCCGATCGCCTGGTAGATCATCAGGCCGATCCCGGGGCGTGAGAACACGGTCTCGGTAAGGATGGCGCCTCCCATGAGGGCTCCCAGATCGATGCCGGCGATCGTCATGACGGGGATGACGGCGTTCTTGAAGGCATGGCGGCGGACCACCGCGCGCTCGGACAGGCCCTTGGCACGGGCCGTGCGGATGTAGTCGGAGCGGATGACCTCGAGCATCGAGGCGCGCTGCATGTACGAGATGTAGGCGACCCCGATGAGACCGAGCGTGACGGCGGGAAGGACCAGGGTCATGAAACTCGTCCACGAGGCCGGGATGACCCAGAAGACATTGTCGCCGGCCCCGGTGAGCGGGAAGATGTCGATCCCGAACCACTCCTGCAGCTTCAGAGAGAAGAACCACTGCATGAACAGGCCGAGCACGAACACGGGGATGCCCCAGATGATGAGCGCCCCCGTGGTGAGGGCAGTGTCCCAAAAGGTGTACTGGCGCAGGGCCGAGTAGATGCCCAGCGGGATGCCCAGGAGCTCGATCAGCACCGCCGCGAGCGCCAGCTGGATGGTGTTGGGTGCGTTGTCCTTGATGAGCTCCATGACCGGCTGCTGGAGCGCGTACGACTCCCCGAGGTCGCCGTGGAGCAGACGACTGACGAACCTGTAGTACTGCACGTAGACGGGCTGGTCGAGGCCGAGCTGCCGGCCGATCTCGGCGACCCTCTCGGGGGTGGCGTTCTTGCCGGCGAGCTGGCGTGCCGGGTCCCCGGGGATGGTGAACATGATGACGAAGGTGATGACACTGACACCGAAGAGCACGATGACGAGCTGGAACAGGCGCCTGACGACATAGGAGGACATGCGCTACGCGACCGTATCCACTGTTCCGCCTTCACTCCGGAAGTGTATGACCGGGAATCCTCGGCGCGAGTGGCGGCCCACCGCGCTTCTCGCGGCGGGCCGCCACTGCAAGGACTGCGAGCAGTCTAGGTAGTCACTACTGCACGCGCAAATCACGACTCGGTCTTATTGGGCAGTATCCGCTTTGACCCACACCGTCCACATGTCGGTGAAGCCCATCGGATTGTGGACGTAGCCGCCGATGCGGTTGTTGGTCACGCGGAAGTCGCGGTAGAAGTACAGAGGCGAGGCGGGCATGTCCGTGAGGATCTGCTTCTCCGCCTGCAGGTACAGGTCGTAGCGCTGCTGATCGTCAACCGTCTGGCGCGCCTGCAGCAGCATGTCGTCGACATCGCTGTTGTCGTAGAAGGTGTAGCTGCCCGTGCGCGCCTGGTCCGACTGGAACAGCGGGTACAGGAAGTTGTCCATCGACGGGTAGTCGGCGATCCAGCCCATGCGGAAGAGCTGGCTGCCGCTTCCCTCGGCGCCCTTCGAGAGCTTGTCGAGGAACGTGCCCCACTCGAAGTTGCTGAGCTTCACGTCGATCCCGACGTTCTTCCAGCCGGCCTGCAGCACCTCGGCGATCTTCTGGTGTCCCTCGTCGGTGTTGTACCAGTAGTTGAGCGTCGGGACGGTGCCCAGACCGTCGACGATGGTCGTGGCGCCCTCGGGGTCAAAGCCGTACGGCGACTGCTCGGGCTGGTAGCCGGGGATGCCCACCGGCACGTAGCCCTGGGCCGCCAGCGGCACACCCTCGTTGACGATGTTGATGACGTTCTGCGAATCCGTCGACATGGCGATGGCCTTGCGCAGCTCAAGGTCCTGACCGAGCGTCGCATCGGTCATGTTCATGCCGATGAAGTACACCGCCAGGGTCGGCCAACGCTTGGCCGTCCACTCGCCGCTCTTGACCTTGGCGTTGTTCTCGGCCGCGGCCACCTGGCCGGGCGGCACGTTGGTGTAGTCGGTGGTGCCCTTCTGGAACTCGAGCCACTCGGTCGAGGACTCGAGGATGATGGGCATGTTGATGTTGTCGACCCAGCCGGCGTTCTCGGTGTCCCAGTAGTCCGGGTTCTTGACCAACTGGACGGACTGGTTGTTCTTCCAGGATTCGACCATGTAGGGACCGGTGCCGACGGGCTTCTTGCCGTAGGCCTTGGCGCCGACCTCGTCGATGTACTCGACGGGAGTCGCCGCCGCGACGGTGTGGCCCAGCGTCTGCGGGAACTCGGCGAACGCGTAGCGAAGCTTGACCTCGAGCGTGTAGTCGTCGATCGCCTTGACGCCGGTCAGGCCCTGCTTCGTATCGACCTGGTAGCCGCCGTCATCGCATCCCTCGACCGGAGCGAGGATGTACGACACGTAGGACTGGTTGGCGGGGTCCGTGACCCGGTTCCACGAGTCGACGAAGTCCTGCGCCACGACCTCGCGGCTCACGGGCGCCTGGTACATGACGCCCTGCTTGAGCGTGAACGTCCAGGTCTGCGAGTCGGTGGTCTCCCACTTCTCGGCGATGTCCGGCTCGGCCACCATCTCGCCCTGCTCGTTCAAGACGTACTTGGCGAGACCCTGGAACACCTGGTGAGCGACCTGCATGCCCTCGGACTCCTGGGCATTGAGCGGCTCGATGGAGACCGGGTTGGCGCTGAGCGGGTAGTTGTAGGTGCCACCCGCCGTCGGCGTGCCCTCGTCGGTGGTCGTATCGGTGGTGTCGTCACTGCTGCCGCACGCGCCCAGCACGAGCGCAGCGGCGACGAGGACGGCGGCCAGGACGAGCAGGCCGCGCCAACTCCTGATTGGTTTCTTCACGTTGACCTCCTTGATGACTGACAGAGCCAGACTCCCCCCGGAGTCCCTTGCAGCCGCAGCGCGACAGACGCACCGGCGACCGGATGTGCTTCTTCGACGCACCCTCCTCTACTTTCAAGGGCACTGTGCCGCGCCCTTCGTTCATTTGTCAACTTTGCTCCGATATGCAGGCGCCCGCAGAAGGTCAGCCTACTCGACCCACACGGAGCGCATGTCCGTGAGCCCCATGGGGTCGACGGTGAAGCCGCGGATACGGCCGTCCGCAACGCGGTAGTAGCGGTAGAAGTACAACGGCACGGCCGGCATGTCGGTGAGGATGATCTTCTCGACCTGGGCGTACAGATTCTGGCGCTGCTGGCCATCCATCGTCGTGCGCGCCTTCTGCAGGAGCTCATCGACGCCTTCGTTGGCGTAGAACGTGTAGCTGCCGGTGGGCGACTGGTCGGACTGGAAGAGCGGGTAGAGGAAGGCGTCCATCGCCGGGTAGTCGGCGATCCAGGCCACGCGGAAGAGCTGGCTGCCGCTGCCCTTGTTGCCTCTCGAGAGCTTGTCCAGGAAGGTCCCCCACTCGTACTCACTCGGCGCCACCGAGAGCCCCGCCTGCTCCCATCCCGCGACGAGCGTCTCCGCTATCTGGCGGTGGTCCTCGTCGGCGTCGTACCAGTAGTCGAGGGTGGGGACGAAGCCCGCGCTGGTGACGAGGTTCGTGGCGTTCTCCAGGTCGTAGGTGTAGGGGTTCTGCGCGGCCTTGTAGCCGGGGATGCCTTGGGGCACGTAGCCGCCGGCGACCTGCGCGACGCCCTGACTCACCTCGTCGACCACCGTCTGCGCGTCCGTCGACTGCGAGATCGCCTTGCGCAGGTCGAGATCGGGGCCCAGCGTGCCATCGGTCATGTTCATGCCGACGAAGTACACGGCCGCCGCCGGCCACGCCGTGGCGGTCCAGGTACCCGCGGCCACCTCGGGGCCGTCCTCGACGGCTGCGATCTCGTCGGTGGGGACCCGCGAGCAGTCCAGGTCGCCGCGCTCGAAGCCGGCCCACATGGACTCCACATCGTCGAAGATCGGCAGCTCGACGGCGTCCACCCAGCCGGCGTTCTCGGTGTCCCAGTACGTGGCGTTCCTGACGAGCTTGACGGAGCGACCCCGACGCCAGGAGGTCACGGCGTAGGGTCCGGTGCCGACCGGCCTCTTCGCGAACGCCTTCTCCCCCACCTCGTCGATGTACTCTACGGGGGTCACCGCGGCGACGGGGTGCCCGAGCGTCGCGGGGAAGTCGGCGAACGGATAGCGCAACGTCACCTGGAGTGTCGCGTCGTCGATCGCCGTCACACCGGTCAGGCCCTGCGCCGGGTCGGTCTGGTAGCCGCGGTCGTCGCAGCCCTCGAGCGGCGCCAGGATGTACGCCACATAGGACTGGTTGCCCGGGTCGGTCACCCTGGACCACGAGTCGACGAAGTCCTGCGCGGTCACGGGCCTGCTCACGGGAGCCTGGAAGGTCACGCCGGGCCTGAGGTGGAAGATCCAGTTCTGCGCGTCCTCCGACTCCCACGACGCGGCGATATCCGGCTTCGTGATCAGCCGGCCGTCGTCGAGCATCCACTTCGTGAGCCCCTGGAAGACCTGGTGCGCGACCTGCAGGCCGGCCGCGTCCTGCGCGTTGAGCGGCTCGATCGACATGGGATCACCCGGCAGGGGAAAGGTGAACGTACCGCCGGGCTTGGGCGTGCCCTCGTCGCCGGAGGGTGCATCACCGCCGCCTGAAGAAGCGCCGCCGCACGCTGCGAGAGCGGCCGCCCCGGCGAAGAGCAGAGCGGCGATCGCGAGCAGGACGACGAGTCTGGGCGGGCGCGACGACATGAGCCTACCGCGGGCGCGTCTCAGCCCGCTCCGGCGGTGAGTCGCGTCGATGCTCCCTCGGGACAATCGTGGGGCGGTCGTGAGCGCCTCCCCGGACGGCGCGCGCTGCGCGCGCTCGGCGTCAGCTCAGCCTCCACAGCAGCATGAACGTGTTCAGGAAGAACAGCACCCCCACGATGATCGTGTAGCGCGTGAGGTTACGCTCCATGACGCTCGCGGACGAGGCGAACGAGAAGCCGGTGACGCTGGCCATGCCGGCGTCCTTGCCGGAGTGCAGCAGGATGAGCACGATCACGAGGATCGCGAGGACGAGCTGGAAGGTGACGAGGATGGCGTTGAGCAAGTCAGTTCTCCCCTTGGAGGCGGGCGTGGATGGAAGCGAGCATACCATTCTTGCACTTCACCCGGCCTCCGCCAAACGTGACCGGCGACCGGTGCGGCCGGCGAGCGTGGCGGCCGGCGCGGGCAGGGTCAGGATTCGAGCAGGTCCCTGCCGGTCATCTCGCGCGGCTGCTCCACACCCAGCAGCGCCAGCACAGTCGGCGCCAGGTCGCAGAGCCGGCCGCCCTCGCGCACGCGCACGCCCGGCACCGTCGCAACGAGGGGCACGAGGTTCGTGCTGTGCGCCGTGTTGGGGCTGCCGTCCGGCTCGAGCATGTGGTCGGAGTTGCCGTGGTCGGCAGTGATGAGGCAAGCGCCGCCCAGGCGGTCGACCGCCTCCACGACCCTGCCGAGGCAGGCGTCGACGGTCTCGACCGCTTTGACGGCGGCGGCAATGACGCCTGTGTGGCCGACCATGTCGGCGTTCGCGTAGTTCACGACGACGAAGTCGAACGCGTCGGCCTCCAGTTGCTCGACCAGCGCGTCGGTGACGCCCGGCGCGCTCATCTCAGGCTTGTGGTCGTAGGTGGGCACCTCACGCGGGCTGGGCACCAGGATGCGGGTCTCCCCCTCCGCCTCGCGTTCGACGCCGCCGTTGAAGAAGAACGTGACGTGCGCGTACTTCTCGGTCTCAGCGATGTGGAGCTGGCGGAGGCCGTTCTCGGCGAGGACCTCGGACAACACGTGCTCGGGGTTCTCGGGCGGGAAGGCCGCGGGGAGTGGAAACTCCTTCTTGTACCGGGTCATGGTGACGAAGTCGACGGCGGGCGGGTGCGCGCCGCGGTCGAACTCGGCGAAGCCTCGTTCGGTGAAGGCGCGCGTGAGCTCACGGGCGCGGTCGGGGCGGAAGTTGAAGAAGAGGCAGACGTCGCCGTCGCGCACGCGCGATTCATGCTCGGGAGCGACGATCGTGGGGCGCACGAACTCGTCGTTCTCGCCGCGACCGTAGGCGGCCTCGACCGCCGCCTGGGCGTCTGCGGCGAAGAAGCCCTCGGCGTACGCCAGGGCGTCGTAGGCAAGCTTGACGCGATCCCAGCGCGTGTCGCGGTCCATCGCGTAGTAGCGGCCGCTGATCACGCCGTAGCGGCCGACGCCGAGGCGGTCCATCACCGCCTGGATGGTAGCCAGATAGCCCCTGGCGCTGCGCGGCGGCGTGTCGCGGCCGTCGAGGAAGGCGTGCACCACGACGTCACGCACCTTTTCGCGACGGGCGAGCTCGAGGCACGCCTCGAGATGGCCCATGTCGCTGTGGACGCCGCCGCCGGAGACGAGGCCCATCAGGTGAAGGCGGCTGCCCCTCCCCGCCGCCTTGGCGCATGCCTGGCGCAGGACGCGGTTCTCGTAGAAGCTGCCGTCCTCGATCGCGAGGCTGATCCGCGTGAGGTCCTGGTAGACGACGCGGCCGGCGCCGAGGTTGAGGTGCCCGACCTCGGAATTGCCCATCTGGCCCGGCGGCAGTCCAACTGCCGGGCCCGAAGCCTCGAGGACGCCGTGCGGATACTCGGCCGTGAGCCGGTCGAAGACCGGCGTCGCCGCGAGGCTCACGGCGTTGTCCGGGCCCGGCGGGGCGACCCCCCAGCCGTCCAGCACGATCAGGACCACCGGGCGGTAGGTGCGAGCGTCGGCGGCGCCCGGATGGGTCACGACGGTCCCGCGAAGCGCACGATGCGGGCGAACTCCCGCGGGTCGAGGCTGGCTCCGCCGACGAGCACGCCGTCGATGTCGGGCTGCTCCATCAGCGTGTCGATGTTGGCGGCCTTGACGCTGCCGCCGTAGAGGATGCGCACGCCGTCGGCGGCGTCGCCGAAGCGCTCACGCACGCGCCTGCGCACGAAGGCGACGGTCTCCTGCGCCTGCTCCGGGGTCGCGGTCACCCCGGTGCCGATAGCCCAGATGGGCTCGTAGGCGATCGCGACGGCGGCGAGCTCTGCGGCACTGATCTCGGCCAGGTCGGCATCGAGCTGGCCGCCGACCTTGCCCTCCGTCTGGCCACCCTCCCGCTCAGCGAGCGTCTCGCCGCAGCAGAGGATCGGCCGCAGGCCGGCATCGAGCGCGGACCGCACCTTGCGCGCCAGGTCGGCGTCGTTCTCGGCGTAGTACTGGCGCCGCTCGGAGTGGCCGAGGATCACGTACGGGACGCCGAGCTCGACGAGCATGTCCGGCGCCGTCTCGCCGGTGAAGGCGCCCTCGGCGGCGTAGTGCATCGTCTGGGCGCCGACCGCCACGTTGCTGCCGGCGGTGGCGGCGAGTGCCGTCTCGAGGCACACGTCCGGCGGGCAGAGCAGGACGTCCCGGTCGTCGACCCCGGCCACTTGCGGGACGAAGGCGTCGAAGAAGGTCTTGGTGTCCGCGCGGGTCTTGTACATCTTCCAGTTGCCCGCCATGAGCGGGCGACGACCCGGCGTCGCCGGAGCCATACTGCGGTCCATGAGCGCCTCCACGCCGGGCAGCACCCGGCCCTCCAGGAATTCCATCGATGCCCCACCGCCAGTCGAGACGTGAGTGAGGCGGGCCTCCAGACCGAACGTCCGCACCGCCGACACCGTGTCGCCGCCGCCGGCGACGGTGACGGCGACCCCGCCGGCGATAGCCTCACCGACGGCGCGTGTGCCGGCGCCGAACGCGTCGATCTCGAACAGGCCCATGGGGCCGTTCCAGTAGATCGTGCCGGCTCCACGTAGCTGGCGCACGAACTCGGCGGTCGTCTCGGGGCCGATGTCGAGCGCCATCTCGTCGGCGGCGATACTGTCGGCAGCGACGACCCGTGACGGCGCGCCGGCCGCGGCCTCACGTGCCGCGACGACGTCCGTCGGGACGACCAGACGGCCGTGGGCGGCCCCCGCTTCGGCGAGGATATCGCGGGCGACCGCGACCTCGTCGCCGGCGCCCTTGGACGCGCCGATCTCGTACCCTTTGGCGGCGAGGAAGGCATTGCCCATGGCGCCGCCGATCAGCACCGTGTCGGCGATGGTGAGCATGTGCCGGATGAGGCTGATCTTGTCGGAGACCTTGAGGCCACCGAGCACCACGACGAAGGGCCGCGCCGGATCGCGGAGGAGGCGGCCCAGGATCTCCAGCTCCTTGGTCATGAGCAGCCCCGCGATCGACGGCACGTAGTGCGTCACGCCCTCCGTCGACGCGTGCGCGCGATGCGCGGTGCCGAAGGCGTCGTTGACGTACACGTCGCCGAGCGCGGCGAGCCGGCGGGCGAATCCGTCGTCATTGCGCGTCTCCTCAGCGTGGAAGCGCAGGTTCTCGAGCAGGAGCACGTCGCCGGGTCGCAGGGCGGCGACGGCCTGCGCGACAGCGGGGCCGACGCAGTCGTCCGCGGTCGCCACAGGGCGGCCCAGCAGCTCCGAGAGGCGAGCCGCCACCGGCGCCATGCGCAACCCGTCCACGACCGCGCCCTTGGGGCGGCCGAGATGGGTCATGAGCACGACCGCGCATCCCTGGTCGAGCACGTACGCGATCGTCGGCAGGGCGGCGCGGATGCGCGTGTCGTCGGCGACCCGGCCGCCCTCGAGCGGCACGTTGAAGTCGACGCGCACGAGAACGCGTTTGCCCGCGAGCGGGTAGTCGGTGAGCGCACGCTTCATGGCGTCTTCAGCCTCCCAGTGGGTGCGTGTGTCAGAGGACCTTCTGCATGAGGTCGACGAGGCGGCACGAGTAGCCCCACTCGTTGTCGTACCACGACACGACCTTGACCAGCTTGCCCTTGGCCATGGTGAGCGCCGGGTCGAAGATCGACGAGTGGCTGTTGCCGACGACGTCGATGCTGACGATGGGGTCCTCCTGGTACTGCAGGATGCCCTTCATCGGACCGCTCTCGGCGGCCGCCTTCATGGCCGCGTTGACCTCGTCCGCGGTCACTTCGGTCTTGAGCTCGGCGACGAGGTCCGTGGCCGAACCGTCCGGTGTCGGCACGCGCAGCGCGAAGCCGTCGAGCTTGCCTTCGAGCTCAGGGATGACGAGAGCCACGGCGCGGGCGGCGCCGGTGGTCGTCGGGATGATCGAGAGCGCCGCGGCGCGGGCCCTGCGCAGGTCCTTGTGGGGGAAGTCGAGGACCTTCTGGTCGTTGGTGTAGGCGTGGATCGTCGTCATGAAGCCCCTTTCCACGCCGAAGTTGTCCACCAGGACCTTGGCCATCGGCGCAAGGCAGTTGGTCGTGCAGCTCGCGTTGGAGATGACGTCGTGGGCGGCTTTGTCGTACGTCTCCTCGTTGACGCCGAGCACGATGGTCGCGTCGGGGCCCTTGGCGGGCGCTGAGATGATGACCTTGGCGGCGCCGGCCTCGAGATGTGCGGCGGCCTTGGCGCGCTCGGTGAAGCGGCCGGTCGACTCGATGACCACTTCGGCGCCGAGCTCGCGCCAGGGGAGCTTCGCGGGGTCGGTCTCGGCGGTGACGCGGACGCGCTTGCCGTCGATGACGAGCGCGTCCTCTTCCACGTCCACGATCCCCGGATACACGCCGTGGACCGAGTCGTACTTGAACAGGTGACCCAGGGTCTTGGCGTCCGTCAGGTCGTTGATGCCGACGAACTCGACGTCGGCGCCCTGCCTCTGCGCGGCGCGGACGACGAGCCGGCCGATGCGGCCGAAGCCGTTGATGCCTATCCGGACGGTCATTGCTTCCTCCCGATCGATTTGACCACGACAGCTTACCAGAGGCGGACGTCCGACAAAGGGGCGAATTGTTCGCTTTTGCGCGACTCCGTGAAGCGCCGTCCGCGGCAGCACACGACGCGCCGCGCAGAGGTCAGCGGGCCGGCGGGAGCGCCGGCCTTGCGATCGTCGGGATGCGTCCGAGAAAGATGTTGCCAGTGCGGCCGTCGATGGACACCCAATCGCCCACCTCGATCGTCTGGCCGGCCAGGCGAACCGTACCCAGCGTCTCGAGGACCTCGAGATCCTCGCACTCGACGACCGCGGTCTTGCCCAGGCGCTTGGCGGTGACGGCGGCGTGAGAGGTGGTGCCGCCGCGGGCCGTGAGAATGCCGCTGACACGGGTGATCATGTCGATGTCTTCCGGCACCGTGTCCGGTCGCAGGAGCACGATGTTCTCGTCCGGGGCCTCAGCCAGCAGACGGTCGATCTGCGCGGCGTCGACGGCGGCACGGCCGGAATAGGCGCCGCCGGCGACGCCCATTCCCACGGCGACCGGCGGCCCGTAGCTGGGCGATGCCACGTCGAAGTAGGCGGCGTCGCGCGTCTGCTCCTGTACGGCCGAACGTTTCTGCAGCACGTACAGGTCAGACGCGGCCGGCGACTCAAAGGTGAACTCGATCTCCTGGGGATCGAATTCACGCTCGCCGACGAGGTCGCGCGCGACCGTCAGGAGCTGCTGGTAGATGTCGGGGAAGTCCCGCTCCAGCGAGTGCTCCGTGTCGCGGTAGGTGGCGCTGCCAAGCCGCTGCGCCTCCGAGATCGGCCACGGGAACACAAGGCCGCCGACGAGGTCCTCACCCTGGCTGCGAACAGCGAAATCGCCGAAGAGGCGAACCTGACGGCTGTATGGTTCGAGCGGGTTGTTGGTGAAGGTGACGCCCGCGCCGGACTCCCGGCTGAGGTTGCCGAACACCATGCGCTGCACGACCACCGCCGTCCCCCACTCCTCGGCGACCCCGATGTACTGCCGGTAGAAGCGGGCCGGCGCCGAGTCCCAGGACTCGAGCACCTTGCGCATGCAGGCGATGACCTGGGCGAGCGGCTCGTCGACGAACACGACGCCGTGGTCGCGGGCGCGCGATTTGTAGGCGAAGGCGATCTCCTTCATCTGCTCGGGCTCGAAGTCGACCTTCTGCCCGACCCCGTAGCGTGACTTGTACTCGCTCATGATGGCGTCGAAGAAGTCGCGATCGATGCCGTAGGACATGGCCCACGACTGCAGAAAGCGGCGGTAGCTGTCCCACGCCGCCCAGGCCGTCTCCGGACGCCGTGCGAACGCCTCAGCGAGCTCGTCGTTGAGACCGACGTTGACGAACGTGGTCATGAGGCCGGGCATCGAGATCGCCGCGCCGGAGCGGATCGAGAGCAGCAGCAGCCGGCGCGGGTCACCGAGCCGCAGCCCGACCCGGCGCTCGAGCGCGTTCACCGCCACCTGTACGCGGTGGATCGTGTCGTCGTACAGCGGTGGATACGACATGGCCGGCAGTGCGAGAAAGAGCTCGTTGCTCAGCACGAAGCCCTCCGGCACCTTGTGGCCGTACGCGGCCATCTGCTTCAGGCCGAGCCCCTTGAAGCCGAGCGTCATCTGGTCGTCGGTGCCGGGCTTGGCCCTGTGGAGGGGAGAGACCAGCCGCTCCGGGTCGTAGTTCATCATCCGCGTCAGCCCGCGTTCGTCGAGGCGGCCGTTCAGCATCGAGATCTGGCGGAGCGCCGCGGACACGTAGCGGTCGAGCGACTGCAGCCCGAGGCCGGACACGAGCACGTCGCGCAGGACCATCTCGGCGACGGCGTCCACGGGCAGGCCCCGCGCCTCGCACTGGCGCGGGTCGTTGACGAGCACGGAGAGCAGGACCTGCTCGTGGCTGAGGACCGAGGTCGACGAGAGTTCGGTCACGTTGTTGGCGAGGAACTGGAACACGTTCTGGTACTGCCGGAAGGTGAAGTTGCGGCTGGCGAAGGTAGCCTCGAGCATCGCCAGGTTGGCGCCGAGCGCGCGCGAGTCGACGCCGTCGACGGCGAGCGCACGCTCGAAGCGCCGCAGCGTCGTCGCCATGCGGCGCAGGGACGCGCGCGTCACGTAGAGCTCGATGCCCTCGGAGACGACGTCGTCGAGCAGACGGGCGACGAGACTCTCGACGCGGAAGGACAGCCCAAGGGCGTCGAACCGTGGCTCGCTGTAGTTGCCGTAGATCGAGGGGATGCCGGCGGCGATGTGCCGCTTCTGGTAGATGTTCTCGGTAGCCGACGAGGCCGCCGGGTCGAGAATGATGGCTTTGAGCTGCTCCAGGATCGGCAGCGAGGCGTCGAGCAGCGCGTCGCGCGTGCGCGGCGCCTGCCGGGCCTGCCAGCGCGCGAGAGCGACCTCGAAACGCTGCCGCAGCCTGCCGTCGAGCTTGAGGTCGCGGCCGACCGCCGCACCGACGTCGTCGGCGGCGAGCGAGTACTTCCGGGCGAGCAGCTGGTAGGTGCGGATGACGAGCGCCACCCGGCGCCGGGCCACGCCGGCCGGAGAACGTTCCTCCACACGGCCCCTGCCGTTCGCCGAAAGGCCGAGACGCTTGTCCAGCTGCACCGGTGCAAGGGCCAGAAGCCCGTCGAGAGCATCGCCGGCATCTCGGCGCGACTCCTTCGCGAGCGCCGTGAGCACGTCGTGCGGCCCCTCGGCCCATTCCCGCTCGCCGCGCACCGCGGCAAGCGTGTTGGCCGACACGTAGGGCTCGAGGCCGCTGGGGTCGAGCGTCAGCCAGTAATCCAGAACGGCGCGGCTGAACGCCACCATGCGGTTCGACGACTCAGCGTGCACCTGCTTGCGCAGGAAATGCATGAGTGTGTCGCGCCGCCCGCAGACCTCGTCGATCTGGGTCGAGACAGAGCGGAGCTCCCCCTCCGCCCCGACCTCGTTGAAGTAGACCGGCAGCGTGCGCAGGAGCTGCTTGGCGACGAAGTAGATGGGCCGGATATCGGCGTTGAGAAGACGCGTCACGTCGCGCTGGAACAGGTCGGTGTCGGCGATGAAGATGCCGCCGAGGCGCAGCTGGACGTTGAGCGCCGCAGCCAGCCGCTCGAAGAGGGCGGGGTTCGACTCGACGATGTGCATCCAGCAGCGGATCTTCGGCAGGTGGTAGGGGTTGACGACGGTCTCCCAGTCGTCGGTGGCGCCGCGGATGTCGGGGTACTGGAACCTCCAGTACAGGATGTCCTCGATGAGGTGGTCGGCGGCCTTGACGTTGCCCGCCTCGCCGATCGCCACGCCGATCGCCTCGTAGCACTGGAAGCGCGTGAGCAGGAACTCGTTGTCGCGGTCGCGGAAGAAGGCGGTGAGGCGGGTGAGGATGCGCTCCGCGTCGGTGTGCCGGTCCGGGTGCATCATCTGCTTGACCACGCCGAGGAGGTCGGCCATCACCTCCTTCTGGCGATAGCCCAAGGTCTCGTCCTTGAGGAAGAAGAGACAGACGGCGAACCTGTCCTCGAGGTTGTCGACGCGGAAGAGAGAGTCAATGGCCGCGCCGAGGATGTCCGAGAACAGGCGGAACGCCGGCGTGAGCAGCTTCTCGTCCGGCGCCGCCTCCAGCGCCTGCAGCAGCGTCGTGAGACGTCGCTCGCTGAGAAAGGCGAACTGCCCGGCGACGGCGCCGGGATCGGTGAGGTTCTCACCCTGAGTGAGCGCCCAGGCAGGCACGTCGAGGGCGTCGCGCACCCGCCGGTAGCTCGCCGCGAGAAGGCTGCGGTACAGCGCCTGGTAGCCCGCGGCGAGCCCCGGTCGCGACGCTGCCCGCTCGATGACGTTGTGCACCAGCGTGTCCCGCTCGAGGAACTGGGCCTCGTGCTCCGACAGCAGGCGCTGCAGCGCCGGGGCCAGCCCTGCGAGAGCCTCGTCGTAGGCGTCGGCGTGCGGTCCTGCCAGCGTGTCGGCCGACCAGGTGAGCAAGGCGCGGAGGAGCAATGAGAACTGCTCGGGCGTCAGGTCGGAATCGAGCAGGCCGACGACCAGCTCAGCGAGGAGACCGAACGACTCGAGCCGGTCCGGCGAACGCTCGAAGTACGACCAGTTGCGCAGCAGGGTCGTCTGGAAGCCGTCCACCAGCAGGTCCGCGTTGCGGAACGTGTGGAAGTACTCGCCCATCGTCTCCGCAAGCGCGGCGCGCACGCCGTGGAGGCCGGCCACCGCATCCAGCAACGGCAGGTAGCGGTCGGGGATGACCACCTCCTGCGCCGTGTTGGCGAGGTTGGCGCGCAGGGCGTCGGAGTCGAAGGGTACGGGCGAGGTCCTCACGCGTGTCATGATACCGCGCCGCACCGGTCGTCATACGTGTCCGCCAGACTGCTGCCTGCCGTTCGGACCTGCGCTAGGATGCAGGCGACCGCACAGGAAAGTGGTATCCGGAGAGGCCCGTCCGACGGGGAGGTCCGGCGCCGCGACAGGAGGTACCGCAGAGATGGGTGCACAACGGACTCTGGGCATCAACGGTATCGGCCGCATCGGCAAGCTGACGCTCTGGCATCACCTCGGGCGGGACGATTTCGACCGCTTCATCGTCAACACAGGCCGCCCCGTGGGCACTTCGCTCGAGTCGGTGGTGCAGTACCTCTCCAAGGACTCGACGTACGGACCGCTCCATCGCTTCCTCTTCGGCCGTTCCGGCGTCCGCGACATGAGCGTCGTGGATGAGGAGCGCGGCCTGATCAGCGCCTACGGCAAAGAGATCATGATCCTGCGCGTGGCGCGCAACCCCAAGGACATCCCCTGGCGCGAGCACGGCGTCGCCCTGGTCGTAGACTGCACCGGCACCTTCCGTGACCCCCACGCCGACCCCGACGCGGCGCGCGGCGCGCTCCGCGGCCACCTCACGGCGGGCGCGGCCGTCGTCGTCCAGAGCTCGCCGTTCAAGAGCAGGCAGAAGGGCGTCCCTCTCCCTCCGGACGCCGCCATCCTCATCCACGGCATCAACGACTACGAGTTCGACCCGGCGCAGCACACCTTGGTGTCGGCCGCCTCGTGCACGACGACCGCGCTGGCGCACATGATCCGGCCGCTGCTCGACCGCGACCTCACCAAGGACATGATCACCGCGGGCATGAGCACCATCCATGCGGTGACGAACTCGCAGCCGGTCCTCGACTCCGTCCCCAAGGCCGGCGCCACCGACCTGCGCAAGTCGCGGGGCGCACTCGGCAGCGTGGTGCTCACGTCCACCAATGCCGCGGCGGCCCTCGAGCAGGTGATGCCGGAGATCGGCACGATCGGCTTCATGGCCGACTCGGTGCGCGTACCCACCCAGAGCGTCAGCCTGATCATCCTCAACGTGACGTTTCAGAGCGAGACGCTGCCCGACGGGACCGTCTCGGTGGAACGCGAGGCCATCAACGCCATCTACCGTGCATCCTCGGAGGGTGAGGCGAACGGCTTGCTCAAGTACACGGACGAGCAGAACGTCTCCGCGGACATGCTGGGCGAGGACGCCGCGGTCGTCATCGAGGGCGCCGAAACGCACACGCGCACCGGCTTCATGAACCTGCGCCTGCCGCCGTGCACGCCTGGCGACACGGAGAGCAGGGAAACGGTGCGCGTGCCGCTCACGCACGTCAAGGTCTTTGGCTGGTACGACAACGAGATGGGCAGCTACACGTATCGGCTCGGCGAGCTCACGATCCGCGCCGCGCGAAGTATGTGAGTCAGTGAGCGGTGCGCCTGACGGCGCGCCCCTCGCCAGCTCGGCTACGAGGGCTGGTCGACCGCCGCGCCCGCGAGGACCGCGAGCCGGCGCAGGCGGTGGTTGAGCGCCGAGCGGCTCAGCGGCGGGTCGGCGATGGCGGCCAACTCCTGCAGGCTCAGGTACGGGTACTCGACGCGCAGCTCGGCGACCTCTCGCAGTCCCGCCGGCAGGCCGGCCCATTCCGGAGCGTCCATGAGCGCGCGCATGGCGGCGGCCTGCCGGGCGCCTGCCACCGCCGCCCGCCCCGCGTTGGCGGCGTCGCAGTTGGCGAGCCGGTTGGCGCTCTCGCGGACGGTCCCGAGCACCGCGTGCTCCTCCCAGCGCAGGCACGAGTCGTGGGCGCCGAGTACGGCGAGGAGATCCGCCGCCGTCTGCCCCCGCTTGGTGTAGCAGGCGATGTTGCGCTCGCGCGCCGTCAGGGAGAACGCGAGGTCGAGACGGGCGAGCAGGCGCCGCGTCTGCTCTGCGAGGCCGGCGTCCTCCACGGTGAACTCGGCGTGCACCGGCGCGCCGGGAGCCGACATCGAGCCGCAGCCGAGGAACAGCCCACGCAAGAAGGCCACGAGGCAACAGCGGCGCTCGACCAGCCGCCTGGGCACGGTCATCTGCACGGTGAGGTCGTCGGAGAGCACGCCGAGCTCATTGAGCAACTGGAGATCGCGGCCCTCGTCGCCGAGCAACACCTCGTAGCGCAGCCCGATGAGCGCGCTGTCGACGGTGCGAAGCGCGGAGTCCACGTTGAGCGGCTTGAGCAACGCGAGCAGGTGACGGGCGATCGCGGGCAGTGTGACCGAGATGCGCACGCCGAAGCGCCCTCCGGAGCCGATCTCGAAGACACCGGCGCCGAACAGCAGCCCCGAGAGCTGCGCCCGGCGGCAGTGACCCGATGTGGGCAAGATCATCCCCAGCTCGAGCTTGACGTCGCGGGTGAAGCCCACGCCCGCTACCTCACCAGGCGCAGAAGCGCCTGTGACAGGCGTTCGGAGTCGTGCCGGACGACGCCGCTCTCGGCGGCGACCGGCGCGCGGACGACCTTGACGCCGAGCGCCTTGAGGCGCTCGGCGTCGACGACGACGGGCCGAGCGCCGAGGCGTCCATAGCTGGCCAGGAGCTCGTCCGAGACCGGGGCGTCGTTCACGAGGATCGCATCGATCACGCCGGCGAGCCCGTGACGCTGAAGAGCGTCGAGGTGATCGCCCGCCGTGTAGCCGTCCGTCTCGCCCGGCTCGGTCATGACGTTGCAGACGTAGATGACCCAGGCGCGCGTGTCGGCGAGCGCCTCGCGTACGTCGGGCACGAGCGCGTTGGGGATGACGCTCGTGTACAGGCTGCCCGGGCCGAGCACGACCAGGTCCGCCCTGGCGATCGCGGCGATCGCCTGCGGCACGCCGCGCGGCGCCTCCGGCGTCAGCCAGACGCGCCGCGGCAGCCTCGCGGCAGCCGTGATCGTGCTCTCGCCGGTCACCTGGCCGCCGTCCTCGAGCTGCGCGTGCAGCACGACATCGTCGAGCGTCGAGGGCAGTACGCGGCCGCGGACCTTGAGGACGTGGGTCGCCTCACGGACGGCGTGCTCGAAGTCGCCGGTCACCTCGGCGAGCGCCGCCATGAAGAGGTTGCCGAAGCTGTGTCCCTGCAGCCCCCCCTCAGCCGGGAAGCGATACTTGAACAGCTGGCTCATCATCGACTCGTCGTCGGCCAGGGCGACCAGGCAGTTGCGCAGGTCGCCGGGCGGCGGCATTCCCATGTCCCGGCGCAGCAGCCCGGAGCTGCCGCCGTCGTCGGCCATCGTCACAACGGCGGTCAGGTTGCTGCTGTGCGACTTGAGTCCGCTGAGAAGCGCCGCGAGGCCGGTGCCTCCGCCGACCGCCACCACGCGCGGCCCTCGCGCCAGCCTGCCTGCCGCACGGATCTCGCTCGCCGTCTCCGGCGTCGTCTTCCGGAACATCCACACGCGGCCGGCCCCGTAGGCCAGAGCAAAGGCGCCGACCGCCATCCCGTCGATCGACAGCAGCAGGGCGGCCCAGTGCCGGTTCTCGAGCCAGCCCATGCCGAGCCCTCGCATGAGTTGCGGCGACCAAAGCACACCTACGGCGAAGATCGCCGAGTAGACGAGGAGCACCCCGCCGGCGCCGGCCAGAAGGACCCAGCGTTTGATGCCCAGACCCGGGGCGAGCCACTCGAGAGATCGCGGCATCGGTCAGCCCATCAGTTCGTCTCGCGAGGGGCCCTTGCGGGCCGCGCGTCGCTCAATAGTTCTACGTTCATTAGTCCGCCGCGCGCTGGGCCCTTGCGGGCCGCGCGTCGCTCAATAGCGCTTCCGTCCATTAGTCCGCCGCGCGAGGGGCCCTTGCGGGCCGCGCGTCGCTCAATAGTGCTACGTTCACTAGTCCGCCTCGCTGTCGGCCTGACGGCCGGCGAGTCGCTCAATAGCTCTACGTTGATTAGTCCCGGGCGAGGTCCCGGTGACGCACGACCGTGTAGTAGCCCTGCTTCGCGTAGCGCTGGCCGATGAGCTCCGCGATGCTGACCGAGCGATGCCGACCCCCCGTGCAGCCGACGCCGATGGTGAGGTGCGCCTTACCTTCCGCCGCGTAGCGCGGGAAGAGGAAGTCCAGTAGCGGGAACAGACGCTCGAGATACTCGTTCGTGCCGGGCGATTCGAGGACGAAGTCCCGGACCTCCTCGTCCAGCCCGGTGAGCGGACGGAGCCTCAGGTCGTAGTGCGGGTTGGGAAGGAAGCGCACGTCGAAGAGCAGGTCGGCGTCGATGGGGATGCCGTACTTGTAGCCGAACGACACGACGGCGAAGACGATGTTGGTGCGCCGCGTGTGGTTGATGAGGTCCTCGTTGAGGCGCGCCTTGAGCTGATGGATCGAGATGTCGCTCGTGTCGATGATCAGATGCGCGCGCTCGCGGAGGCCGGCGAGGCGCTGACGCTCCTTGCGGATGCCGTCGATGACGCTGCCGCGCTCCGCCAGTGGATGGCGGCGGCGGGTCTCCTTGAAGCGACGGACCAGCGCCTCGTTGGACGCCTCGAGAAACACGAGCGTGTACTCGACGCCGCGCTCGTGCAGTTCGTCGAGCAGTTGCTCCAGGGCGCCGAAGTACTCGCCGCCGCGAACGTCGCTGACGACGGCGACACGGTCGACCTTGCTGCCCTCGCGACGGAACAGGTCCACGAGCGTCGGCACCAGCTCGGGCGGAAGATTGTCGACGCAGAACCAGCCGGCGTCCTCAAAGGAGTCCATCGCCTGCGACTTCCCCGCTCCGGAAAGACCCGTGATGATCACGAACTGAAGCGCCTCGGTCACTCGACCCTCCCCTCTCTCACGCGCACGCCCTCGAGCGCCAGCAGGCGCTCCTTCCACGCCGGGTCGTCGCCGTAGAAGCCGAGTCGGCCGTCGTTCTTGATGACCCGGTGACAAGGCAGGACCACCGGGAGCTCGTTGCGCGCCATGGCAGAGCCCACGGCGCGGTAGGCGTTCGGGCGTCCCGCCTCTCGGGCCAGATCGCGATAGCTGACGACCTCACCGTACGGGACGCGCGCCAGCGCCCGGTACACATCGCGCTCGAACAGCGTGAAGCCGTGCGCCGCCGCGTAGGCGTCGATGTCGAACGCGAAGGCGACTCGCTCACCGGCGAAGTAGCGCTCGATCTGCCGCACCCAGCGGTTGCCGGCGTGGTAGCCCGGCGACGTCCGCGCCTCGCGGTCCGGAAGGTCGAGCTCGAGCGGCAGGTCGGCGGCGAGCACCAGCCGGCCGACGCCCAGCGAGCAGACGTAGGACTCCTCGGTGACGCGGCCGAGGCCAGCGTACGCGTCAGCCAGTCTTGTGGAGGTGCGCATAGATCTCCCTTGCAACCTTGCGCGGCAGTCCCGGCACGCGCTCGATCTCCTCACGCCCGGCGCTCAGGAAGCGCTCGGGGCTGCCGAAGTGCTCCAGGATGCGCCGGCGGCGCACCGGACCGACCTGCGGAAGCTCGTCGAACACCGACGAGCGGTGCAGGTCGGCGTCTCGCCGCTGCCTATGGTACGCCACCGCGAACCGGTGTGCCTCGTCGCGTACGCGCTGCAGCAGCAGCGAACCGGGGTCGTCGGCAGGAAGGGGAAGCGGGTCCCGGCGCCCGGGCACGAAGACCTCCTCGCGCTGCTTGGCGAGGCTGACGACCTCCACCTCGGCGCCGGCGTCCCGCACCGCGGCGACGGCGGCCGAGAGTTGCCCCTTGCCGCCGTCGACGAGAACGAGGTCGGGCAGCGCGGCGAAGCTCTCGTCGTAGTCGCCGGCGTCACCGGCGCGGCGCTCGAAGCGCCGCCGCAGCACCTGGTTCATCATCGCGAAGTCGTCCTGACCGGTCGCGTCACGGACGGAGAACTTGCGGTAGTGCGCCTTCTTGGGGACGCCGCCCTCGAACACGACCATCGAGCCGACGGGGTGCTGCTCGCCGAGGTTGGAGATGTCGTAGCACTCGATGCGGAGCGGGAGGCGATCGAGGGCGAGCCCGTCGCGCAGGCTCTCCAGCGCCTCGATGCGCGAGGCCGAACGCCGCGCGATACGATCGGACTCGCTCTGCGCGGCCAGTTCGGCATTGTGCTGCGCGAGCTCGAGGAGGCGCCGCTTCGGACCGCGCCTTGCGGCGCGCACGGACACGCGCGAGCCGCGCCGCTCGCCCAGCACGGCGCCGACGCCGGCGCCGTCCTCGAGCGGCGCGACCACCTCCGGCGGGATCACGGAGCCCTCCCAGTAGAACTCGAGCAGGAACTCCTCGAGCACGTCACCGGCTTCGCGACCGGCCGCGTTCTCGAGGTAGAACGACTGGCGGTCCACCACGGCTCCGTCGCGCACGCGAAACACCTGGACGTTGGCGCCGGGGTCCTCCTGCGAGAGGCCGACGACGTCGAACGCCTCGCGCTCGTCCACCCGGGCGGACTGGCGCTCGTGGACGTGGCGCACGGCGACGAGCCTGTCGCGGAGCAGCGCCGCCTTCTCGAACTCCTGCGCGGCGGCGGCGGCCGTCATCTCGCCCTCGATCTCCTTCTCGACGACGCCCAGGCGACCGCGCAGGAAGTCGACGGCCTGGGTGACCGCGGCCATGTACTCCTGACGGGTGACGCGGCCGTCGCACGGGCCGAGCGAGCGCTTGATGAAGTACTGCAGGCACGGCGAGCCGCTCGGTCGTCCCGGCTGCGCACCGCGGCACTTGCGGTACGGAAAGATGCGGCCGAGGAGCTCGAGGGTGTCACGGACCTTGCGCGCGCTCGAGAAGGGCCCGAAGTACAGATTGCCGGGCACGCGGCGGCCGCGGAAGAAGCGCACCCGCGGCCACTCTTCGTTGAGCGTGATCTCGATGGACGGGTAGCTCTTGTCGTCGCGGAGGCGCAGGTTGTACGGCGGGCGCTCCTCCTTGATGAAGTTGTCCTCCAGGAGGAGCGCCTCCGACTCGGAGTCCGTGACCACCCAGTCGATATCCGCGGCCTGGGAAAGCATCTCGCCGGTACGGCCGTGCGGGGTGCCGGCCGGGCGCAGATACGACGCCACCCGCTTGCGCAGCGCCTTGGCCTTGCCCACGTACAGGACCGCGCCGGCGGCGTCGTGAAAGCGGTACACGCCGGGTTCGTTGGGGATGCGCTTGACGATCGCGCGAAGGTGGTCGAGGTCGCTCGTCTGGCGCGCTTCGGGGGTCATCCTGATGATTGTACCCGCCACGTCGTCGGCAGGCGGTCCCGCCAGGGGATCGCCTGGGTCTCAGTCTTCGGCGTCCAGCTTCGCCAGGATCGCCAGGGCGTCATCGGCGAAGATGCGCGGCACCAGTACCTGGACGGCTCCGAGCCCCCCGCGAGCGCCCGGGAACAGCCACCCCGACTGCGCGCCACCGTGCACCTCGACCGGGATGCCGGCCGACTCGAGGGCGGTCGCGATGATGGACCCGCTGACGCCGTCCGGCGGCGCCGCGATGACCACGACGTCCGGGTCGCCGCTCATCCGGCGCCGGCCGTGCGCGCCTCGGCCGCCTGCGCGGCGAGCGCTCTGGCGAGGAACTCGCCGGTGTGCGAGATGTCGGACAGGCCCGCGAGCTCTTCCGGCGTGCCGGCGGCGACCACCGAGCCGCCCTCCTCCCCGCCCTCGGGGCCGAGATCGATGACCCAGTCGGCGCTCTTGATGACGTCGAGGTTGTGCTCGATGACCACCACCGTGTTGCCCTGGTCGACCAGCCGCTGCAGCATCTCGAGCAGCTTGTCGATGTCTGCGAAGTGCAGGCCGGTCGTGGGCTCGTCGAGGATGTAGAGCGTCTTGCCGGTGGCCACCTTGCTGAGCTCGGAGGCGAGCTTGACCCGCTGGGCCTCGCCGCCCGACAGCGTCGTGGCCGGCTGGCCGAGCTTGATGTAGCCGAGGCCGACCTCGTCGAGCGCCTTGAGGCGCCTGGCGATGCGAGGGACGTTGGCGAAGAACTCGACGGAATCCTCGACGCTCATCTCGAGCACCTCGGCGATGTTCTTGCCTTTGTACCAGACCTCGAGTGTGTCACGGTTGTAGCGCTTGCCGTGGCAGAGCTCGCACGGTACGTAGACGTCGGGCAGGAAGTGCATCTCGATCTTGATCTGCCCGTCGCCGCGACAGGTCTCGCAACGGCCGCCCTTGACGTTGAAGCTGAAACGACCGGGTTTGTAACCGCGCAGCTTGCTCTCAGGGGTCTGGGCGAACAGCTGACGGATATGGTCGAACACCCCCGTGTAGGTGGCCGGGTTGCTGCGCGGGGTGCGGCCGATCGGCGACTGGTCGATGTCGATGACCTTGTCGAGCAACTGGGCGCCGTCGATGCCGCCGTGCTCGCCGGCGCGCAGCTTGGTGCCGCGGTTGAGGCGCGCCGCCATCCCCTTGTAGAGGATCTCGTTGACGAGCGTGGACTTGCCCGAGCCGGAGACGCCGGTGATACAGGTGAAGGCGCCCACCGGGAACGAGACGTCGATGCCGCGCAAGTTGTGCATGCGCGCGTCGCGCACCGTGAACCACTGGAGTGGGAGCCGCCGCTGCCCGGGCAACTCGATGCGGCGGCGGCCGGCGAGGAAGTCGCCGGTCAGCGACCTCGCGTCGGCCATGACCTCCTCCGGCGTACCCTCGGCGACCACCCGGCCGCCGTGCTCGCCGGCGCCCGGCCCCATGTCGACGATGTGGTCGGCGGAACGCATGGTCTCTTCGTCGTGCTCGACCACGACGACGGTATTGCCCAGATCGCGCAGGCGCAGGAGCGTGTCGATGAGGCGGCGGTTGTCGCGCTGGTGCAGACCGATGCTCGGCTCGTCGAGGATGTAGAGCACTCCGACGAGCGCCGACCCGATCTGCGTGGCGAGGCGGATGCGTTGCGCCTCGCCGCCGGACAGCGTGGCCGAGGCTCGCTGCAGCGTGAGGTAGCCGACGCCGACGTCGCTCAGGAAGCGGAGACGCTCGCCGATCTCCTTGATCACGCGGCCGCCGATGAGGCGTTCGGTGTCGCTGAGCGACAGGTCGTTCAGGAAGTCGAGCGACTCGCGCACGCTCATCAGCGTGAACGCGTGGATGTTGCGCTCACCGACGGTGACGGCGAGACTCGTCGGCTTGAGCCGCGCCCCCTTGCACTCCGGGCACGGCCTGTCCGCCATGTACTCCTCGATCTTCTGGCGGACCTGCTCCGACTCCGTCTCCGCAAAACGGCGCTGCAGGTGCTTGATGATGCCGGGGAAGCTGGACGTGTAGTGGCGCATCCGCCCCTGGTAGTTGCGGTAGCTCAGCGGTATGCGGTCCTTGCCGGTGCCGTAGAGGAAGAGGTCCCGCTGCTCCTCCGGCATGTCGTCCCACGGCACGCTCGTGTCGACGCCGAGTGTCTTGGCGATGCTCTCGAAGACCTGTTCCAGCCAACCGAAGGAGAGCTGGCCGTACGGGAGAAGGGCGCCCTGGTCGATGCTGATGGACCCGTCGGGGACCACCAGGTCGGGGTCGATCTCCTGGGTGAATCCCAGGCCGTGACAATCCGGGCAGGCGCCGTGGGGGCTGTTGAAGCTGAAGATGCGCGGCTGGATCTCGGGCAGCGAGATGCCGCAGTGGATGCAGGCGAACTTCTCGCTGAACGTGAGCGTGCGCGCGTCGGGGCCGGCGAGTTCGACGTCGACGAGGCCGTCGGCGAGGGCGGCGGCCGTCTCGACGGAGTCGGTGAGCCGCCGCCTCAGGCCTTCTTTCATCACCAGCCGGTCGACGATGACGGCGATGTCATGCTTGAACTTCTTGTCGAGGTCGATCTGTTCCTCGAGCTCGCGCACCTCGCCGTCGACCTCCACGCGCGTGAAGCCGTCGGCGCGCAGCTGCTCGAAGAGCTTTCCGTACTCGCCCTTGCGGCCGCGCACGACCGGAGCGACAACGCTGAAACGTGTACCCTGCTCGAGCTCGGAGATGTGGTCGACGATCTGCTGCACGCTCTGACCGGAGATCGGGAGACCACACTGGGGGCAGTGCGGGTGGCCGACACGCGCGTACAGCAGGCGCAGGTAGTCGTAGATCTCAGTGACGGTCCCAACCGTAGAGCGCGGGTTGCGGGACGTCGTCTTCTGGTCGATCGAGATCGCCGGAGAGAGACCCTCGATGGAGTCGACGTCCGGCTTGTCCATCTGGCCGAGGAACTGGCGCGCGTAGGCCGACAGGCTCTCGACGTATCTGCGCTGGCCCTCGGCGTAGATGGTGTCGAAGGCGAGCGACGACTTGCCCGAGCCGGAGAGGCCGGTGATGACGATGAAGCGGTCGCGCGGCAGCCTCAGGGAGATGTCCTTGAGGTTGTGCTCACGGGCGCCGTTGATGATGAGGTCGCTGGTCATGTTCTCAGTCTGGAAGACGTGGTAAGTCCAATCTTGACGCATCAACGTGCGGTCAGCCTGCGGCGGCCCGCACGTTGGCCCGGCTGCGCCGACTAATCGATCAGGAGCAGGCCGGTCCAGGCGGGATGATCCTCGGCCGGCAGCTCCACGCTGAGGCCGGCCGCTTCGGCCGTGGCGACGACGTCGATGCCCACCGCCTCCATGGACGGACGCGCCTCGAAGGGGTGCCGGCATTTCTCCCCCGACGCCTGGCCCACGCATTCGTCGCAGAGCACGCACTCGCCGCCGGAGAAGGCCGCCGCGTAGCGGTAGCCGAGCTTGAACGCGGCGCGCTCCAGGTCGGTCATGAGGTGAGCGAAGCGATTCTGGCTCTCCTTGAGCCCCGAGATCTGCTGGGCGTCCGACGTCGACTCCGCGTAGGTGCGCCCTTCGAGCTGATCGTCGACGCAGTCCTGAGTGAGCGCGATGTCGAGCTGCACCACCAGCGCGTCGCCGTACTTCGCCAGCACGCCGCGCGTCTGGTCGGCGGGCATGACGACGGGCGGGCACATGAGGTTGTGGCCGTAGCTCGAGCACAACGGCACGCGGCACTTGAGGTTCACGCGCTCGTCGACGACGACGGCCGCGGCCGGCACCGGAGCCGCCCTGTCGGCGCCGAGGTCCTCCGCCGCGGCGATGAGCCGCTGCAGGTGCATGGCGTCAGCCAACTGCTTCTCCTCTCCGAACGAGCTCCTTGCTGAGCTCCTTGATCTCGTCGCGCAGCTTGGCCGCGTACTCGAACTTGAGCTGGTCGGCCGCCTCGAACATCTCTGCCTCGAGGCTCGTGAGGAGCTTCTCGAGGTCGGCCCGCGGCATGGCCATCTTCTTGGCCACGGCCTTGGCGGCGCGGCGGCCCTTGGTAGGGACGGCCGCCGCGTCGCTCATCATGGTGGAGATGTCGCTCACGCCCTTGATCACGCTCAGGGGTGTGATGCCGTGCTCCTCGTTGTAGGCCGTCTGGCGGGTGCGGCGGCGATCGGTCTCGCCGATCGCCGCCTCCATCGCCGCGGTGACCCGGTCGGCGTACATGATCACGGTCCCGTCGATGTTGCGGGCGGCGCGGCCGATGGTCTGGATGAGGCTGGTCTGGCCGCGCAGGAACCCCTCCTTGTCGGCGTCGAGGATGGCGACCAGGGTGACCTCGGGCAGGTCGAGCCCCTCGCGCAGCAGATTGATGCCGACGAGCACGTCGAACTCCCCGAGGCGCAGGTCGCGGATGATCTGGATGCGGTCGAGTGTGTCGACCTCGCTGTGCAGGTAGCGGACCTTGAAGCCGTTCTCGAGCAGGTAGTCGGTGAGGTCCTCGGCCATCCGCTTGGTGAGCGTCGTGATGAGGACGCGCTGGTCCTTGTCGACGCGCCGCCGGATCTCGTTCATGAGGTCGTCGATCTGCCCATCGGTCGGGCGCACCCGGACCACCGGGTCGACCAGGCCGGTGGGCCGGATGATCTGCTCGGCGATGTTCAGGCTGTTGGCCAGTTCGAACTGCGCCGGCGTGGCGCTGACGAAGATGAGCTGCGGCACCTTGGCGAGGAACTCTTCGAAGCGGAGCGGTCGGTTGTCGAGCGCGCTCGGCAGACGAAAACCGTAGTCCACGAGCTGCTGCTTGCGCGACTTGTCGCCCTCCGACATGGCGCGGATCTGCGGTAGCGACATGTGCGACTCGTCGACGAAGCAGAGGAAGTCGTCGGGGAAGTAGTCGAGCAGGCAGTTCGGCGTGGCGCCCGGTTCCTTGCCCAGCAGGATGCGGGAGTAGTTCTCGATACCGCTGCAGTAGCCCATCTCGCGCAGCATCTCCATGTCGTACTGCGTGCGCTGGCGCAGGCGGTGCGCCTCGAGGATCTTGCCGTGCTCCTCGAACCACGCGCAGCGCTCGTCGAGCTCACGGCGGATCTCGACGAGAGCGCGCTCGATGGCAGGGTCGTTGGTCACGAAGTGCGTCGCCGGGTAGATCGCCACGTGCGCCGGCTTCTCGAGGATCTCGCCGCTCACAGGGTCGAAGCTGACGATCTGCTCGACCTCGTCGCCCCACAACTGGATGCGGATGGCGGTGTCCTGGGCGGCCGGCCAGATCTCGACCGAGTCCCCGCGCACGCGGAACTTGCCGCGCGCGGGCTCGAAATCGTTGCGCGCGTACTGGATGTCGACCAGCTTGCGCAGCATCTCGTCGCGCTCCGCGGACTGGCCGACCTGGAGCAGCACCATCTTCTCGAGGTAGTCCTCGGGCGAGCCGAGGCCGTAGATGCAGCTCACGCTGGCGACGATGACGACGTCGCGCCGCAGGAACAACGAAGTCGTGGCGGCGTGGCGCAGGCGGTCGATCTCGTCGTTGATCGACGAGTCCTTCTCGATGTAGAGGTCCTGCGCCGCGACGTAGGCCTCCGGCTGGTAGTAGTCGTAGTAGCTGACGAAGTACTCGACCGCGTTGTCTGGCAGGAACTCGCGGAACTCGTTGCAGAGCTGGGCCGCCAGCGTCTTGTTGTGGGCGATGACCAGTGTGGGCTTGCGCGCCTTCTCGATGACGTTGGCCATCGTGAAGGTCTTGCCGGAGCCGGTGACCCCCAGGAGCGTCTGGTAGCGGTCACCGCGCAGGATGCCGTCGGCGAGCGCGGCGACCGCCTCAGGCTGGTCGCCGGTCAGGCCGTAAGCGGCTTGGATCGTGAACTCACTCATGCGCCCTCGACTCTACCAATACGAACACGTGTTCGCAACGGCCGGTGGGCCTGCTGCAGCCCGGTCGCGCCTGGCGGCTCACCCGGACTCGGACGACACCCGCAGACGCTCGCCGTATGTCTCACGGTACACCCGGCGCGCCGTCAGGACTGCTCTGACGTATGCCCTCGTCTCCGCATAGGGTATGTCAGCGATCCGCAGCGGGTGCCCGTTCGCGGCCGCCGCAGCCCGCCACTCCATGACGGCGCCCATGCCGGCGTTGTACGAGGCGACGGCGGCGCGCAGGTCGTCGTCGAACGCATCGAGAGCGCTGCGCAAGTAGTAGCACCCGTACCGCACGTTCACTTCGGGGTCCTCGAGGTCGGCGGTGGTGAAGGCGATGCCGCCGGTCTCGCGGGCGATCTGCTCCGCGGTCTCGGGAAGGATCTGCATGAGCCCTACCGCGCCCTGCTCCGACCGCGCGTGCTCGTCGAAGCGGCTCTCCGCATAGATGACGGCGGCGACCAGCGCCGGGTCCAGACTGTTGTCGCGCGCAGAGGAGCGGATCGCCTCAGTGTGGTCGAGCGGGTAGACGGCCTTCGCGTACCACGACGGTGCTCCGGACGCGCCGAAGTGCGGCGTGACCCAACGGGCGACACCGATCGCCGCGCCGAGCGCGGCGATCAGGAGTAAGACGATGACGAGGCGCCTCACGAGGCGCTCTCGCCGGCGCCGCCCCCTGCGGCTGGTCGCTCGCCGGCGAGGATGCTCGCCACCGTCTGCCCCAAGAAATCCCGCAGTGCCTTGCGCGTGCCCGTGTTCTCGTACACGAAGTGGCTGAGGACGATCTTCTCCTCCTCCGGCATCTGCAGGGCAAGACGGCGGTTGAACTCACTGTCGGTGAGCTTGGCCGCCAGGCGCCGGCGGCGTACCTCTTCGGGCGCCGTGACCAGCATGACGAAGTCGAAGCTGTCGGCGAATCCCGCCTCGAACAGAAGCGGTATCTCGACGGCAAGGAGCGCGGGCCGCGGCCGGACTTGGTGCTGAGCGGCGACCCAGTCGGCTACGGCCTTCCGGACGTACGGGTGCAGGAGGTCCTCCAGCCAGCGCAGCTCACCCTGGTCGGCGAAGACGATGCCGGCCAGCGCCGGCCGGCTGACGCCGCCGGCGCCGTCGACTACCGCATCGCCGAAGTGCACGCGAATGCGATCGATGACCTCGGCAGTCGCGTACAGCCCGTGCACGACGTCGTCGCTCGAGATCACGGCGGCGCCGAGCTCGTGCAGGTAGGCGAGCGCCGTGGACTTGCCCGAGCCGATGCCGCCGGTGAGTCCGAGCAGCGGGATGTTGGTGCGCGATGCGGTCATTCTCGTCCCAGACGCAGATTGGGGGCGGCGGCGGCGCCGTGCGCCACAGCCGCCCCCAGTCCTCGTGGTCAGGCCTCCGGAGACTCCTCGGCGGCGTCGGCCGCGGGCTCCTCGTCGTCCTGGGTGGCCCCGGCCGGGAAGACGTCATCGCTGAGGCCGAGCTCAGGCTCGTTCTCCACGACGGCCGGCTCGTCGCCGGCAGCCTCGACGGCCTCTCCGGGCTCCTCGTCCGACTGCTCGACCTCGACGACGACCTCGTCGGCCTCTTCGTCGGCGACCGGCTCTTCGGCCTCCACGTCGACCTCGTCGGACTCAGGCTCCTCGTCGGCCTCGGGCTCAGGGGCGAGCGGGCGCAGCGGCTTCACGTTGTCGCCGTCGACGCGCTTGATGCTGAGACTGAGGCGCCGGCGCTCGGAGTCGACCTCGATGATCTTGACGCTGACCTGCTGGCCGACGGACACGACCTCGTCCGGACGCTCGACGTGGCGGTTGGCCAGCTCGCTGATGTGGACGAGACCCTCGATGCCCTCGTAGATCTCGACGAAGGCGCCGAACGCCACGATCTTCGTGACACGACCGTCGACGACGTCGCCGACCTTGTGCTGGGCGACGATCTTCTGCCACGGGTCTTCCTGGGTCTGCTTGAGGCCGAGGCTGATGCGCTGGCGGTCACGGTCGATGTCGAGCACCTTGACCTTGACCTTCTGGTTGACCTGCAGCACCTCGGACGGGTGGTTGATGTGCGTCCAGCTGAGCTCGCTGATGTGGATGAGGCCGTCGATGCCGTCGAGGTCGACGAACGCGCCGAAGTCGACGATGTTGCTGATCGTGCCCTCCACGATGTCGCCCACGTTGAGCTCGTCGATGATCTGCTGGCGGACCTCCTTGCGCTCCTCTTCGAGGACGGCGCGGCGGCTGAGGACCACGTTGTTGCGGTTGCGGTTCATCTCGATGACGCGGCAGTTGAGCTCCTGGCCGACGTACTCCTGGAGATCCTGCACGCGGCGGATGTCGACCAGAGACGCGGGCAGGAAGCCACGCACGCCGAGGTCGAGGATGAGGCCGCCCTTGACGACCTCGATCACCGTGCCGGTGACCGGCTCGCCGCTCTCGAAAGCCCCCTCGATGCGCTTCCAGGCCTTCTCGAACTTGGCGCGCTTCTTGCTGAGGATCAGGCGGCCGTCGGCGTCTTCCTTCGTCATGACGAGGGCGTCGATCTCCTCGTCGAGGCCGACCTCCTCGGACGTATTGACGTTCTTGCGAATGCTGAGCTCGTTGACCGGGATGACGCCTTCGGACTTGTAGCCGATGTCGACGAGGACCTCGTCCTTGTCGATGCGGACCACCCTGCCGGTGACGATGTCCCCCTCGCTGAAGTTGGTCAGCGTCAGGTCGTAGTTGGGGATGACCTCGCCGTCGACCTCGATGAGGTATCCTTCGCTGCCCTCCACGATCCTGGGGTCGTTCGCCGCTGCGAGCTGGGTGTCGATGGGTTTGTCTGCCATGGGGTGTCGTTGCCTCCCGGTCACGTATGCGATCCGTCGTTGTCAGATGGCAACGGCCCGCGGACCGCAGCGGGCCGAAACTACGGGAGTATAACACGGAAGCGAGGCCCAAGGCGAAGCTCGCGCGCCCTGCGAACGGGCGGCGCGGCCGTCAGGCCTTCGCCGCCACCCAGTCGTCGCCGACGCCGGTCTCGACCTCGAGCGGTGGGTCGAGGTCGAGCGCGCCGCACATCGCCTCGCGAAGGAGCGGCAGGCAATCGTCGACCTCCCCCTCGGGGCACTCGAGCACGAGCTCGTCGTGGACCTGCAGCACGAGCCGCGACGCGAGACCGCGGCGCTCGAGCTCGCGGCTCACGGTGACCATGGCCGCTTTGATGATGTCGGCGGCCGTGCCCTGCAGGATGGTGTTCACCGCCAGCCGCTCGCCGAGCGAGCGTACGCGGAAGTTCGACGAACGGAGCTCCGGGACTGCGCGTCGGCGCCCGAACAGCGTGGTCACGTAGCCGTCCTGCGCGGCCTGGGCGATGGTACGCTCGCGGAAGGACTTCACGAGCGGGTACTTGGCAAAGTACGCCTCGATGAAGGCGCGCGCTTCCTCGACCGGCATCTCGACCTGCTCCGAGAGGCCGAAGGCCGAGAGCCCGTACATGATGCCGAAGTTGGTCGCCTTGGCGCGCTCGCGCTGCTGCTTGGTGACCTCTTCCACGGGAATGCCGGCGACGGCGGCGGCGGTGACGCGGTGCACATCCTCACCGCGATGGTACGCGTCGAGGAGCGCCGGCTCCTGCGAGAGCGAGGCCATCAACCGCAGCTCGATCTGAGAGTAGTCGGCGACGACCAGCTTGTGACCGTCCTCGGCGATGAAGCACCCCCGGATCTCCGCGCCGAGCTCCGTACGCACGGGGATGTTCTGCAGGTTGGGGTTGTTGCTGGAGAGACGCCCCGTCGCGGCGACAAGCTGGTTGAAACTGCTGTGCACGCGCCCGGTCCGGGCGTCGATGTGCTCGGGCAGGGGCTCGAGATACGTGTTGAGCAGCTTGGTGAGCTCGCGCCACTCCTCGACGGCGGGAACGATCGGGTGCCGGTCGCGCAACCCCCGCAACACACGCGCGTCGGTGGAGAAGCCCGTCTTGCCCTTTCTCGCCGGCTCGAGGCCGAGGCGCACGAAGAGCACCTCGGCCAACTGCTGCGGCGAGCCGATCGTGAACGGGCCGCCGGCGAGCCGCACGATCTCGTCGTTCAGCTCGTCGACGCGGTCGCGCACCCGGGCGGTGATCTCGCCCAGCCGGTACGGGTCCATCTTGACGCCGGCGGCCTCCATCTGCGCGAGCACGCGCACGAGCGGCAGCTCGATCTCCCGGAAGAGCCGCTCGAGGCCGAGCTCGACGAGCCGCGGCCGCTGGGCCGCGGCCACGCGCCATGTGAGGGTGGCGCGCGTCGCCGCGGCGGCCTCGGCTGCCGGCCCTTCGACGAGCAGCGCGCCGTCTTCGGCACCGGCGAGCGCGAAGAGGCCGCGCTCCTTCTCCGGACGTTCCGGCGTGAGCAGATAGGCGGCCACGGCGGTGTCGAACGCAGGGCCGACCGGGGCGTGGACGAAGCCGGGCTGCGCCTTGGCGTCGTGCACGACGGCGTGTCCGGCCAGCAGCCACAGCGCCGACACGCGGCCGGCATCCGCGGGCGCTACGAGACAGACGTCGCCGCCGGCGTGAGCGGCGACCGCGAGGCCGGCGCCGGACTCCCGCGGTTCGAAAGCCACCGCGGCCTCGCCCTTCTCGAGCAGCGCCGCGACGGGGCCGACATCCGGCTCGGCCGCGAGCCGCACGAGCGGGCCGCCCGGCGCTCCGGCCATGGGCACGGGCGCCGGCGCTTCCGCACCGGCGATCTCGCGCAGACGCCGCTTGAGGTTGCGGAATTCGAAGCGCTCGAAGACGGCGTCGACCCCCTCCACCGGCAGCCGGTAGCCGCCGCGGGTGACGAGCTCGACGAGGTCGTGTTCCAGAGGCACGTCGAGGACCATCGTCGCCAGCTGCAGCGAGAGCCTCGCGACGTCCTCGTGCTCGCGCAGCACGGCGCGCCGCTTCTCGGACTTGACCTCGTCAAGGCGCGCGTACAGCTCGTCGACGGAGCCGAACTGCTGCAGCAGCTGGGCGGCCGTCTTCTCACCGATGCCGGGAACGCCCGGGATGTTGTCCGACGAGTCACCCTTGAGGCCGATGTAGTCGGGGATCTGCGCCGGCGTCACTCCGAAGCGTTCCACCACGGCCGCCGGCGTGTAGATCTTGACATCTGTGACGCCGCGGCCGGTGCTCATCACCCAGATGTCCTCGTCGACGACCTGCATGGCGTCGCGATCGCCGGTGACGACGATGGAGCCGATGCCCTGCCGCTTGGCCTCCTCGGCCAGGGTGCCGAGGATGTCGTCGGCCTCGAAGCCCGGCTTCACCAGATTGGCGATGCCAAAGCCGTCCATGAGCTCGGGCAGCAGGCCCCACTGCGCGGAGAGAGCCTCGGGCATGTGCGGGCGCTGCGCCTTGTACTGCTCGTACAGCTCGTCGCGGAAGGTCCTCTCGCGAGCGTCCCAAGCGACGACGATGTTCGCGGGACGGTACTCGGAGACGATCTTGAGGAGCATCTGACTGAGGCCGAAGAGCGCGTTGGTCGGCTGCCCGGCCTGCGTGGCGATGGATTCGGGCAGAGCGAAGAAGGCGCGAAACGCCAGGCTGCTGCCGTCGAGCAGGAAGAGCCGGTCGTGGAGGCGAGGGTCGGCCATGCCGCGATTCTACGCCACGCGGCAGAAGCGCCGCTCATTGCCGGGTCTGGCGGCGCCGCGACCGAGGCAAGTCCGCCCGGTCGCCGCCCGGTCACCGCACGCCGGTCCCCGCCGGCCCCCGTCGCCCGTCACGACCGCTGCTTCACCAGCAGCACCCTTGTGCCGAGTGGTCCGCACGAGTACTGGACCGCATCGGCCAGCGCGCGCATGAAGTGGATGCCGCGGCCGCTGATCGCGGCGGGCGGCGGCGCACAGATCGGTGATGCGTCCATCCCGCCGCCGCTGTCGACGACCTCCACCGCGACTTCGTCCTCGTAGCAGAAGAAGCGCACGTGCACCTCGTCGTCGGACCCGTACGGAGAGCCGTGCACGACGGCGTTGGCGAGCGCCTCGGCGACGGCTACGTTGAGCTCGAAGAGGTTCGACCCCTCCATGCCGGCCACCTCGGCGAAAGCCGCGACGCGATGCCGCGCCGCGCGCAGCTGCCTCTTCGTCGCGGGGAACGTGAACTCGTGCTCCCAGCGCGGATGGTCGTCGCGGCGAGCCGGCGCACCGTGCTCGCCCTGCGGCGGGCCGGGCACCGGCGGCACGGCGCGCATGAGGCCGGCGCCGGCCAGCGCCTCGCGGGCCTCGGGCTCCTCCACGGCAACGACGAGTTCGCCGCCGGCCTCCCGGAACGCCCGGGACGCGTTCTGCAGCGCCCCGAGCCCCTGGTCGTCCATCGGCTCCCAGGGATCCAGGTCGACGACGACCTCCGCGGCGCCCGTCCCCAGGCAGCGGACCACCTCTTCAGGAAGGTCCTCGGCGAGGCGCTCACCGGCGACGCCGCCGCAGTGGATCACACAGACGTCGCCGCGCAGTTCCGTGCTGACTCGTCGATCCGCGTACGTCATGTGCAGGTCGCAGGCGTCCGGTCAGGGCCGGGCGTCGCTCTCGTACGCCGCCGGCGGCTCGAACCGGCACGCCTCCTGCCCCGGCCAGCCGCCGAACGGGTAGGTGCAATGCATCCGGTGTACCTGCTCGCCGACGTCGTCGAAGCGCGCGTGGATGCGCTCGACGATCTCGTCCGTCATGGCGAAAGACCGGACGCCATCGGTGAACGCCTGCCGAAGCGCGTCCATGCGCAGTTCGAGCTCGTCGAAGTCTGCGCGCCACTGCTGCACGTCATCCGTCCCCGGGTGACGAAGATTGCGCGTCTCGCTCATGGTGCCTCCGTGATCCTCTGACCAGGCCTGTCTCACGGCCCGAGGTGCTCATACCCTCCCTGAGGAGGCGCTACACGAAGGGCGGCGGCGCCCCACGGTCGTGCCGCCGTCCGGGGTTGTACACTCGCGCCGGGAAGCCGGCACCCGGCCGGCCGGCGCGACCAGGGAGGACACCGTCATGGGAGCACGAGAATACGCGCGGGGACGCCGCGTCGTCGCCCGACTCAAGCACGGCGGAGACCTGCTCGAGGAGATCGCCGCCGCCGCGGGAGCGCACGGCATGGAGGCGGCGGAATTGCGGGCCATCGGCGCCCTGCAGCGGGCCCGCCTCGCCTTCTACGACCAGACGACGCACGAGTACGGCGAGTTCGACGTCGATCGACCGGTCGAGCTCGTCGGTCTTCTCGGCAACGTCTCGCGACGCGACGGCGCGACGGCCGTGCACGCGCACGCGGTGCTGGGCGATCACGACGGGACCTGCGTCGGCGGGCACGTGGCGCCCGGGTGCGTCCTCTTCGCCTGCGAGCTGATCCTGCAGGAGCTCGTCGGCGAGCCGCTCGAGCGAGAGCTGGACGAGGTCACCGGCCTGCCCCTTTGGAGGAACCTGTAGGCACCGCGCACACGCCCGGAGAGCGGACCCGCGGACCCGGAGGCGAGCGTCTCGCGCCGTGGCCGGCGGTACGCCACCGGCGGCGAGCGAGACGAGGGAGAGAGTGGTGTCGGAAGGGGGACTTGAACCCCCATGAGGTTAAACCCTCACTAGGCCCTCAACCTAGCGCGTCTACCAATTCCGCCATTCCGACACTGAGGGATTGCGAGTATAGGCGTGCCGCCCGGTGTGGTCAACGCGAGCGCCGGGAGCCCTGCCGCCGCCTGGCATGACGATGGGCGGGCCGTGATCTGCATAGCCCGCCCATCGGCGGCGCCCCCTTCATCTGCCTCCTGAAGCCCGAGGCCGTGGTCTGCAGAGACCGTGGCGCCGACTGAGTCGTCATCGAGAGTATATGCCCGCGCGCAACGGTGGTACAACGTTGTTGCACCTCGTAGCCACCGCGACCCGGAGGTCGGCTTGACTGCGCGCATCCTCGTCGGCAGCTGCTCCTGGACGGACCCGACCCTGATCGCCTGCGGGCGCTTCTACCCACCGGGCGTGACCAGCGCCGAGGCGCGGCTCCGCTACTACGCGGGGCAGTTCGGCATCGTCGAGGTCGACTCGACGTACTACGCGCCGCCGTCCGCGCGGAACAGCGTGCTCTGGGCGGCGCGCACACCGGACGACTTCGTCTTCAACGTCAAGGCGTTCGGTCTTCTCACGCATCATCCAGTGCGCGTCGACCGTCTCCCCGGCTGGCTGCGGGAGGCGCTTCCCGCCGCTACCCTCCTGAAGAAGAACCTCTACATCCGGGACGTCGGCGCCACCCAGCTGCAGCGGCTGTGGGACCTTCATCGCGAGGCGCTCGAGCCGCTCGCGGCCGCCGGCAAGCTCGGCGCCGTGCTCTTCCAGTTCCCGCCGTGGTTCGTCCGCTCAAGCGAGCACACCGAGTACCTGCGCGCCCTTCCCGGGCGTCTTCCGGGCTGGCCTCTCGCCGTCGAGTTCCGCGGCGGAGGATGGATGGACGCGGAGTCCTCGGAGACTACGCTCGGCCTCCTCGAGGAGCTGGGGCTCGCGTACGTCAGCGTCGACGAGCCTCAGGGCTTCGTGTCCAGCACACCCGCGACTGCGGTCGCCACCGCTCCGCTCGCCATCGTCCGCCTGCACGGCCGCAACGCCGACACCTGGGACGCGAAGACGCGGGTCGCCTCCGACCGCTTCAAGTACCTGTACACCGACGCCGAGCTGGAGGAATGGGTCCCGCGCGTCAGGGAGCTTGCGCGTCAGACGCAGGCCACGCACGTCCTCTTCAACAACAACTACGAAGACTGGGGGATGCAGAACGCTCGGCGCATGGCCCACCTCCTGGGCGTCGAGATGAAGCCCCCGCAGGCTCAGCTCGAGCTCGGCTGACGGAGCATCACCTGCTCGGGCGCGAGCACGCCGGGCCCGGAGCTGTCTTCCCACGCCGGCACGCGCGCGGCGATCGCCGAGGGGATGCCGGTGTCGATAGCACCGCCGCAGGCGCCGTACTCCTGGTGCGCCGCCACCAGGGCGCACGCGCGCCACGCGTTCCGGCGCCCGTCCTTGAGGTCGCGCACCACACCGACGAGGCATTCGACGCCGCCGGCAGAGGCCGCGCGCATCAGCGCGATGTTGCAGAAGTGCCGGATCGCGTTGTCCATCGCGTCGCAGCCGGCGATCGCCGCCTCCACACTGCCTTGGTCACGCGCGTCGAAGAAGCGTGCGGTCGCCTTGCCGCCACCGTGGCTGGAGACCACCTCGCGCGCCCGCCCCTCGTCGTCGTCGCTCGCCACGATCTCGAAGACCTCGGGCTGAGCCCGAGCTCCTTGACGGCCCGGCGGCCCGTGGCGCCCGTGCCCACGACGGCGATCCTCACGTCCCCTCCCCCACGCTCGCTCGGCTGCTCCATCGGGAGCAAGCCGGCAGGGGTTCGCAGGCCGAAGTACGGACGGCTATCATGGCCGTGCGGAAGCTCGTTCCAACTCCCTGCGCAAGGATGGTGACCGTGGTCCGGTACGGCCTGGATGAGTACGCCTGGCAGATGCTCGAGGATGAGGT
>DASRZL010000091.1:0-13601 GCA_035686425.1 Thermoleophilia bacterium
AATCAGAGTGGAACGCGGTGAACCCGACCGTCGTCATCTGCGCGACCTGGATGGGAGGAGCCTTGATGCGTGAGAAGCCTGACTGGTGCGGCCCACGCCAGGCTGCCAAGCGCCTCGGCATCTCCGTCGACGAGGTCCTCGACCTGATTGCGACCGGCGAGCTGCCAGCAGTGACGTACATGGACAACAGCCGCCTGCTCGTCCACCCTGACAGCCTCGAAAAGTTCGCGCGGAAGGCCCGGAGACAAGACGCCCGTCCCGATTGAAGGGTACGGAGACGGGCCGATTGCTGGCGGCTCCTCTGGCGCTGCCTGGACGTCATCTTCGAGAGCCGGGAGAAACACGCCTCCCTCGGCCGCCCCGAAGGCCGACCGGGACCGGGTGACACGCCGGAGCCGTCACGCACGCACCACCTGTGCGCTTGGACGAAGTCCCCGGAACGGCGGCCGGTCACTCGGCGGCCCGTGGATTCTCCTGTCTGTTGTTCGCAATCCTTCACAGCAACTTCACAGCACCGCTATGACCGGGAGGTAGCGTCGGCGGTGACAGGCGATGTGCGGAGGGGACTTGTGCGGACCGTCGGCGCAGTCTTGGCTGGTCTTGGCCTCCTCGGCGCTGCCGCGGGCTACTACGTCGCCTACAATGCGGATCATTGGGCGGACTCCGCAGACCTCGGCATCGCTGGGGCACTCGTGGCGATCTGCCTTGCCATCGTCGGGCTGTTGCTCATTCAGTTCAAGTCCTGACCGCCTCGCGGCCAGCCCTTCACCACGAGGCTCCCGGTTTGCCCGGCCAAGCTGCCCCGACGGTGTGCCTGTTCCCTGACAGGACGATTCCCTGCCGTTCTTCATGGTCCTGGCAGCGCATGTCGTTTGGAGGGAGCCCGCGTCAGGCGACCCCAACGTGGCCGGTCACCTGGAGGGAGAGCGAATCGAGGCCACAGCGACTGCCGACCGGACTTGTACGGGGCGGGTGAGGTATCGGCGCAAGGCATCCCGAGGACACCGACCATGCCGTTGTCCTGCCTTTCGCTGGTCGGGCTCTGGGGTGGCTGTCGGCCACGACTGCCCGGTATGTCTATCCGCCACCGAAGTCTCGGCGCCCGATCTTCACCCTCGCACGCCAGTCGGCCCTCGCCTGCGGTCTGGCTTGACCGGACGCTCCCAGCGTGGGGGCGAAGTCCCCGGCATGGTGGCCGGTCAGGCTGGCGGCCGGCGGGCTGACTGCATCGAGCGACGACAAGCCGGCCGCCTTCCGCTGCTCACGCGATGCGCAGCTGCGCCGTATCGGCCTGGCAGTGGTGGTCCGTCGCCGACCGCGTGGCGGGGGTCTACCCTGGAAGCGGGCCAGGCCAGTGGAGCACCACTCCGTGGGGGCGGCGTCCGTCTTCACCGACCTCGGGGGTTTCTCACGCCGGCGCGAGCAAACGGTAGCGGCGGCGGCCTTGACGACGGGTGGATGGAAACCGACCGTATCACCAGACCAGTCTCGGGAGACCCCGTTTGGATGTCGCACCGACGAGTCACACTCAGAATAAGACACTGGATCGGCGCAAAGGGGAGGGGCCCTGTGACCGAACAGATTCTGCATCTCCACCGCTCGTGCCATCTCTCGACCACCAAGGCTCACCTCCGGGCGACCGTCAACACGGCGCAGACATGAGTCGCCAGATATCATCCCGCCTTGACGAGGTCATCCCTGTCTTGGACTCGCTGTGGGACTACTTCGAGTTCGGCACCCTGCCGCAGCAGCCGACACCATGCGACATCTCCCTGCCGGTTCTCCTGCGACTGGACGCGTACGCGGACATCGACTGCGCCGAGCCGGGCCCGCGACCCCACTGCCAGGATGTTCAGTGCCTCGCCCACGGCGGGCGCGCCGACGTCAGACGCCCGGCGCCCAAGGCAGTTTGAAGACGTAGGACCTCGGATGAGTCGCATCGGTCAGACCGGTGACGGATGACGACGCACGAGAGGTGCTCGCCGAGGCAAGGTGAACACGCGACGAGCGGCGTTTGCAGTCCACAGCGAAAAGCAGCACGGAGCGCGGCCATGCCGGCGGGAGCCGACGGAACTGGACGCGAACTCGTAGGGCGCCAGCGGGGTGATCCGTTGGTGGGTTCGAATCCCACCCGCTCAGCCGCATCACTCGAAAACGAACGCGGACGCACGAGAGCGGGCCCGGGACCAGGCGCTCCCCGGAGGGTGTCTTCGCGGGGCCTGGGCGACCGAGCCCGTACGCGCGACGGCGCCAGGAGGCGACGAGGCTTCTGCCTCGCCTCCCGGCGCCGTCTGCGCAAGCGCGGTCAGGCCGCGGGTGTATCCGCAGGCGCATCCGCAGGCGTCTCTTCCGCCGGCGGCGTGTAGCTGCTCCATGGATCGGTGTTGTCGCCGCCCCAACCGCAGCAGCCTCCGTCGCCCTTCAGCATCTTCCAGGCGAAGAACGCGCCGACGCCGACGAGGATCAGCAGCATGATAAAGATGATCTTCCTCAAAAGGTTCCCTCCTCCCGTTCGCTGTGCCCATAGTACCCCATGACGCCGGTGCGAACCCTGCCGTTGCGCAGGTCGCACCCCGCGACCGGATCTCCTGGCGTCGTGACCGCCGCATGACGTAGGCTCCGATCATGTGGGTCACGACACACGTCCTCGCCGGTCTCGGCATCGCCACCGCCCTCGGCGGACCCTGGTGGCTCATCCTCATCCTCGTAGTCCTCGCGCACGTGCTCATGGACCTCATCCCCCATTGGGACTACACCGTCTCCCGGCACCCGGTGATCTACGGCTGGTGCGACTTCCTCGCCTCGCTCGCCGCGTTCCTGGGCGCCTGGCTGCTGCTCGGCTACCCGTGGTGGATCGCCTTCATGGGCCTCATCTCCGGGGCGCCGGACTGGGACGTGCTGATTGCCATCATGCGCGGCGAGCACGCGCGCAAGTTCTTCCCCAGCCACTGGGAGAGCTTCCCCCACGGCAGGTCCGGGCCCGGCTGGGGGATATCCATCCAGGTGGCCATCATGGTCGCGAGCGTGGGGATCGTACTGGCGCAGCGACCATCGTGATGCCCTTCGACCTGGTCAAGGAGCTCAAGCCGCTCTACTCCCCGTCGCTCCGGCACCCATCCATCGTGGAGGTGCCGGAGCTCGCCTTCCTGATGGCCGACGGGCGCGGCGACCCGAGCACCTCTGAGGCGTATCAACAGGCGGTCGAGGCGCTCTACGGCGTCGCCTACACGCTCAAGTTCACGCTCAAGAAGACAGACCCCGAACGAGACTTCAAGGTCGGGCCGCTCGAGGGGCTCTGGTGGGTCGACGACAACGCGCCGACCATGGAGGAACTGCTGCGCGACCGCGACACGTGGAAGTGGACGATGATGATCGCCGTTCCGGATGCGGTGACGGCCGCGGAGGTCGCCGCCGCAGCGGACGCTGCGGGGCGGCGGCGGGAGCTGCCGGCGGCATCCCGCGTCAGACTCGAGCGCTTCGCCGAGGGCCTCGCCGCCCAGATCATGCATCTCGGCCCGTACGCCGGAGAAGCGCCGACGATCGAGCAGCTGCACGCCTTCGTCGCCGAGCAGGGCTACCAGCTTCGGGGTCGCCACCACGAGATCTACCTGGGCGACCCTCGCCGCACCGCGCCCGCGCGGCTCAAGACCGTGTTGCGCCATCCAGTGCGCGAGGCTTGACGCCACAAACGCTCGTCGTGGATGCGGGTGCGCGATAGCTTGTCCAAGCGCCCGGCGATACGTCGCGGGCCGCACACCGTTGCCCCGCGCCCAACGGAGGACTGCCATGGACTACGAAGTCAGCGAGAAGGAACTGGCGCCGCAGCCGGCGCTGACGCACCGCGTGACGGTCACCATGCCCACGATCGCAGAGAGGAGCGGCGCCGGGTTCGGCGTGCTCATGGAGCACGCCGCCAAGACCGGCGCCCAGTGGGCCGGGCCGCCGTTCATCCTGTATCCGGAGGACTGCGGCGACGCGTTCGAGATCGTCATCTGCATGCCGGTGGTCCCAGGTGCGGCCGGCGGCGAAGGCGTCGATCTGGAAGAGATCCCCGGCGGCCGTGTGGCCACCACGACGCACGTGGGCCCCTACCGCGAGGTCGGCAAAGCCTACACGGCGATGCAGAAGTGGATGACCGACAACGGCTGCCACCCCGCCGGCAAGGCACGCGAGATCTACCTCAACGACCCCGGCGAGGTCCCCGAGAGCGAGCTGCTCACCGAGGTGGACTGGCCCATCGCCTGACCCACTCCGAGCGCCCGGGTCAGGCCCATCGCGCAAGGCTTCAGCGGAGCAGCTCCAGCGCCACCCTCTCCGCGAACAGCGCCTGAAAGGCGAGGTCGCGGATGAGGATGCGCTCGTCCACGTTGTGGTACCGAGGCGTGACCTCGTCGTACCCCTCGACCAGGTGCGGGGCGAAGTTGTAGGCCACCGTCTCCGGGTAGGCGGCGCGGAACCAGTTGGAGTCGGTGAAGCCAACGGAGTGGCTGTTGGCCAGCTCCGCGCCGGGGATGTGGCGCTCGAGCGTAGTGCGGATCGCCTCCGCGAGCGGCGACGGGTAGGGCGAGGCGTTGCCGCGCACGACGGGGCCGACCCATTCGAGGTCCCAATCGGCCTCCACACCGTCGAGCGCGGCGCGCACCTCGCTCAGGACCTCGTTCTCGTCGCGGCCGGCCAACATGCGGCAGTCCACACTGACCTGGACGACGGTCGGATACACGTTCACCGCGGCGCTGTTGCTGGTGACGATGGTCGGCGAGAAGGCGAAGCCGTACAGCGGCTCGATCATGTCGGCAAGCTGGACGTCGCGGCGCGCCAGGTCGATGAGCGCCTCGCGCGCCGCGACGGGGTCGCGAAGGCGAGCGCGCAGCGCGGGGGAGTCGACGAGCAGGCGCACGAGCTCCTCCGACGACCCGTCGATGACGATCGGCAGCTCGTGCGTCACCAGCGCCTCGACGACGCGCGCCGCGGCGACGACGGCGTTGCCGTGGCGCAGCGGCACGGAGGCGTGACCGGCCTCGCCGCGGACGGTCAGGCGGAACTGCGCGGTGCCCTTCTCGCCGTTCTCGAGCAGGTAGACGCGGCGGCCGCCACGCTCGAGGAAGTGGCCGCCCCCCTCGTTGATCACGTAGTCCGTGCGGATGAGGTCGGGGCGGTGCTTCACGAGCCAGCGGGCGCCGCCGACGGAGCCCTCTTCCTCGTCGGCGGTACAGGCGTAGACGAGCGTGCCGGCGAAGCCGGCGCCGGAGGCGACGATGCGCGCCGTAGCTACCGCGTGCGCGGCCACGAGGTTCTTGATGTCCACCGCGCCGCGGCCCCACACGTAGCCGTCCTTGATGAGCCCCGAGAACGGCGGCACCTGCCAGTCGGCCGCATTGGCCGGAACGACGTCCTCGTGGGCGAGGAGCAGGAGCGACGGCCCGGGCCGACCGCCCTCGAGCCGCAGCACGAAGCTGCGCCGCTCGGGCGGTTCGCCGACGATCTCGCCGCGCAGGCCGCGCTCCCGGAACCACGCGGCCATGAACTCGGCGACACGCGTCTCGTCCCCGGGCGGATTGCTGGTGTCGATCTGGATCAGCCTGCTGAGCAGTTCGCTCGTCTCACGCTCGACCGCAGCGACGACCACCGGATCCATGCCCGCGATATCCACTCCAGACCCCCTCTGCCCCACGCCGACCGGTCGCTTGTACGACCATCATAGCGATGAGCCCGGGCCGCCGCCCCCCAGCTTTCGAGCCCGTGGCCGGTGCGGTATAGTGTGTCTCCCGCGCGGAGAAGTGGCCGAGTGGCTGAAGGCAACCGCCTGCTAAGCGGTTAAGGGGTGTCAAACTCCTTCCCGGGTTCGAATCCCGGCTTCTCCGCCAGCATCTCCGACCCTCCGGGAGCCCCGTGACCACCACCGTCGAGCTGACCGACGTGACCGCGGAGAACTGGCGCGACTGCGCCGATCTGCAGGCTTCCGAGGACCAGCTCGAGTTCGTCGCACCCGTCACCCGATACCTGTGCCTGTGCCACTACGGCGGGCTGTGGCAACCGCTCGCGATCTCCGCCGGCGGCGCCGTCGTCGGCTTCGTGATGTGGGCCGTCGACCCGGACGACCGCAGCGGCTGGATCGGCGGCCTGGTAGTCGGCCGCCGGCATCAGCGGCAAGGGTACGGGCGGGCCGCCGTCACCGCCCTGCTCGAGCGGCTGCGCCGCGAGCAGGGCTGCGCTTCTGCGGCCCTCAGCTACTCGCCGGACAACCTGGCAGCCCGCGCGCTCTACGCGTCGCTCGGTTTCGTCGAGACCGGAGAGCACGAGGATGACGAGATTGTGGCGCGACTGCGCTTCGCAGAGGACTGAGCACGACGCCGCGACGTTGTCCCCTGTCCGGGGTTTCGGGTATACTCTCGGTTCGCGTGCGCACGTAGCTCAGTTGGATCAGAGCGTCGGTCTACGGAACCGAAGGCCGCAGGTTCGAGTCCTGCCGTGCGCACCATCTCTCTTCCTCCCTCATCATCCGGTGGCGCCGCACGTCCCACCGCTGCCGCCCTCTCACGTCGCGCCTCTCGCACGGGCGCCGGGATGAAGCTCCCGCGTCGCTGCTCTACCATGGGGCGCGAGCCATGATTCGCGAGAGCACACGTGGAAGGACCTCGGCGTTCGTGCGCGCGGCGGCAGTGTCCGCGCTCGTTCTGCCGCTGGCCGCTGCCGTCGCCGCGTGCGGCGGCGCGGCGACGGCGACCAAGCCGACGCCGCCGCCTGTGCGCATCGGCGCCATCTACAACCTCACGGGCGGCCAATCCGCGCTCGATGCACCCTCTCTGGACGGCGCACGCCTGGCCGTGGACAGCATCAATGCACGCGGCGGCCTCATGGGCCGGCGCGTCGAGCTTCTGGAGCGCGACGGCCAGACCGACGCCGACGCGGTGAGCCGCGCCGCGGCCAGCCTCGTCACCGCCGGCGTCTCCGCGATCATCGGGCTCTCGGACACCGACCAGGTCCTCGCCGCCGCCCCGATCGCCGCCAGCGCCGGCGTGCCCTTCGTGACCAGCGGCGCCACCTCGCCGCGCCTCCCCGAGCAGGTGCCCACGTGGCTCTTCCTGGCCTGCTTCGGTGACAACGCCCAGGCCGCGGCGAGCGCCCAGTACGCCGCAGAGGAGCTGGGCGCACGGACCGCTGTAGTCTTCTACGACCAGGAGATGGAATACACGCGCCTGCTGGCGAAGTACTTCCGGGAGTCCTTCCACACCCAGGGCGGGACGATCGTCGCATCGAGGAAGCTCAGCGGCGGCGTCGGCGGCGGGAACGGCGGAGAAGACGGGGATGGCGGAAACGGCGAGCCTGAGGAAGACGGCAACCGCGCCGCCGACTGGCTGGACCGGACGCCCGAAGCAGCGGAGGCCGATGTGCTCTTCGTCGCCGCCGGCCCGCAGGACGCAGGACGCATCGTGCGCAAGTTACGCGCCGCCGGCTACCACCAGCCCATCATGGGGGGCGACAGCTTCGACTCCGAGTCGCTCGCCGCCGCCGCCGACGCTACCGGCGACGACGTCTACTACACGACCCACGCCGCCGTCGGGATGCGCTCAGCGAACTCCGCCGTGCGCCGCTTCGACGCATCGTTCCTGGCCACCTTCGGCCGGCCGCCGCAGAACGCCTTCGCCTGCCTCGGCTACGACGCCGTCGGCCTCGTGGCCGCCGCCGTCGCGCACGCCGACTCGGTGAAGCCGGCCAAGGTCCGCGATGCGCTGCAGGCCACGCGTCACTACCGCGGCGTCACCGGGACGCTGAGCTACGACGGCACGGACCGCGTGCCGAGCAAGAAGGTAACGGTAGTGCGTGTCGGAGGGCGGCCCGACGTCGTCGCCCAGTTCACGCCGCGGTACGTGCCGCGCCCCTAGGCCGCAGCAGCTTCCGTCAGTCGCGCCCACCGAAGATCGCGAGGAAGTAGAGCAGCTGGGCGATCGAGGCCAGCGCGCCGGCGACGTAGGTCATGGCGGCGGCGGTGAGCGTCTGGCGGGCGCCAGTAGCCTCCGCGTCCGTCACCAGCCTGAGTTCCCTGATCTGCAACATCGCCCTCCGCGACGCGTTGAACTCCACCGGCAGCGTGACGAGCTGAAAGACGATGACGGCGGCGAAGACGAGCAGCGCCAGCTGGATCAGCCCGAACGCCTGGAAGAGAACCCCGGCCATCAGGATGAAGAACCACGCCTGCGAGCCGAACGCGGCGACCGGCCAGATCGCGGAGCGGAGCGTCATCGGCACGTATCCCTTGGCGTGCTGGATCGCGTGACCCACCTCGTGCGCGGCCACCGCCGTGGCGGCAATGGAGCGGCCGGCGTAGACGGGCTCAGAGAGGAACACCCCGCGCTTGCGTGGGTCGTAGTGGTCGCTCAGGGGCCCGGCCTTGGAAGGGTGCACCGGCACGCCCTGCAGGCCGTTGCGATCGAGGATCTCACGGGCGACGTCCGCGCCGGTCTTGCCGCTGGCGACCGGCACCCGGCTGTTCTTGGCGAAGGTGCTCTTGAGCCGGCTCTGCACGACCAGACCCAAGATGAGCGGGATGCCGAAGAAGATGAGAAGCAGGGAGAAGTTGTCCATCGAACGGGTTCACCTCTGGCGCCTGGTAGTCAGTTGCGGTCACGCCTACTATACCCGCCGTCCGGCCGGTCGTTGACCTGGCGCCGAGGCACGTCGGCCCGGACGGCGGGGTTCTCACACTGGGTTGATTCGGGGATGATGAGGACATGAGTGACCCGCACTTCCTGAAGGACGAGTACTTCATGCGGCTCGCGCTGCGCCAAGCCGAGCGAGCGGCCGGGCACGGTGACGTACCCATCGGTGCTGTCGTCGTACTCGACGGCGAGGTGATTGCCTCAGCCGGCAACGAGCGCGAACTGCGCAAGAGCCCCGTCGCCCACGCGGAGATGATCGCCATCGAGGAGGCCGCAGCGTACATGGGGAGCTGGCGGCTGCTCAACACCGTCATCTACGTGACCCTCGAGCCCTGCCCGATGTGCGCCGGGGCGATCGTGCAGGCGCGCATCCCGCATCTGGTCTACGGCGCCACCGACGAGAAGGCGGGCGCCGCGGGGACCCTGTACAACGTCTGCCAGGATGCGCGGCTCAACCACACGCTGGAGATCACGAGCGGTGTGCTCGCCGATGAGTCGGCGGGCCTCCTGCGGCAGTTCTTCCAGGCGCGGCGCTAGGCGTGTCTCAGGCACGACCACACGCGCCCTTCGGCGGCCCCGAAGCGCCGCCGGGACACCTGACCCCACCTATGAGGAGCCATCGATGACCGCCGACGATCTGCGCACGAAGACGAAGTCCCTGATGCCCGGCCTGCTCGCCGATCTCGAGCGGCTGGTGCGGCTGCCGAGCGTCGCCTTCCCCGGCTTCCCGGACGAGCCGGTGCGGCAGACCGCCGCGGCGGTCGCACAGCTCCTCCGCGACGCCGGCCTGCCCGACGTGCGCATGATGGACGTGGCGCGCGCGCCGCAGGCGGTCTTCGGGCAGCGGCCGGCGAAGCCGGGCGCGCCCACCGTCCTGCTGTACGCGCACTACGACGTACAGCCGGCGGGCGACGTGTCACAGTGGACGAGCCCGCCGTTCGAACCGACCGTGCGGGAAGGCCGCCTGTACGGCCGCGGCGCCGCCGACGACAAGAGCGGCATCGTGATCCATGCCGGCGCGCTCCTCGCACTCGCTGAGGACTGCCCGGTGGGCGTCAAGGTCCTCGTCGAGGGCCAGGAGGAGTGCGGCGAGGGAGGCGTCGAGGAGTTCGTGCAGGCGCACGCCGAGCTGCTCGAGGCCGACGCGATCGTGATCTCCGACGTCGGCAACTACGCCCTCGGCGTGCCCACGCTCACGACGTCGCTGCGCGGCATGGCCGCCTGCGACCTCGAGGTCGCGACCCTCGAAGGCGCCGTGCACAGCGGCATGTTCGGCGGCCCCGCGCCCGACGCGCTCATCGCGATCACTCGCATGATCGCGACGCTGCACGACGAGGCCGGCGACGTCGCCGTCGAGGGCCTCGCCACCGCGGACTACGACGGCGCCGACTACGACGAGGGCGCCTACCGCACCGACGCCGGCGTCCTGCCCGGCGTCGGCCTCATCGGCAGCGGGAGCATCGGCGAGAGGCTGTACGGCAGGCCGTCGATCAACGTCATCGGCATCGACGCTCCCGCCGTCGACGGCGCCGCCAATGCGCTCGTCCCCAAGGCCCGGGCGCGCATCAGCGTGCGCCTCGCGCCCGGCCAGGACCCCGCCGAGGCTCAGGCTGCCGTGATGAAGCACCTCGAGGCGGCCGCACCCTGGCACGTGCGCGTCACGGTCACCCCGGGCACCGTCGGCGAGGGCTTCCTCGCAAAGACCGACGGGCCGGCCTACGCGGTGGCGGCCACGGCGATGGCCGCCGCCTACGGCAAGGATGTCGTGCACTACGGCGAGGGCGGCTCGATCCCCCTCGTCGCAGCCTTCCTGGAGGCGCTGCCGGATGCGGAGATCATCCTCTGGGGCCCCGAGGAGCCCCGGTGCGCGATTCATGCCCCCGACGAGAGCGTCGACCTCGGGGAGCTCGAGCGCTGCGTGCTCGCCGAGGCGCTGTTCGTCGAGGGAATGACCCCGGCGGGCTGAGCAGAGCCGCGACTGCGCCGGCCCTTGCCGGCACGCCGGGATCGCGCGGGCTCACGACCCCGCCCGGCCCTGTCGTATACTGGTCGTCCGCTCTCGGGGAGCACACCCCCGAGGCCTCGCGGAGAGGTGTCCGAGCTGGCTTAAGGAGCGCGACTGGAAATCGCGTGGGCGGGGATGACCTGCCTCGAGGGTTCGAATCCCTCCCTCTCCGCCACCTCGCTCCCGCGCTTCACCACCTCCGCAGAACTCCTTCAAAGGCTCTTCACAACTTCCCTCTAGAATCGCTCGCGGTCACAGGAGTCGTCGGCAGCGGCCCGCGGCGCAACGCAGGCGGAGGGAGACGAGCGATGGCGGAACGACGGACGGACGAGGGTGCCCGCAAGCGGGCGCGCTGGACGCGGTGGATCATCCTCGCAGTCATCCTGATCGGCATGACCGCCATCGTCACCGCACACATCAAGTCGCGCGGCGGCGGCCGCTGGGCGGGCGTCGACTTCCTCTGCCCGTTCGGCGGCCTCGAGACGCTGTATTCGCTGCTCGCCGGCCAGGGCTTCCTCAAGCACACCGCGGCCAGCTCGCTGATCCTTCTGATCGGCACGCTCGCCATGGCCCTCGTCTACCGGCGCTCGTTCTGCGGCACCATCTGCCCGCTCGGCGCCCTGCAGGGGATCTTCGGCGCCGCCGGACGCAGGCTGTTCGGGCGGCGCTTCGCGGTACCGCGCGGCGTCGACCGGGTCGCGCGCTACCTCAAGTACGTGGTGCTCGTCGTGTTCGCCGTCTGGACCTGGCAGGCGGCCGAACTGGTGCTGCGCCCCTACGACCCGTGGGTCGCCTGGGCCCATCTCACCTCCGGCGACCTCCTCACCACCTACCTGATCGGCTTCGTGGTCCTCGTCGTCTCGCTCGCCGGGTCGCTGGTCTACGACCGCTTCTTCTGCAAGTACCTCTGCCCCGCCGGCGCTCTTCTCGCCCTGTTCTCGCGCGTCAGCGTCCTGAACATCCGCCGCGACGCCGGGGCCTGCATCGACTGCGGTCGGTGCGACAAGGCCTGCATGATGGACGTGGCCGTGGCGACCGAGGCCGTCGTGACCAGCGCGGAGTGCATCTCATGCAACGAGTGCGTCAACGCCTGCCCCGTGGCCGGCGCCCTGCAAGTGGCCGCCCCGAGCGGCAGGCGCGCCTCCGCCTTCGCCTCCACCGCGGTCGTCGCCGCCGTGATGGTCGCCGTCGTCGGCGTCACGACGGTGGCCGGGCAGTTCGACTGGCGACAGCCTGGCCTCGCGGAGGCGATGGCGCAGAGCCGTGACTCCTCCGGCGACGGCTCCCTCGACGTCATGCAGATCAAGGGCTACACCACGCTCGCGGAGGTCGCGGAGGCGACGGGCATCCCGAGCGAGGAATTCACCGCGACGTTCGGCGTGGCCGCCGAGGATCTCGGCCTCCCGCTCAAGGACCTCAAGGAGAAGTACGGCTTCACGCCCGGGCACGTACGGGCGTTCATAGAGGCCCGTCTGCACGAGTGAGGCGTGCCGCATCCGCGTGCTACACTACCGGTCCGCGGCCCCGCGCCCGAGCGCGCGGCGCGCCGCTACCTCGCGGAGAGGTGGCAGAGCGGTTGAATGCGGCGGTCTCGAAAACCGTTAGACGTCCTTAGGCGTCTCGAGGGTTCGAATCCCTCCCTCTCCGCCATTTGCAGGCTATTCCTCTCAGCTCAGGCGTCACGTGCCGCACATCAGCCTGGCTGCAATCGTCGATTTGGGGCCGGTTTGGGGCCATTTCATCGACGTCTGCTCGGCCCCAGCCACGGGGGCCAGCCCCGTCGTGATCCATCGCCGGTGAACGAATGCCCACGCCGGCTCCCTGCCCCGGGACAGCGGCACGGCGAGAGCTCTGGCCAACCTGGCGTGGAGTCGTCGCGGGATGACGAGACGCGAGTCGCCCTACGGTGGCTGGTGCACCCAGGCCCGCTGGAGCCGCACGTAAGAGCGATCGCCGACGCGCCGACTACTCCTTGGCGGCCTTCTCGTCGGCGGGTTGGCGGCAGATCGAGCGCCATGGGCCGCCTCCTGGAGGTTCTCGTGCGTCTTCGACGCGACAGCCGGACACGAGCCCACAGCGAGCGCGGCACTCGGGAGCGTCTGTCCAAGATGAACGTCATTGGTTGCCCAAAGCGCTACCTGGCGCGTGAAGTGTATCGCGCCGCCGTCCTCAAGGCAGAGGCAGCCCCCGCTCGATCGTCTCCTGGACCTCGACCATGCTCAGCTGGCTCACGGTGAGGATGCCACGGTAGGGCCTGTCGAAGTCGAGGATGACGAAGAGCACCGCCGTGATCATGAGCGACAGGACAACGACCGCCGTCAGGGATCGCCCGCCCGCCAAGCCGGAGACGTAGCCCATGAGCCCAAGCGTCAGCATGGCGACCGCGCCGATCAGGTAGATGAGCGACTCGGGGACGTGGTTACGCAGTCCGTGGTCCCGGCGAGCCGCCGAGTCGATCATCTCGTTGAGGGCCTCCAGGTATAGTCCGCTGGTGACCGCGCGCCGGTCCTGTTCCGCGACCTCCGCTCCCAGCGACCACTGCTGCTGCTGGAGAGCCGTCTCCTCATCGCGGAGATCATGCTCGGCGTTCAGATACCAGTCTGGGCGAGCCAGCTCGAGGCGGACTTCGACGTACCGCGCAAACAGCCGCTCCGCCTGGCTACGCTGCGGCTCCGGCAGAAGCGACGCCCGCAGGTGGGCGGTGCCAACGGCGTTGGCCTCGTCGACCACCGCCGCCTTGCGCGCTTCGAACCGCGAGACCGCCATAGAAACGCTGAAGGCAAGTAGAAGGCCGAGCAACGCGGCGACTGCCGCCTGAACGGCACCCATATGCTCCTTCTTGGCGGTGCCCGACTTCGCGCCACGCCTGCCCAGCAAATAGCCGACCTCTGCTGCCGCGAGGCACGCCAGGAAGACGATGAACCCGACGACCCAGGTAC
>DASRZL010000092.1:0-17936 GCA_035686425.1 Thermoleophilia bacterium
CATCGTGAGGCAGCCGACGTCGCAAGACGCCGAGATGGGCGTCCTCGCCACCGTCGTCGGCATCTCCGGACGGACGCTCCTCCTCGCCCCGGGCGAGCGCGCCGACGTGATCGTCGACTTCTCGCAGGTCCCGAGCGGCTCCAAGCTCATCCTGTACAACGACGCCCCAGCGCCGGCGCCTCAAGGCGACAGCCGCGTCGACTACTTCACCGGCAACACCGACATGACCGCGATCGGCGGGGCGCCGACGACGCTGCCCGGCTACGGCCCCAACACGCGCACGATCCTGCAGTTCCAGGTCGACGGCCCCGCCGCGCCGGCCTTCGACCTCGCGCGACTGCGGCGCGCCCTCCCGGCCGCCTACGCGGCCTCCCAGGACCCCGTTCTCGTCCCGACCGCCGCCTACGACGCAGCCTACGAGACCGAGTCCCCCGCGGGGCATCCGGCCGAGGAGGCCGGGACCGTCGCGTTCACCCCGCTCGACCGCGACTACCGGCTGACGCTGCCCGTACAGGGCAAGATGGTCAGCGAGCTGTTCGATCCCGAGTACGGCCGCGAGACGGCCACCCTTGGCGTGGAGGCGCCGCTGGCTGCCACCGGCGTGCGGACGGCGGTGCCGTACTCGGCCATCGACCCCGCGACGGAGTTCGTCGCCAGCGCCGCAGAGGCGTCCCCGCCACGGCTGGGTGATGGGACGCAGGTGTGGCGCATCACGCACGACGGTACGGAGTCGCACAGCATCCACTTCGCGGGCTTCAACGTCCAGGTGCTGGCGCGCGCCTCGCGCGACGGCGACGCGCGCGCGCCCGAGCGCGGCGAGCTGGGCTGGAAGGACACGCTGCGTGTCGACCCTCTGGAGTCCTGCCTCGTCGCGCTGCGTCCGGTGCTCCCGAAGCTGCCGTTCAAGCTCGACGCCAGCCACCGGCCACTCGACGTGACGCGCCCGCTCGGAACGACCGGCGGTTTCACTCCTCTCGAGCCCCTGAGCGCCACGCCGGTCAAGGTCGTCAATGAGCTGGCAGACTTCAGTTGGGAGGCCGCGTGGAGCGTCCACCTGCCGGGCGGCCTGGAGAGCCACATGAGTCGGCCGGTGGTCGTCCAGAACAGTCCTCAGGCTCCAGAGGGGCTGACGGCGGCCACCGGAGACGGTCCGACGGTGACCCTCCGGTGGACGGCCTCGATCTTCCCGCCTCCGGCCGGCGCCTACGTGGCGGAGCGCGCCGACGGCGAGGACTTCCGCAAGGGCCGCACGTCCTTCGAGGCGGCAGCCGACGCCGCGTCCCTCACCGACGACACGACGCAGGCCGGCCGCACCTACTTCTACTGGGTGCGGGCCGAGGGCGCGGTCGGGTACTCGCCGTGGTCGGCATCGGCCGAGGTGACTGTGCCGTAGTCTCGCCACTCCTTGTGCACTCCGGTACAATTGACTCCGGACCGGGGGGTCAGGCGTACTGGGGGGTGTGGCATGAAGGTCGGGCGATGGCAGAAGCTCGCCCTCTTCGCTCTCGCGATGGCAGTGGCCTTCGCGCTGGGCGCGTGGCGGAGCACGATGTCCGACGCCGAGTCTGTGCACTTCGCCGTCAATTACCCGGCTGAGGGCAAGGACATGGGCGGGCCGGGGGCCATGGGCGCCACGGGCTCCGTCGTTGTCAATGTCGGCAACACCGGCTTCATCAAGGCGACCGTACAACCCAACGTGGTCAACCTGTCGTCCCACTGGGTCAAGAACGTCGGCGACGAGCCTCGACGCATCCGGGTCGCCGCGGAGGGCTTCACGTACCCGATCCGCTGGGACTCGATGGACCGCGACTGGGACGAGGAGACTCATTCTGTGGGCCGCCCGCTGGACCCGGACGAGGCGATCACCGTGGATTGGTTCATCACCCTCCCACGGCCCTTCCCCGCGGACACCTACACGATCGACAAGGGGGAGTTCGCCGTCTACGACGCCGATACGGGCGAGCGTCTCACCGCCCTGCCCATCGCCATCGTGAACAGCGGGTTCGGCGCCGCCAAGGGAGGTGACTGCTGTGCTCCACAGTGAGGCCCTCAGGCCGTCCGCCACGGGCCTGCGCCGCAATCGCCTGCTGCGCTTCGGGTTCTTCTTCGTCGGGCTGCTGCTGTTCTACGCTCCTTTCGCGCTCTTCGTGCGCTTGCTCGCTCCCGTCTTCCCGGGGACGACTGCCGCGAACAGCGTCCCCGACGTGCACACCATCTGCCTGCGCATGCCGATCACCTGGATCGTGCAGCCCTGGCTCTGGCCGTCGATGATCGGCAACCCCGTCTACCTCTTCGCGATCCTGGTGCTGCCGCTGGCGGCGATCATCGCCGGCCCCCTGTTCTGCGGCTGGCTCTGCCCGGCCGGCGGGCTCACCGAACACGCCGGCCGTCTGGTCCCAGACCGCTTCAAGTACGACATGCACGGCAAGGCGCCGCTGGCGCCTCTCCGCTACGGCTTCTTCGCCGGGATGCTGCTCGCCCCGTTCGTGACCAGCAACATCTGCTGCTCGTTCTGCAACTTCACCCCGATGCAGTACATCCTGAGCGCCGGCACCGGCGACGTCCGCGGCTTCATGTACTTCAGTTCGACGAGCATCGCCACGATGGCGATCTGGCTGCTCCCGCTTGGACTGCTGACCAAGGGCGGCCGCGGCTGGTGCAACTTCCTCTGTCCGGTGGGAGCGCTCTCCAACCTGGCCTCGACGGTGACCGGCCGGCTGCCCTTTGCCACGCGCGTGCGGCACGACGCGCACAAGTGCTCGGGCTGCGGATCGTGCCAGGATCTCTGCCCGCCGCGCGCCGTCACGGTCCGGCCCGAGAAGGAGATCGAGGTGAGCCCTTACATCTGCAACGTGTGCCTCGACTGCGTCAAGGCGTGCCCGTCTGGGGCCCTGCGCTTCGGGAGACCGTCGTGAAGGCGCGCGACCGATCGTTCGCGGTCTTCGGCGGCACCGCGGGCGCCGTGTTCGTCGCCGCGGCCGTCGCCCGCGTGGCCTGCCCCGCCGGCTGCGGGACCTGCGAGACCTGCGTGAGCTCGCTGGCGCCGATGGGAGCCGGGCTGCTCACGGCGGCCGGCGTAGTGATGGCCACTGCGCCGCGCAAGCGGCGGGCAAACGAATTGGAGCGCACCGACGGCGAAGCCGACGAGGACCAGGGAGGCGCTCCGCCGGCGTAGCCGCCGCCCTAGCTCAGACTGATTCGCCCCTCAGCGCCGGCTCCCTCGCGGCGGGGAGTTCGAGCACCACGGAGGTATGGCCCGGCCGCGTGGTCAGGAGCACGCGCTCGCACAGCTGCAGCATGATGGTGAAGCCCATGCCGAGGCTGGCTGTGGTGGAGAACCCGGACACGAGCGTGGCCCGGGGCAGCGTCCTGAAGTCGATCCCCGGGCCCTCGTCGACGATCGACACCTGCAGATGGTGGTCCCTGGCGAAGACCCGATACGTGCCGCCCTGCGCGTGCTTGAGGGCGTTGTCCATCGCTTCCCCCGCAGTGCTGAGCAGGTCGGTGTGGCGGACGTGCCCGGGGAAGGCACGCTCGGCGGCGGCGACGACGGACCGGCGAGCGTCCGCGAGCTCCGCCGGTGAGCCGAACGGCACGGCGGAGCCGAGCGGCTGGCCGAGCTCGGCGGCAAGCTCCTCCTCGGTGAGGAGGATGAGCTTGCCGCCGGTCACGGCGTCGAGCACGTCGACGTAGGCGCGGCGGATGCCCTCCTCCTGGCGGCGGAGGGCCTGCTCGGCCTCGCGCAGTTCGGTGACATCCATCGCCGCGAGCGCCCAGAGGTCGCCTCCCACCGGGTACGCGGAGAGCAGTTCGTAGGAGTTCCCGGTCCGCAGACACACCTCGCAACGGGCGGACCGGCTCGAGGCGCTGGCGCCGGCGATGACGTCGAAGTAGGAGGAGAGCCCTTCGCCACTCCCCTCGCGCTCGCTCAGGCGCCTGCCGATGAGCCGCTCGCGGGGCTGATGCATCCGTGCCACCTGCGTCGGGTTGAGGTTGACGACGACGACGTCCTCGACATCGCCACCGACGCCGGACTCGACGCGGAAGATGATGAGGCCCTCCGTCGCGTTGTCGAAGAGATGCCGGTAGCGGTCCTCGCTCTCCGTGAGCTGCGCGTGCTTCTGCTCCCGTTGCAGCGAGGTCTGGCCCATCTCACCGAGGATGCCGACGAAGTCGGCGAGAAAGCTGATCGACTTCTTCAGGCGCTCGTGCGAGATGACCGGCACGCGCGCGAGCGCCTTCAGGTAGGCATCCTCGTCGAAGCCCAGCCGTCGCGCGCGCTCGGCAAAGACGGCGGGATCGATGTCGTCGTCGGCGAAGAAGAACTGCCCTGTGAAGATGTTGGCGACGTGCTCGCCGCCGATGACCAGGGGAAAGGCCACGTCCCAGAGCCCGTTGCTGCACCGGTAGGCGTAGTGCTCCGACGGGCCCAGACCCTCGAGGAGGCGCTGGTTGATGCGCTGGTCGCTCTCCAGGCAGCCGCGCAGCGTCTCGGCGTTCTCGCGATGGAAGCGGGTGCAAATGTCCTGCCAGCCGGTAGCGACGAGGACCGTGCCGTCCGTGTCGAGCACCGCAAGCGCTATATCGAAGGCGGCGGAGAGACTGTCACAGAGGCGCTGCACGCGGTCGAGGTCGATGAGACTGGCAAGCTCGTACCCATTGGATCCCATGCCGCTATTCCTTCTCGGCGCCCGCATGCCGCCGGCGCTGCCCCGCCCGGCGCCCCCCGGGATGCATCCGCATCCTTGTTCGATACCCGCGGCGCGTGGCCTGCGAACCGCGGCAGCCGCCTTCGACAGGTCGCGAACGCCCCAAGATCCGTTGTCTGGGACGACACCGGGGAGAGCGAGCGGATCCTAGATGTCGAACTGCGCCTCGACGAGGCCGGCGTCCACCGCCTCGCGGAGCGCCTCGTAGTCCCGCAGATTCTGCTCGGCGTACGCCGCGGCGAAGTCGGCTATGGCGCGGTCGAAGACGTCGCCGGCGCCCAGGTACGCAGCGATGGCGATGCGTTCGCCGCTGCGTGCGTGCGCCCGCGCGAGGACCCAGGCGCACATCTCGGCGTAGCCGTACCACGCGCTCTCCGCCATGGCCTCGAGGCGGAACGATCCCTTGCCGTCCCACAGCTGGCGCACGTAGAAGTCGTAGTGGCGCCCGTCGAACCCGGTCACGTCGTACCAGCCCAGGAGGACGTCGCTCACCGCCTGCATGAGCCGCTGACCCTCGACGACGCGCCTGCCCGCGCGACGATACCGGCTGCGGCCGACGAAGCGCTCCAGCACGGAGGCCTGCGCTTGCTTGGCCTGCAGGAACAACGGGTCGCCGGCGTCGCGACCGAAGAACAACAAGACCCAGGCGCGAGTGCCCACGCTCCCCACCCCGACGACCTTGCGTGCGATGTCCTTGAAGCGGTAGAGGTCGTACATCGACTGCCGGTCGGTCGGCAGGCTCGTGCGGTAGCCGTGCAGGGCCTCCTCCACCGCGTGCGTGAAGCGCGCCCGTTCGTCGCCGACGAGCAGCTCCTCCGCGGGGACGAGCAGCGGTGGCGCGCTCCGCAGCCGGATCTGCCCGTCCACCTCCCACGTGAGCCGCTCCAGCGCGCGGAGGTCGTGCTTGGTCGCCGCGCGCGACAGGTCCTTGGACATCCGCCGCGCGTCCTTCTCCTTCAGCGCCAGTGCCAGGCTGTGCGCCTGGATCAGGTCGGCGTCGAGCCGCGTGTACCAGAGGTCGATGGCGCGCTTCTCGGCCATCTCCAGCATCGCCTCGCGATACCCGCGCACGCAGGCGAGGACGATCGCCCGGCGCGTCGCCGCGTCGAAGCCGCGGTCCAGACCGGCCGCCTCGAAGCTGGCGGCCAGGCGCTTGACGTCCCACTCCCACGGCCCCGGCAACGTCTCGTCGAAGTCGTTGATATCGAAGACGAGGCGCCGCTCCGGCGACTGGTACAGACCGAAGTTCATCAGGTGGGCGTCGCCGCAGAGCTGCGCCCTCAGCCCGGAGTCGGGCGTACCGGCGAGGTCAGACGCCATGAGCAGCGCCCCGCCGCGGTAGAAGGCGGCGGCCGAGGCGAGCATGCGCCCGTAGCGGATGGGCACCAGGTCCGGCGCGCGCTCGGCCGCCTGCTCCTCGAGCAGGCGGACCGGGTCGGGCCGGCCGGCGGCCGGCGTCCAGGCCGCGTGCGAGGAGCGAGGCGCGCGCTTGCGTGCCTCCTTGCCGCGCGCGGCCCGCTCTGCCGGCGTGAGCTTGCGACGCTGGGCGATGTCGGGCAGCAGGCCGGCCACGTCAGCCTCGCTCAGGCCCGCGGCACGACGACCGCGATGCCACTCCTGGGTGTGCCCTCGATGGTCGACGTGGTCGTCACGATCATGGTGTCCTCCCCCTACCGAGGTCCCACTCGGGGGCTCGGCCCGGAACAGCATCGGTCGCAATCGTTATGCGTGGGGCGGGACGTAGCCAAACACCGGGGGAGTCGATCGCGGCCTGCAGATCGGGATTCGAGGGGGCGGGCACGCGGGCCGCAGACACGATAGCGGCTCTGGCGCATCCTGCCCGATGCAGGCTAGTCCAGGTACTCCTGCAGGCACTGGGCCTCGCGGTATGCCTTGAGCTTGGCCAGCGTCTTGGCCTCGATCTGACGGATCCGCTCGCGTGTGACACCGAATACCCGGCCGACCTCGTCGAGCGTCCGCGGGCGGCCGTCCTCGAGACCGAAGCGAAGTCGCAGGACGCTGCGCTCACGGTGAGAGAGCAGCTCGAGGACGGCGACGATCTCCTCCCGCCGCACGATCTCCGCGACCTCTTCCGCCGGAGCCGTGGACTGCGTGTCCTCGATGAAGTCGCCTAGCTGGGAGTCGCCCTCGTCGCCGACCTGCTGGTGGAGGCTCGCCGGCTCCTGGCTGATCCTCTGGATCTCACGCACTTTGGCCGGCGTGACGCCCATCTCGGCGGCGATCTCCTCGGGAGTGGGCTCGCGACCGACCTCCTGCACCAGCAGACGCTGCACGCGAACGAGCGTGTGGATGTTCTCCACCATGTGGACGGGGACGCGGATCGTGCGCGATTGGTCGGCCAGGGCCCTCGTGATCGCCTGGCGGATCCACCACGTGGCGTACGTGCTGAATTTGAAGCCGCGCCGGTAATCGAACTTCTCCACGGCGCGCATGAGCCCGAGGTTGCCCTCCTGGATCAGGTCGAGCAGCGGCATGCCTCTGCCGACGTGCCGCTTGGCGATGCTCACCACGAGGCGCAGGTTGGACTCGATGAGCTTCTGTCTGGCGGCGTTGTCGTGGCGTTCGATGCGCCTGGCCAGCGAGACCTCCTCGACTCCCGTAAGCAGCGGCACCTTGCCCATCTCGTGGAAGTACAGGCGCACGGGATCGCTGCTTACCGTCTTCATCGACAGGTCCAGCTTGGGCGCGGCCTCGACTTCGTCGCTCGCGTGGTCCCCCGCCTCGGTTGCGACATGGGGCTCATCCTCGACGATCTCGATGCCCATGTCCGTGAGCGCGAGGAGCAGTTCCTCGATCTGTGTCACCGTGACGTCGACGTCCTGCAGGGCGGCTGCCACTTCCGTGCTGCTCAGGCAGCCCAACTCGTGTCCATCCTGGATGAGGCAGAGGACTTCGGCGCAGTCGATGAGCGCGGGGGAAGGGGAACCGGTCTCGTCTGGTGAAGCGGATAGGCGCACGTACCGTCTCCTGCTGTTGGTGCCGCCCCCAGCCGTGGGGGCGTGCAGTGTCGTATGAGAGCCGGAAGCCGGCACCCCATGCTCGCGACGGGCGACGCGGGCGCCGTGTTGGACCTGAGGGACGTCAGGCGACGTACGGAGCGAGGCTTCCAGTGTAGCAGGCCGGCACGGCCGCTGCCGCGACGCGAACAGTGTGTCGGGAAACGCTCGCGACTATGCAGCGGCCCGGAATCTGCTATACTGTCGCGCGACGGGTCGAGTGGGCCCGCAGGATTGCGACGTGACAGAACGCATTTCTTGGCGGATGTCACGTCGTTTTGTTTTGCCCGTACTGAGGGCGAAGGGATTGAGCATCATGGCAGAAGGCAAGGTCAAGTGGTTCAGCGCTGAGAAGGGCTACGGCTTCATCGAGCAGGCCGAAGGCGACGACCTGTTCGTTCACTTCTCGGAGATCCAGAGCGAGGGCTTCAAGTCCCTCGACGAGGGTCAGGCAGTGACGTTCGAGCCGGGTACCGGCAAGAACAACAAGCCGCAGGCGACGAACGTGCGCATCAAGTCGTAATCGAAGCAAACGCTTCGTAGCGCCACTTGAAGAAGACCGGGCGGCTCCCAGAGCCGCCCGGTCTTTTCTCGTTGGGAAGGCGATCTCCCCCGGGCACGCTACCAGCCGTGTCCGTGGGAGGGAGTCCCTGCGGCTCGCCGATCGTCCGCGAACCGCGGGTCTACGCGGCAGCGGGCACGGGCACGGGTGCGCCGGCGAGTTCCGTCATGAGGTCGTGCGTGGAGAGGATGCGGTCGATCCTGGCGGCAATCGTGCCCGCCGTGTACAGCGGCTCCTCCCGGTCGGCACCGTAGCCGGCCGCGCTGAACAGTCCTTCGCAGATGCAGAAGCAGCGCTCGTTGCCATCCTTGGCGGCACAGCTGGTGTACCGGCCCGTCGTGTCCTTGAGAAGCACGTAGCCCTTGGCGCAGCTCGGCGGACGCCCCCGCACGAGCGCCGTCTGATACATCGCGGACTCGCGCAGGACGCGGAAGGGCAAGCCGCAGGGCGAGCCGGGGACGTTGGCCACCACCATGTCCTGCGAACGTGCGCGCAGGACGGCCTCCTTGTAGGCGCTCGAGGCGCTGCTCTCCTCGGTGGCGAGAAAGCGCGTCCCCATCTGCACGCCGTCGGCGCCGAGGCCCAAGAAGCGGCGGATGTCCTCGTGCGAGTAGATGCCACCGGCCACGATCACCGGGAAGTCGCCGTGCGCCATGGCGACCTCCTTGACGGGCGGTAGCAGCCGCTCGAGGGTACTCTCCTCGAGATCGACCTGGTCGGCGCGAAAGCCGAGGTGGCCGCCGGCGAGGGGACCCTCGAGCACCACGGCGTCGGGGCGGTACTGCTGCCGCTCCCAGCGCCGGCAGATGATGTCCAGCGCCCGTGCGGACGAGACGATGGGGATGAGCGCGGTGTCGCCTGCCGGCTGGATGGCCGGCAGCGAGAGAGGGAGCCCGGCGCCAGAGACGATGGCGTCGGCGCCGGCGTCGAGGGCAGCACGCACCGACGCCTCGAAGTCACGCTGAAGGGCGACCATGATGTTGATGCCTGCGAAGCCGCCGTCGGCTTTGGCCGACTCGATCTCCAACCTCACGGCCTCGTACGTGTCGACCTTGCGGCCGACGCGCCTGGAGACCAACCGGTCCAGACCGGCGCTGGAGATGAGACCCAGGCCGCCCGCGACGGCCACAGCCGACGCCAGCGGTGAGAGGGATACGCCGATGCCCATCCCGCCCTGAACGATGGGCCGGGGAAGCTGCATGCCTTTGATGGCGAGGAACGGAAGCGAGGGGGGTGAGACTAACAGAACATCCATTTTACGCTCTCGCGGACCGGGACTCAACCGAGACGCCGGCGGGGCATGTGCCCTCGAACCACCTCACGCCGTCGAGCATCGCGGATGGCAGGAGGGGTCGAGAGCGTCGCGACGAGCCGTCAGGGACGACGCCGTGGCATGCCGACGACGTCGTGAAGCGAGCAGTAGAGCGCGGGGTTGTAGGTCGAGAGGACGGTGTCGCAGTGGGGCGCGTCACAGATACGCCCGCGCCCGTAGGCGGGGATGCGCTGACTCGGCCTCCCGGCGCTCGACGACACGAACGAGCCGATCACGCGAGACTTCATGAGGGGGTCGGAACGGGGCATGTGGCGCCCATGGTGGAACCTTCCGTCGACCGGCTCAGTCTACTCTTATTTTCGTATACCGACAACCTCCGCCCCGGCAGTCGCGACCCCGAGCAGGTCGTGCTGAAGCGCCGCGCCACGGGCGGCCTCGGTCAGCGATCGCGGTGACGGCGGCGGCGCAGGAGGGCGGCCGCGGTGACGAGAGCGCCTGTAGCCGCGGCCACAGCAGGCGCCACGACGAGCGCCTTGCGGCCGGCGGCCCTGGCCTTCTCGGCCGCCGCGTCGGCCACCTGCTGAAGCTCGCCGCTCAGGGAATCGAACGCCGCCTGCAGGCCCTCGCGCTCGGCGGCGATATCGCTCGCGATCTCGGCGGGGGTGCGCGTCGGCGTCGGCGTGTCTGCCGTCGTCTTGTCCTCAGCCATCAGGATCCTGCCTCAGTCGGTGACGCCGCCGGTGGCGCCTCGGGCTCCGGCGTCTCGACCGTCCCGGGCGCCGGTGTCGCGTCCGTCGCGGAAGCCGCGGTCTGGGGCGTCTCGGGCGACGACGACCTCGACGGCCGGAGGGACCTCGCCGCCCTTCTGGCTCCATCCTTGGCCGTCGCTGCCGTGATCTTCGCCTCGACGGCCGCCTCTGCGGGTGGAGCAGCCTGGAGCTTCTCGAGCTTGCTGCGGCCGGCCAGAATCAGGATCGCGATGACGAGGCACAGCAGCAGCGTGACGATGAGCAGTGAGAGCCACAGCGGGAGCACGAGCGCCAGGGCGACGGTGATGGTGGCGAGCGCGAAGCCCAGGGCATAGAGAGCAAGCAGGCCGGCGGCCACCAGCATGCCGATCGCGCCGCCGTACTCCTGCGCCTTCTTCTTGATCTCCGCCTTGAGAAGCTCGACGTTGAGCTGCACGAGCTTCTGACTGCGAGACTTGATCTCGGTCAGCGATGCGGCGATGCGTTCACGGGCACCCATGGGCAGACTGTACCATCGGAGTAGTGCTATGTCGCCGTTGGTGCAGCCCGTCGGGCCGCAGTTGGAGAACGCGGTGCGCAGATCAAGCCTCCGCCGTCGACGCCGATCTCGAGCTCTTCCATGAGCGTGGCCATCAGGTGCAGGCCGCGCGCAGGCACAGCACGACGTCGTCCATGGAGTGCGCGGATCGACGGCGCGGTGACGCAGGACGCGGCGCACCTGTCGACGTAGCGCCGGCATCTGAGATGCCTCGGAGGGAACAGAGAGGCGAACGCGGGTCGAAAGGGCCGTGGAGCGTCACCTCTTCCCCCTTGCCATGTGCACGGGGAAGCGGTGCTTCACCTCGCGGCTGAGCGGAGGAAGAAGAGGCAGGGACTCGCTGCGACGGCTATCGCTCTGAAGAGTGTTGCCCGGAGGAGACGCCTGCAGGCGGGCACACTCGACGAAGCCGCGGCAGAGACCGGCGAGGGACTTGGGATGTGGCTGCGCTGCCTCAGTCCGGCAGCGGCCCGGTATCCCACTCGGACGGCGTGAACGCGCAGCCGGGCTCGGCGCCGATGACGAGCATCGCGGTGCCCGCCTCGCGCGCGACCGCCCCGCGCACCACCGCGGGATCGGACACGTACAGGAACGTGCCGGCCGGTGCGTCGATCTCCTCACCGCTCACGCGATAGGTGGCGTGGCCCGAGACGATGAGAAAGAGCTCCTCGTGGTTCGCGTTCACCTCGTCGTGATCGTGCGTCAGCGTGTCGCCCGCCTTGGTGGCGCGGGCGAGGTTGGTTCCGAAGGAGCCGATGCCGAAGAAGCGCCGCACCGGCTTCCACTCCGTGGTCGGCGATTCGCCCGGCTCGAACGGGATGTCGTCGATGTGTGCCGCCGTGTACGCCGCGCGATCAGCTGTGTCGCCCATGTCCGAGCCCCCTTGCAGTGAAGTTGAGTCCGCCCTGGACTCTAGCAGGAGAATATGTCCGGTGGGCGACGTTGACGCTGTTCGCCGTCGGTCAGGGCAGCTGCGGCTGCGAGGTAAGACTCTGTGGAGCGTTCCAGGAGCTCAGGGTCTTCAGGTAGTTCGCTCTCTCGAACGCCGAGGGGTCGTCGCTGGACGCGTAGCTCACACTTCCCCGCAGCTCGTGGACCGAGGTGTACTCGTTGGCGTCCATCCACTGCACGAGTTCCTTCTCCACGGTCGCGAAATGCTCCGGGCCGTTGCGCAAGACGGCCGACGTCATCATCGCGACGTCCGCACCCACCAGCAACGCCTTCGCCACATCGCCGCCGCTGTGCACCCCGCTCGTCGCGGCCAGCGAGGCCTGCGCATGCAGGTTCGGGCGCAGGATCGCGAGCCAGCGCAGCGGGAGACGCAGTTCCCAAGGCTGGCTCAACTCGAGCCGCGGCACGACCTCTCGGGAGTCGATGTCGAGATCGGGCTGGTAGAAGCGATTGAACAACACCAGCCCGTTCGCCCCCGCCTCGACCAGACGACCGGCGAAGCTTGCGAACGCGGAGTAATAGGGGGAGATCTTCACCGCCAGGGGCAGATCGGTGAACTCCCGCACTCGCCTGACCACCTCCTGATCGCCCGCTTCCACGTCGGACCCGTCGCGAGTGGGATCGGCCGCGAGACGGTAGAGATTCAGCTCCAGAGCGTCGGCTCCCGCCTCTTCGAGCAGCTTGGCGAAGCGCACCCAGCCGCCGCTCGACGTGGCATTGAGGCTGGCGATGACGGGCACCTCCAGCTGTTCCTTCATCCGGCCGAGGAGCGCGAGGTAGCGGTCCGTCGCGCTCTCGAAGGCGTCGATCGGCGGGAAGTAGTCGAGCGCCTCGGCGAACGCGTCGGCGCCCTGCTCGAGCGTCTGGCTGAGCTCGATCTCCTCATGCACGACCTCCTCCTCGAACAACGAGGGCAGGACGATGGCCGAGGCGCCGGCCTCCTGCATGCGCAGGGCCGTCTCCGGTTGTCTGGTGAATGGGCTCGCCGACGCCACCAGCGGGCTGCGCAGGTCGAGACCGAGATAGCTCGTGGCCAGGCGGCTCATGATGCGTCCTCCTCGTTCGACGAGTCAGCGGCGGGGTCGTCCCCGGCGTGCGCGTCCGCTTCGGCGGAGGGCACGGTCCGAGACATGGCCGCGAGTTGCTCGTAGTAACGCCAGCGCTCGTCAACGTCGACCTGGATCAGCTTGAGCAGGCGCTCGTACCGCTCCGGGTGGGTCCGGCTCAGGATCGCGAACCGCGCCTCCGTCGTGACGAAGTCACGGACGGGGATCGAGGGCTTGCGCGAGTCCAGCTTGAACGGCTGGCCGTCCTCAGTCGCGGTCGGCTGGAAGCGATACAGCGGCCAGTAACCGCTCTGCACCGCGGCCTTCATGTGCTCCATCGACTTGGACATGTCCATGCCGTGGGCCGTGCACGGGCAGTAGGCGATGACGATCGACGGTCCCGGCCAGGCGTCAGCCTCGAGGAGTGCCTTGACCGTCTGCGTGTCGTTGGCCCCGACGGCGATCTGAGCAACGTAGGCGGTCCCGTAGGCCATCGCCAGCGCCCCGAGGTCCTTCTTCGCCGTACCCTTGCCGAAGGCGGCGAACTTGGCTACCGCGCCACGGGACGTCGCCTTGGACGCCTGCCCTCCGGTGTTGGAGTAGACCTCCGTGTCGAGGACCAGGATGTTGACGTCCTTACGCGAGGCGAGCACGTGATCGAGGCCGCCGAACCCGATGTCGTAGGCCCATCCGTCGCCGCCGATGATCCATACGCCCTTGGTCACGAGATCATCGGCGAGGGTCAGCAGATGGCGCACGTCGGGGTCGTCGGTCCCGATGGCCCGGAGGGCCTCCACAAGCCCGGCGACTCTCCGGCGCTGCTCGCTCACCTGGAGCTCGGTGTCCTGCGGAGCGTCGTTGATCTCCCTGACGAGTGCACCGTCCACCCGTGGGGCGAGGCGCTCGAGCAGGAGCCTCGCCCTGGCGATCCGGGCCTCGGAGCCCAGTCGCATTCCCATGCCGAACTCGGCGGTGTCCTCGAACAGCGAGTTGTTCCATGCCGGCCCGCGGCCGTCGCGGTTCACCGTCCACGGGGTCGTCGGCAGATTGCCCCCGTAGATCGACGAGCATCCGGTAGAGTTCGCGATCACGATGCGGTCGCCGAAGAGCTGCGAGACCAGCTTGACGTACGGCGTCTCGCCGCAGCCGGCGCACGCCCCCGAGAACTCGAAGAGCGGCTCGAGCACTTGCGAGCCCTTCACCGACCCGCGTGGCAGAAGGTCGCGCGCCAGCGGCGGGATGGTGTCGAAGAACTCCCAGAACGTGCGTTCCCCGTCGCGGCGCTCGTGCGCCGGCTCCATGCCGATGGCCCGGCGCTTCGCCTCGGCCTTGCTCTTCGCCGGGCAGACGTTGACGCAGACGCCACATCCGGTGCAGTCGTCGGGCGCCACCTGGATCGTCAGCCTGTGACCCGGCAGGTCTTTGGAGCGGAACTCCTTGGAGCGGAAGCCCTCCGGAGCGCCGTCGAGAAGGTGGGGCTCATAGACCTTCATGCGGATGACGGCATGCGGGCAGACGAGGGAGCACTTGCCGCAGTCGATACAGAGCTCGGGGTCCCAGATGGGTATCTCGCGGGCGATGGCGCGCTTCTCGTACTTGGTCGTACCTGTGATGTACGACCCGTCGACCGGGAACGCGCTCACCGGCAGAAGATCACCCTCCCCGGCGAGCAACGGCACGGTCACGCGCCTGACAAAGTCTGGAGCGTCGGCGGGCACCGTGCTCTGTGAGGGGCCGCCGCACGTGACCGCCGCGGGCACCTCCACCTGGGTGAGCTCCTGCAGCGAGCGGTCGATCGCCGCGAAGTTCCGCTCCACCACCACCCGACCACGCTTGCCGTAATCCTTCTCCACCGACTCCTTGATGCGGGCCACGGCCTCGTCGGTAGGCAGGACCCCGGACAGGGCGAAGAAGCACGGCTGCATCACCGTGTTGATGCGATTGCCCATGCCCACCTCCTCGGCGATCCTGTCGGCGTCGATCACCCAGAAGCGGAGCCGCTTCTCGATCAGCTCCTCCTGGATGCACTCGGGGAGGTTGTCCCACACCTCGTCGGGCGGGAACGGGCTGTTGAGAAGGAAGATGGCGCCATCTCTGGCGTGCCCAAGGACCTTGAGCTTGCCCAGCAGGCCGAACTGGTGACAGGCCACGAAGTCGGCGCGCTCGATCAGGTACGTGGAGCGGATCGGGTTCGGCCCGAAGCGCAGGTGCGAGACCGTGACGGAGCCGGCCTTCTTGGAGTCGTAAACGAAGTACCCTTGCGCCCGGAGGTCGGTGTTCTCGCCGATGATCTTGACGGAGTTCTTGTTCGCCCCGACCGTGCCGTCCGAGCCCGTCCCGAAGAACATCGCCTGCACTTCGCCGGCCGGGCGCTGGTAACGGAAGTCCGCGTCCGGCGTGAGGCTGAGGTGCGTGACATCGTCGGTGATACCGACAGTGAAGTGGCGCCGCGGCCGCTCCGCGGCCAGCTCGTCGAAGACGGCCTTGGCCATCCCCGGATTGAACTCCTTCGACGACAGACCGTAGCGCCCGCCGATGACCCGCGGCAGCCGCGCGAATCGCGGCTGCGCGGCATCCATGCTCTCGGCGAGCGCGGTGACGACGTCGAGGTAGAGTGGCTCCCCGGCCGACCCCGGCTCCTTGGTCCTGTCGAGGACGGCGATCGAGCGGACGGTGCGGGGCAGCGCGGCGACGAACTGCTCGGCCGGGAACGGCCGGTAGAGACGCACCTTCAACAGGCCGACGCGCTCGCCCGCGGCGACCAGCGCGTCCCCGGTCTGTTCGGCCGTCCCGACGGCCGATCCCATGAGGACGACGACCCGCTCCGCGTCCGGCGCACCCTCGTACTCGACGAGCCCATAGCTGCGCCCCGTGCGCTGCCCGAACGCCTCCATGACCTCCGCGACGATGCCGGGCGTGGCCAGGTAGAAGGAATTGACCGCCTCGCGGCTCTGGAAGAAGGCGTCGGGGTTCTGAGCCGTGCCGCGGACCACCGGTGCGTCCGGGCTCAGGCCCCGCGCGCGGAAGGCGAGGATCTCCTCTTCGGGTACCAGCGCCCTCAGGTCCTCCTCACCGACCAGCTCGATGCTGTGGACCTCGTGCGATGTGCGAAAGCCGTCGAAGAAGTGGAGGAAGGGGATGCGTGAGCGCAGCGTTGCGATGTGGGCGACGACCGCCATATCCTGGGCCTCCTGCACGGAGGCGGACGAGAGCATCGCCCATCCAGTGGTGCGCACGTGCATGACGTCGCTGTGGTCCCCGAAGATCGACAGCGCATGCGTGGCCACCGTCCGCGCCGAGACGTGGATGACGGCGGGCGTCAGCTCGCCGGCGATCTTGAACATGTTCGGGATCATCAGCAGCAGGCCCTGAGAAGCCGTGAAGCTGGTCGACAGGGCACCCCGTTGCAGAGCTCCGTGGAGGGCGCCGGCGGCGCCCGCCTCGGACTGCATCTCCACGACGTCGGGCACCACGCCCCACACGTTCGGCTTGCCCGCGGCCACCCAGCCGTCCGCGGACTCTCCCATCGGCGAGGACGGCGTGATCGGATAGATGGCCATCACCTCGCTGAGTGCGTAGGCGACCCGCGCGGTCGCCTCGTTACCGTCGATGCAAGTCCACTGCCGGGCCAAAAGTCCCCCCTGGTGCCGGAATGTCCTGGCTCGCGTCACACCGCGACTGCCAGCCTCACGCTGATAGGCTGTTGTTCCCCGCCAGCCAGCATCCAATCGCGGTGCGCTACCGATGGGGCAAGGCCCACGCTCCCCGCCCGCCGACTGAACCGGCCCAACGAGGGCTTGTGTGTCCCCGGGCCCTGACCGGAACATGCGTCTAGAGGCCCTACGGATGTGAGCCTGAGCAGCCGATGCCCCTATCGAGCAGGCAAGCCGGGAATGGACACGAGCGGGAGCGTATCGTGGGCGAGCGCGACAGAATCGACCGGATCGCAGCGGGAAGGGAAGGATCGTGAAGCGCTGGACTGACGTGGGACTCGTCCTTACCGCCGCCTGCGTTGCCGTCGCTCAGTGGCTGGTCCCGACGACCATGCAGGGAATGCTGGGCGGCCTCCTCCTCGGGCTCGTCATCCTGACCATCTTCTCGCAGCGCGGCGCCATGCAGCACACCCTCGACTCCCATGCCGCCGCCCATGAGGATCAGCTCGAGAGCGAACGCCGGTATCGCGCCCTCTTCGACGCGTGCAGCGATGCGATCCTCGTCTACAGCCTCGAGGATGACGGGCGTCCGGGCGCGCTCAAAGAGGCCAACGAGGCTGCATGCCGCATGCTCGGCTATTCACGGGCGCAGTTGCTGTCGATGACCGCCGAGAAGGTCTATGCACCCGAGGAGAGCGGCACCGTCCTGGAGCGGTCGCGCGCACTACAGGTTGCGGGGACCCTCGCCTTCGAAACGGTCCAGGCAACGAGCCGCGGGCAGCGCTTGCCCGTGGAGGTCAGTGCACGGATGGTCACCATCGGTGGACGCAAGCTCTGCCTCGCCGTCAGCCACAGTATCGCCGCCCAGAAGGAGCGCGAGGGGATCCTGCTCCGCCTGAGCGACCGCGACGAGCTCACCGGCCTGCTGAATCGGCGAGGCTTCTTCGCCAGAGTCGACGAGGCGCGTCGCCAGGCGCGCCGTGACGGCGCGCAAGCCTTCCTCCTGTATCTCGACGTCGATGACCTCAAGCGCGTCAACGATGAGATGGGCCACGCGAGCGGCGACAACCTCCTCGTCGCCGCCGCCGACGCGCTCCGCCTCGCCTTTCGTGAGCAGGATGTGCTGGCTCGTCTTGGCGGGGATGAGTTCGTCGCACTCGCCGTGCTCGGCAAGAACGTCGACGAGCGCCTCGACTGTCAGGCGATTAGAGCACGCCTGGAGCAGGCCGTGCGGGCCAAGAGAGCCGAACTGGGTGATGACTACGCGTTCTCGGTGAGCTACGGCAGCGTCGTCGCCAACTCCGACGAGCTCGGCGACATCGACGAACTGCTGGCCCTGACCGACCAGCTCATGTACAAGGCCAAGGGTGAGCGTCGACGTGCCTCGAGCTCGATGCAGCTTGTGGGGCAGACGAGCTGACCTGACTGACCAGCGCCC
>DASRZL010000093.1:0-3840 GCA_035686425.1 Thermoleophilia bacterium
CGGTGACCGACGACCTGTGCTTCCTGCCGGCGAGCGAGGCGCTCGCGCGCTTCCGCAGCCGCGAGCTCTCTCCCGTCGAGCTGCTGCAGGCGACGACCGACCGCATCGAGGCGCTCGACCCGGTCGTCAACGCACTGCCCGTCCGGTACTTCGATGAGGCGTCTGAGGCGGCCAAAGCGGCCGAGGCCCGCTACGCGGGCCGCGGCCCGGAGCCGCGCTCGCTCGAGGGACTCCCCGTCGCGGTCAAGGACGAGGTCGAAGTGGCGGGCCAGTTCTGCACCGAGGGCTCGCTGATCCTCAAGGACAACGTCGCCGAGCGCACGGCGGCGTGCATCCAGCGGATCATCGACGCCGGAGGCATCATCCACGCGCGCTCGGCGACGCCCGAGTTCTGCTGCGCGGCGATCACCGACTCGCGAATCTGGGGTGTGACCCGCAACCCGTGGAACCTCGAGTACAGCCCCGGCGGCTCGTCGGGTGGCTCGGGCGCCGCCCTGGCCGCCGGCATGGCCAGCCTCGCCACCGGCTCGGACATCGGAGGCTCCATCCGCATCCCGGCGTCATTCTCGGGGGTGGTCGGATTCAAGCCGCCCTACGGCCGCGTGCCGCAGGCGCCGCCCTTCAATCTCGACCACTACTGTCACGACGGGCCGATGGCCCGCACGGTCGAGGACTGCCGCCTGCTGGAGAACGTCATGGCGGGGCCGCACCGCGAAGACATCGTCTCGCTGCGCCCCAAGCTCACGATCCCGGCGGAGTTGCCGGGCGTCGAGGGCTGGAGGATCGCGGTGAGCGTCGACCTCGGCGGCTTCGAGGTGGATAGCGAGGTGCGCGAGAACATCCGCGAGGCCGCCGCCGTGTTCGGCTCGCTGGGGGCCGAGGTCGAGGAGGTCGGCCTCGCCTTCGATATGGGGGATGTCCGTGAGGCGGCCCGGGCGCATTTCGCGACCATCTTCGGCAGCCTCATCGGGCAGGCCCTGCCCGAACACCGCGACGTCATGACCACCTACGCGATCGCCTTCGCCGAAGACGCGCGCAAGCCGAACGTGGGCTACTACCGCTCGCTCGAGATCGAGAGCGAGATCTACGCAGGAGTCGCGGACGTCCTCGAGGAGCACGAGTTGCTCATCGCGCCCGTCTTCGGTGTACCCGCCCTCAAGGCCACGGTCGCCGACTACGACATCGAGGCCATGTACCGCCACGGCATGACCCTGATCTTCAACATGTGCAGCCGCTGCCCCGTGCTCGTGGTGCCGTGCGGCCGCTCGCGCGAGGGCGTGCCGCTCGGCATCCAGATCGTCGGCCGCACCTACGACGACGTCAGCGTCTTCCGCGCGGGGGCGGCCTTCGCCGCCGCAAGACCCTGGTACGTGGATGCCAAGATGCGCCCGGCGTTCGAAGGCGGCTCCGGACCAGCTTGACGGCACGTTGCGGGCGGCTTGTGCCGCTCGTGGTCGTGGTCCCGTTGGTCCGCCGTCCGCGGGTCGGGCCCGGGAGTCATGAGTCGACGTTCGATCGCCGGGGACGCGGGTGTCGCCGGCGAGGCGCCCAGCCAGCCTGACGAGCCGTCTGGCAGTGGGCGCTCGGTGTTGTCAGGTTTGACAACACCGAGCAATGTCGGCCGCTCTTCCCGGGTGTTCCTCCACGGGAGCCGCAGTAGGATGGCCCGGCGCCGGAATCCGAGCAGAGGAGCAGAGCGATGAACCTTCTTGAGGCCATCGGCCGCACGCCGCTCGTCGAGTTGATGCACGTCGGCTCGCGGCCCGGCGTGCGGATCCTCTGCAAGCTGGAGGGCTGCAACCCGGGAGGATCCGTCAAGGACCGGCCCGCGCTCAGCATGATCGCCGGGGCTGAGGAGCGCGGGGATCTCACCAGCGGCAAGGCGATCCTCGAACCCACCTCGGGCAACACCGGGATCGCCATCGCCATGATCGGCGCGGCCAAGGGCTACCGGGTGCACCTCTGCATGCCTGAGTGCGTGAGCGCGGAGCGCAGCATGATCCTGCAGGGCCTCGGCGCGGAGGTCTTTCTCACTCCTGCAAAGGAAGGCATCGACGGGGCGATCTGGGAGGCCCGATCGCTCCTGGAACGCGAGCCCGACACGTACTACATGCCGAACCAGTACGAGAACCCGGACAACATCCGCGCTCACGTGGCGACCACGGGTCCGGAGATCTGGGAGCAGACCGCCGGCGAGGTGGATCACTTCGTCGCCGGCATGGGCACCACCGGGACGCTGATGGGCACGGGGCGCTACCTGAGGTCGAAGAAGCCGGGCGTGCGGATAGTCGGCGTCGAGCCGGTGATGGGTCACGCCATCCAGGGACTCAAGAACATGACCGAATCGATGGTGCCCGGCATCTTCGCGGAGAACGACCTCGACGACAGACGCATGGTCTCGGACGAGGAGGCCTTCGACATGACGAAACTTCTCGCTCGCAGCGAGGGGCTCTTCGTGGGTTCATCGAGCGGCGCCGCCGTTGCGGTCGCCAGGCGCATCGCCGACGAGATCGATGAGGGGATGATCGTCGCGCTTCTGCCCGACCGGGGCGACCGCTACCTGAGCACCATGCAGTTCCGGTCGATCTGCGGCAAGTGCCCGCCGTGACGGCGGCTCGCCGCCGTGAACGGGCCGAGGAGACGTGAGCGGGCCCGCGAGCAGCCGGCGCGGCGGAGCGCCGGCCCGCGCTTCAATCACCCTCCGCGGTCGCCCCTGAGCCAGATCGGGACCACCGGGGCCCAGAGCAGGAACAGGAACGCCAGCACGGCGATGGTGGTCCGCGGGCCGAGGAGCGGGACGACGACCACGGCGGCCAGCGCTCCGAGCACCCGCGCGGTGTTGAAGCCGAGGTCGATGGCCGTGAACACCCTTCCGCGGTAGCGGTCCGGCACCGCTCGCTGCGCGAGCGTGTCCGCGGGTACCCGCGTCCAGCCGTACGAGACGCCAAGGAGCACCGCGCCGACGGTGAGCGTGAGTGCGAGGGCCTCCACCCCAGCTATGGCGGGGAGGAGGGCCAGGAATCCGAGGACGAAGGCCACGCCGATGAGCAGGCGGTTGGGCATGAGGGAGCGCAGGGCTCCAGCCGTCAGGAAGCCGAGGAGGACGCCGACGCCCCCGGCGCCCACGAGCCCGGAGAACGAGACGAGACCACCGCCGAGGTTCTCCTTGATGACCACGAGCACGGTCGCGATGACCGTGACCTGCAGGAACTGGCCCGCGGCGACCGTCAGGACGGGAGCGAGGGCGCCCGGTGTGCGGCCGATGCGCCGGAAGCCGTCTGCGAGATCGGCCGTCACCGCGGCCAGCTCGCCGCGCAGCGCGTCGACCTCCTTCTTCGGTGGCAGGGCGCTGGAGAGGAGCGCGCTGACGGCCGAGGTCGCCACCCACAACACCCCCGACAGGGCGATCACCGCCCACGTGCCGCCAGCCGACGCGACGAAGCCGCCGGCGGCCATGCCCCCGAACAGCGCCACAGTCCCGACGAGGGACGCGACCATGTTGGCGGTGAACAGCGGTGTGGCGCCGGAGGTGCGCCCCGACTTCTCCGGCTGCTCCTCGGCGGCGCCGACAACGCGTGGTATCACCGCGGAAGCGGTGGCCTGGAAGAGCCGGTTTGCCGAGAACACGACGAGCGCCCCGGCGTAGACCGCTCCGCCGCCGATCCCGGGCAGCACGAGCAGCGCGGCGCCGGCGCGGACCAGGGGGAGGACCACGAGGATGGGGCGGCGGGACCAGCGATCCACGAACACCCCGGCGAACGGCTCGAGCAGCGCGAACGGCAGCAGCGTGAGGGCGGTCGCCACGGCGAACCCCCGAACGGTGCTCTGCGATTCCGGCAG
>DASRZL010000094.1:0-7711 GCA_035686425.1 Thermoleophilia bacterium
GGGCGGGCGAGGAGGGAATTCCCCCCGACGGCGCGCAAGCTCCTCGTCGCCGCACGGCGCGTCCTGGTGCGCAACGGCTATCCGGGGCTGACGATGCAGGCGATCGAGCGGGAGTCGGGCATCAATCGGGCCCTCATCCACTACTACTTCGGAAGCAAGGCCGGGCTCCTGGAGGCCATCGTCGACACGCTGTTCGAGGACCCTGCATTCGGCTACAGCGACACCGTTTCCCGGGCGCCCGCCGGTCCGGCGCGCGTGTCGGCGCTACTGGATTGGCTCGGTCGCATCACTGCGGACCGGCGCACCGGACGGCTCCTGTATGAGTTGCTGCCGCACATCCTGCGCTCCAGCAACCTTCGCGGCCGCGCCGCGGAGCTCTACGGGGCGTACCGGGAGTTCGACGGCGAGTGTCTGGCGGCGAGCGCGAACGCCGAGCTGCGCGAGGACCTCGGCGCACTCAACGTCGCGGTCGTCGAGGGATTGGGCATCCAGGCGGCCGTCGACCCGAAGGGCTTCGACCGCGAACGGGCCTTCGCGCTGTGGACTCAGGTCCTCACGCACTATCTGCACGACACGATCGACGACAAGGAGACGGAATCATGAGCCAGGCCGCCGGCGACTCGCCCGGGCAGCTGGGCGGCTACGCGAAGTTCCGCGGCCGCCACTACCTCACCGATCAGGACTACAGTCGCGAGGAGCTGCTCGAGCTCCTCCAGCTCGCGGCACGGCTCAAGGCCCTCTACCGCCGCAAGACGCTGACTCCCTTCCTGCCCGGCAAGACGCTGGCGATGATCTTCGAGCATCCGTCCACGCGCACGCGAGTCAGCTTCGAGGCTGGCATGACGGAGCTGGGTGGCCACGCCCAGTACCTGCGCCCCGGGGAGATCCACCTGCCGGGGCGCGAGAGTATCAAGGACACCGCCATCGTGCTCTCGCGTCTGTGCCACGCGATCATGGCGCGTACGGCATTCCACACGTCGCTGATGGAGATGGCTCGCTGGGCCACCGTGCCGGTCGTCAATGGCCTCACCGACGACTACGACCATCCGATCCAGTCGCTCACCGACGCGTTCACCATCTGGGAGGCCGCGGGCCGCTTCGAGGGTGTCAAGCTGGCGTTTCTCGGCAAGGTCAGCGACGCGATGGCGAGTTCGGTCGCTCTGACGTGCAGCAAGCTCGGCGTCGACGTCGTGCTGGCCGGCCCCGCCGACCACCAGATGGCGCCCGAGATGCAGGCGCTGGTGCGCGCCAACTGCGAGCAGAGCGGCGCATCACTGACCCTGACCGACGACGCGGAGGAGGCGGTCGCCGACGCCGACTTCATCTACACGGTGCTGTGGTGGTGGCTCGAGGAGGGAGAAGCCAGGGAGGCGCTGCGTCGCACCTATCAGCCGTATCAGGTGAACGAGGAGCTGTGGGCCAAGGCCAAACCGGGGGCGCGGTTCATGGACTGCCTGCCGGCCGTTCGCAACGAGGAAGCGACCGACGCCATCATGGACGGCCCTATGGCGCTGTGCTTCGACCAGTCCGAGAACCGTAAGCACCTGCAGAAAGCGGTCCTGCTCGCCCTGATCGGCATCGACGAGCTGCCCGCCGACCCGGACCTGCACGAGATCGGTCGAACCCTGCTTTCGTAGTGTCGCGGCGCGGGCCGTGCAGCGCCCAGCGCCGATCGACACCGAGGGCGACAGAGGAGGAGCAATGATGAGTGACCAGAGACCTGGATCGGCACAGCGCGCGACGCCGAGCGCCGATGGCCTGCGCCTCCCGGCGCGGTTCGTCGATCATGCGCGCACACTGCTGTCCTGGCCGTGCAACGAGGATCTCTTCGGGCCGCTCATGCAGGTGGCCAGAGAAGAGTGGGCAGAGGTCGCCCGCGCGATCGCGCGCTTCGAGCCGGTCACCGTGGTGGCGCGCAGCCAGGACGCGGCTGAGGCATCGAGGCTGACCGGTGACGGGGTCGACGTGCTCGAGCTGCCGCTCGACGATTCGTGGATCCGGGACAACGGTCCGATCTTTGTGCGCGACCGTCAGGAAGCGGTAGCCGTGGTGGGATTCGGGTTCGACGGCTGGAATGAACAGTTTCCGTGCGCTGCCGACGCCCTGGTGCCGAAGGGGATCGCAGCGGCGTGGAAGGCCCGCTTCTATCAGGCGCCGTTCGTGCTTGAGGGGGGCGCGTTCAACACCGACGGCGAGGGCACGCTGCTGACCACCGAGCAGTGCCTGTTGCACAACCGCAACCTCGGTATGTCGCGGCGCGACTACGAGGACGCCCTGCGCGAGTGGCTGGGGATCGAGAAGGTGATCTGGCTGCCGTTCGGACTGGTCGAGGACTCCGGCCCGCTCTCGACGGCCGGGCACGTCGACGACGTCGCCCAGTTCGTCGCCCCGGGCGTGGTACTTGCCCAGACGGCGCCGCCGGAGAATCGGAACCACGCCCGGCTGCAGGAGAACCTGGCGGTTCTCCAAGAGTCGACCGACGCCGCTGGTCGCAGGCTCGACGTCATCGATATGGACCTGCTGCCCTACGTGAAGGGGATCGGCGCGGGACTCGACCTGCGCACTCCCGGGGCCACCAAACTCATGCCCGCGCCGTACGTGAACCTGGTCTTCGTGAACGGCGGCGTGCTGCTTCCGCGTCTCGGCGTCGAGGGCGAGGAGGCCGCCTACGCTCGTATCGGCGAGCTGCTCCCCGGCCGCGAGGTCGTCGGCATGCCCGTCGAGATGTCGGCCTTCGGCGGCGGCGGGCTGGGCTGCATCACGCAGCAAGTGCCCGCAGGCCGGCTGCTCAGCTGACGCGCCGAGCGCGGCGGCAAGAAGTCCCATACTTCAGGAGGCAAGATGACCAAGCTCTTCGACAGCACGCCTCGCGACGACGGCTTCCGCATGCCGGGCGAGTTCGAGCCGCACGCGGGGACCTGGCTGCTCTGGCCGCAGCGCCCCGACGTGTGGCGGCTCGGCGGCAAGCCGGCGCAGGGCGCCTTCGTCGCGCTCGCCACGGCGATCGCCCGTTTCGAGCCGGTGACGGTCGGCGTGAACCACGATCAGTTCGACAACGCCCGCTCCCGGCTGCCCGACGAGATCCGCGTCCTCGAGATCTCCTCGGACGACGCCTGGTTGCGCGATTCGGGACCGAGCTTCGTGGTGAACGACCACGGCGACGTCCGCCTGGTCGACTGGCACTTCAACTCCCACGGCCGGTATCTCCCGACGTGGGAGAAGGATGACAGGGTGGCGCGCAAGATCGCGGAGATCGAGGGCGTCGACCGATACCGCGCCCCGCTCGTCCTCGAGGGCGGCTCGATCCACGTCGACGGCGAGGGCACCGTCCTCACGACGGAGGAGTGCCTGCTCAATCCCAACCGCAACCCCGATTTGAGTCGCGAGCAGATCGAGCGCTACCTGTGTGACTACCTCAGGGCCTCGAACGTTGTCTGGCTCGGGCGCGGGCTCGATCCCGATGTGACGTCGGGCCACATCGACGATGTGGCCACCTTCGTGCGGCCCGGCGTCGTCGCGCTGGCGTGGAGCGAGGATCCTACCGATTGGCGGCGGGAGATCCTCGCTGAGAACCTGCAGCGGCTGGAGCGAGCCACGGATGCCCGCGGCCGCCGCCTCGAGATCCACAAGATACCGCTCCCTGAGGACGTCCTCCTGACAGAGGAAGAGGCTGCCGGTATCGACATGGTCGAGGGCGCTCTGCCGATGCCGGCCGGTTTCCGGCAGGCCGCGACCTACGTCAACTGCTACATCTGCAACGGCGGGGTGGTCATGCCGACGTTCGACGACCCGAAAGACGATGAGGCCAGAGAGGCGCTGCAGGGGTTGTTCCCCGAGAGAGAGGTCGTGCCGTTGCCCAGCCACGAGATCATCCTCGCCGGCGGCAACGTGCACTGCGTCACGCAACAGCAGCCCCTCGGGGAGAGGAGATGACATGGCTCGGGCCGTGACGATCGCAGCTACTCAGATGGCCTGCTCGTGGGAGATCGGCGAGAACATCGACCGGGCCGAGAGCTTGGTGCGCGAGGCGGCGTCGCGCGGTGCGCAGGTCGTTCTCCTGCAGGAGCTGTTCGAGACCCCCTACTTCTGCATCGACCAGAGCGCGCGCCACTTCGACCTCGCGCGTCCCGTCGACGGTCATCCGACCGTCGAGCGCTTCCAGCGTCTTGCTGCTGAACTCGGCGTCGTCCTTCCGGTGAGCATCTTCGAGCGTGCCGGGCAAGCCTTCTTCAACTCCCTGGTGATGATCGATGCCGACGGCGCTGCCCTCGGCATCTACCGGAAGACGCACATCCCGCATGCGGTCGGGTACCACGAGAAGTACTACTTCTCGCCGGGCGACACGGGGTTCAGGGTGTGGCGCACGCGCCACGGGGTTCTCGGCGTGGGTATCTGCTGGGACCAGTGGTTCCCGGAGAGCGCCCGCAGCATGGCGCTCATGGGGGCGGAGGTGCTGCTCTATCCCACGGCCATCGGCTCCGACCCGCCGGCGCCAGAGGAGGACTCGAGTGGCGCCTGGCTGCGTGTCCAGCAGGGGCACGCGGCGGCCAACCTGATGCCGCTCGTTGCCTCAAACCGCATCGGTGTCGAGGACGGAGACTCGGCCAGCATGCGCTTCTACGGATCCTCGTTCATCGCCGATCAGACCGGCGCGATCGTGGCGCAGGCGTCGAGTGACCAGCAGGAAGTCGTCACTGCGGCCTTCGATCTGGATGAGGTGCGCCGCTATCGCGAGCGCTGGGCGATGTTCAGGGACCGGCGCCCCGAGCTGTACGGGCGACTTCTGACGCTGGATGGGGAGTCTGGCGGCTCGACATGAGGGGGAACAGCCCATCGGGCCGGTCCCAGAGTCGGGCGCCGGTGATGTGCGGAAGTTCTTCGACATCAACGGGTAGGAGGTGACCTGGTGACCAGCGACGCGGTCAGCGAGGAGCAGGTGAAGACCGCCGCGAACGCACTCATCGCGGCGTTCGGCGCGCATCAGACCGAAGACTACTTCCGGGCTTTTCGCCCGGACGCTACCTTCGTGTTCTACAGCTCTCCGGAGCGGTTCGAGTCCAAGGCGGCCTACCGCGCGGAGTGGGAGCGCTGGGAGCGCGAGGATGGCTTCCGTGTCTTGGCGTGCACCTCGTCGGGCCAGACGATCCAGGTGGTGGGCGACGCCGCCATCTTCACGCACAGCCTGGTCACGCGCGTCGGTCTCGATGCCGGCGAGGAGATCGCCCGCGAGCGGGAGACCATCGTCTTCGTTCGCCAGCATGGAGGGTCATGGCTCGCGGTGCACGAACACCTGTCTCCGGACCCGGGTCAGAGTACCGGGTGAGCACACCCGGCGACGCGGGCTACGCACCTGCCGTGGCGCTTCGCGCTATGCCTTGAGGAGAAGCGCCAGACCGCTGAGGAAGAGCACCACCGCAAGGACGGTGCGCAGGACGCGCGTGGGCGCCTTGACCGTCATCTGCGAGCCCAGCAGCACGCCCGGGATAGAGCCCATCAGCAGCGAGGCCACCATCCACAGGTCGACGTGGCCGACACCGATCTGCGCCAGGCCCGTGACGACCAGCAGGATCATCGCGTGGAAGATGTCGGTACCGATGATCCGGTCGGTGGTGAGCGGATAGAAGAGGATGAGGAACACGGCCAGGAAGGTGCCGCTGCCGACGGACGTGAACCCGATGATGAAGCCGGTGCAGAGGCCGAGTCCGACGGTCATGATCTTGAGCCGTCGCGTCATGCGGATGTTCTCGCGCCGGTGTGCCTGGTCGACGTGCAGGACGACCTTGACGATGAGCAGCACGCCGACCATCATCAGCGCCGACCCGATGGCGCGGTACAGGATGCTGTTGATGACGTCGCCGTAGGTGGTCTTGACGTAGACGACCGTGGCCACGCCGACGAGCGAGGCCGGGATACTGCCGAGGGCGAGCCAGAGCGCCAGGGGGATGTCCACCGAGCCCTGGCGCCAGTGCTTCCACGAACCGGCGATCTTGGTGACGGCGGCGTACGTCACATCCGTGCCGATCGCCATCGTCGGCTCGAAGCCGAAGAAGAAGATCAGCACGGGGGTCATCAGGGCGCCGCCGCCCATCCCGGTGAGGCCGACGAGGAAGCCGACCATGAGCCCGGCGATGCTGAGGTACGGGTTGAGGTTGGCGCCCAGCGTCAGATAGACGGCTAGGACGAAGACGCCCCAGCCGGTGAGCCCGACGCCCCAGCGTCTGAGCCATGCTCCGGCCGTCAGGCCGGACGGCTCGGGGCCGGGGCGGAACGGCGGCAGCGTGTCGTCGATCTCCGGGTCGAAGATGTCCTGGTCGGTGGCCGTCGCGGCGTCGCCGGACGGGTCGGCGTCGGTCCGGCCCGGCGCCGGCACTGCGACGGCGTTGCTCTCGGTCTCGGTCATCGTTCCTCTCGTGGAGCAGCGGGGAGGCGCGCTGCGCGCCCGGCGCTCGAATGGCCGCGAGTATGGGCGGCACATACTTATCTGTCAAATAAGCCGCATAAATGATGCCGGGGTCATCCCGGATCGTCACGGCGCCCTCAGGCTCACAGCAGTAGCGGGCCTTATGCGGGGGCAGCGCGGCATGCGAAATGGGAATGCGCTGGCGGCGCCGGAGAGGCGCCTGGTGAGCGGTGAGTCAGGCGGGCGGCAGCGGTGACCCGCGCTCGTCGTGGCGGGCATCCAGGTCAGAGTCGGCGGCCAAGCAGGCGGCGGACTTGAGATCGACGCGATCGCGCTGTCCGGGTGCTCGAGCGGTCTGCCGGCGCGTCTCGTCCAGAAGAGAAGGGCCCCGGTTCAGCCAGCCGCCGCGTACTGCTCGCGGAAGAACGCGAGCAGGGCCTCGGCGGCCCGGCTCAGCACGCGCGTCTTGGAGCGCACGGCGTAGAAGTCGCGGAGGATGCGGAAGCCCTCGATCGGCACGACGACGAGCGCGCCGTGCTCGAGCTCAGGGCCGATCGCCCAGCGGCTGAGGAAGGTCACGCCGCCGCCGGCGATGGCCGCCTGCTTGGCCGACTCCATGAGTCCCATCTCCATGACGACGTTGAGCTTCTCGGGGCGCACTCCGGCACGCCGCAGGTGGTCCTCGACCACGATACGCACGCCGGCGCCCTGCTGCTGCATGAGCTGCGGCTCCCCGAGCAGCTCGTCGAGCGCGACCTGGTCGCGAGAGGCCCATGCGTGCGTGGGCGCGCACACGAGGACGATCTCGTCCCGGGCGAGCGGTTCCGCGACCAGCTCCGGCCGCGGCGTGACGGCGCCAACGGCGCCGATCTCGAATTCTCTCGAGAGCACACGCTCGATGACGGCGTGCGTGTCGTCGACGCGCAGGGAGATGCTGACGCCGGGGTAGCCTCCCTTGAACTGCGTGAGCATCCCGGGGAGCACGTGCTCACCGGGGCCGGTGGAGGCGCCGACGACGATGCGGCCGGCGACGAGCTCGCCGAGGTCGAGGATCTCGGTGCGGGCGCGTTCGTCGAGGTCGAGGATCTCGCGGCCGTAGCGGTACAGGACCGCGCCGGCGTCGGTGGGGACGACGGTGCGGCGCGAGCGGTCGAGGAGGATCGTTTTGAGCTCGCGCTCGAGGCTGCGCACCTGTTGGCTGGCAGCCGGCTGGGTGATGTGCATCTCGTCGGCCGCCAGCGAGAAGCTCTTGCGGTCGACGATCCTGCAGAAAAGGCGTATCTGACGGAGATCCATAAGCGCAGCTTATCT